>NZ_JBSIFD010000002.1:0-434962 GCF_053615495.1 Comamonas sp. HJ-2 | reverse complement strand
GAAACAAAACCTTATCCACATCTTGAGCCTTACGGCTCAAGCCAAAGGGTGGGTCAGTTTGAGATGGAAATGGCGGGTCAGTTTTGCGTGGAAATTAACACAAAAGGACCGCCTGGTGCAGCATTTCGGGGCGCTGGGCGCGTGCGTGGAAGTGAGTGAACGTCGCTTGTAGCGCGCACGCAAGGGCGGCCGATACGGCGCATGCAGCGCGTCCTTCCACAACACACCTCACCATCATCACGCATCACCAGTGCCATTTCTGCCAAGGCAGGTGCATGGTGTTCATGGGGCCGCGGCACCGATTTTTGATCGAAAAAAAGGCCTCCGTGATGCACGCAGGCCTTGTGGTCCAGCACAGTCCGCTTTACTGGAAGCCCAGCGTGTGCGGCAGCCAGGTGGACAGTGCCGGGATGAAGGTCAGCAGGCACAGCACGACGAAGTGGGCCAGCAGGAACAGCGGCATCTCGCGCGTCAGCTCGGTGATGGACACGCGCGTGGACACGGCCGTCACGAACAGCAGGCCGCCGACCGGCGGCGTGATCATGCCCAGCGTGAGGTTGACGATCACCACCATGGCGAAGTGCGTGGGATCGATGCCCAGGCTGAAGGCGATGGGCGCGAGAATGGGCACCAGAATCATCACGCCGGGCAGCGGCTCCATGAAGATGCCGAAGACCAGCAGCAGAATGTTCACGGCAATCAGGAACATCACGGGCGAGAGCTCCCAGCTCACGATCAGCTCGGACAGGTACTGCGGAATGCCTTCCACCGTGAGCACCCAGGCAAAGGCGGCCGAGGTTGCCATCACCAGCAGCACCGAGGCCGTGAGCATGGCCGAGCGCGCCAGAATGCCGGGCAGGGCCGACCACCTGAGCGTGCGGTAAACCCATTTGCCGCAGACCAGGGCATAGAACACGGCCACGACGGAGGCTTCCGTGGGCGTGAAGATGCCGAAGCGAATGCCAACCACGATGAGCACGATGAGCATCAGCGCGGGGATGGCCTTGAAGCTGGTGCTCCACATCTCGCGGGCCGAGGGGCGCGGCTCGGTGCTGCGGTAGTTGCGCTTCTTGCAGACCCACCAGTTGACGGCCGCCATGGCCAGCGCGATCAGAATGCCGGGAATGAAACCGGCCATGAACAGGCCGCCCACGGACACCTTCTCATCCTGCAGCGCATAGATGATCATGCTGACCGATGGCGGAATGATGGGGCCGACGATGGCGGTGCTGGCCGTCAGTGCGGCCGCATAGGGTCGGCTGTAGCCGGCCTTGTCCATCATCTTGACCATCATGGAGCCGGGGCCGGCAGCATCGGCCAGGGCCGAGCCCGAGATGCCCGAGAACATGGTCAGCGACAGCACATTGGCATAGCCCAGGCCGCCGCGCAGATGACCGACGAACTGGGCGGCAAAGCGCAGCAGCACGGCAGTCAGCGCACCGCCCGACATCAGTTCTGCGGCCAGGATGAAGAAGGGCACGGCCATCAGCGGAAAGCTGTCGATGCCCGTGAACATTTCCTTGAAGACGATCAGCTGTGGATAACGTCCGCCCACAAAGACCGCCAGGGCGGCCGAGATGGCCAGCGCAAACGCCACCGGAAAGCCCAGCGTGAGCAGGACGATGATGGCAACAAATAAAGTGATACCCATGATGTTTCAATCGATCAGTGATTCGTGGCGCAACGCATAAAACTGGCCTGACCCAAGCCAGGGACAGCGAGCAAGGGCCTGCGGCGGCCGCGCCGCCCCGCAGCTAAGGCTACCCCAGCTAGGCTGTCGTCCCCCTTTAAGGGGGAAGGCGCGCAGCGACTCAGATTTGTGGCGCAACGCATAAAACTGGCCTGGCTCAAGCCAGGGACAGCGAGCAAGGGTCTGTGCCGGCCGCGCCGCCCCGCGGCGAGGCTGTCGTCCCCCTTCCAGGAGGAAGGCGCGCAGCGACTCAGGGGGTGTTTCATATCGACGCTGCGGCGTCCGCATCCATTTCATCGGACTCGGCGAAGCTGCCGGCGGTGATGTAGCCGCGTGCGATGAACAGCAGGTGGATCAGCATCAGCACAAAGCCCACGGGCATGGCGCCGTAGATATAGGAGATCGGGATGTCCGTGGCCGCCGTGGTCTGAAAGCGCGTGGCGTACACATACTGCGAGGAGGTCACGGTCATCACGGCAAAGAAGACCGCCAGTATGAGCACGACAAAGCCGCGCATGGCCTGTGCCTTGCGGGTGCTCACGCTGCGGTGCAGATTGTCGATGGCCACATGGCCGCCAAAGCGCAGCACCAGGCCTGCGCCCAGGAAAGTGACCCAGATCATCATGTGGCGGGCCACTTCTTCGGCCCAGACGATGGAGTCGCCCGTGGTGTAGCGCAGCACCACATTGGCAAAAACGATGCAGGCCATGGCCAGCAGCAGCAAGATCAGCAGCCAGCGATTGCCGGCCACGAGAATGCGTTCGATACGATCAAGCATAGGAGTGGGGGTGAGCAGGGGCAGCGGCGAAACCTGCCGCAAGAGCTGGCTGCATCACAAAGTTGAGAGCTGCATCATCATCGGCAGGAATTGGCGCAAGTCCATTCGTGCTGACCGCAGCCGGGCAAGGACCTGCCTTGCCCAGGAGGGAGAAAAATGCATAGGTCCGTCTCCGAGGAGACAGGCCCATGTTGGCAGTGCTTACTTGACGGCGGTGATGGAGTCCAGCGTCTTCTGGCCGAACTTCTTGGCGTATTCCTTGTACGCGGGCTCCAGCGCTGTGCGGAAGGCGGCCTGGTCGACCTTCTCCACGACCTTCATGCCGTTGGCCTTGGCTTCTTCAACGCCCTTCTTCTCCACGTTGTCCACAAAGGCGCGCGATGCCAGCGCACCCTTCTTGGCGGCTTCCGTGAAGGCGGTCTTCTGGGCCGCGTTCAGCGAACCCCAGAACGAGGGTGACACGATCAGGGCCATGGGGGCGTAGACGTGGGAGGTCAGGGTCAGGTGCTTTTGCACCTGCCACAGCTTGGCGGACACCAGCACGGAGATGGGGTTCTCCTGGCCGTCGATTGTGCCCTGCTGCAGCGCACCGATGACTTCGGGCCAGGACATGGGGGTGGGCGAGGCACCCAGGGTGCGGAAGGCCGTGATGTGCACGGGGTTCTCGGTCACGCGGATCTTCAGGCCCTTGAGGTCAGCCACGCCATTGACGGCATGCTTGTTGTTGCTCAGGTGGCGAAAGCCCTGCTCGCCCCAGGCCAGCGCGATCAGGCCGCGCTTCTGGAACTTGGCCAGCAGCTCCTGACCGAAAGCGCCGTCCATCACGGCACGTGCGTGCTGGGTGTCGCGGAACAGGAAGGGAATGTCCACCACGCCCACATCGGGCACGAAGTTGCTCAGGGCGCCGGTGGAGACGATGGCGGCTTCCACAGTGCCCAGCTGCAGGCCTTCGATCAGCTCACGCTCGCCGCCCAGGGCGGAGGCGGGGAACTGCTTGAACTTGTAGGCACCGTTGGTGCCTTTTTCCACGCCTTCGGCCCAGGCGTTGGCGGCCGCGCCGTAGTGGGAGTTGACGGCCAGCGCATAGCCGATCTTGACTTCCTTGCCCTGGGCAAATGCAGTGCCTGCGCTCAGGGCAGCTGTTGCTGCCACGGCCGTGGCGACGAAGGTGCGGCGAATCATGCGCATGGTGTTGGTCTCTCAGAAGTGTTTTGAAATGAATCAAAAATTGTAGTGAGTGCCAACCGTGGGTTTTTACGCATCCGGGGGTCGTCTTGTACGGGTGGGTGCATCGTGTTTGGCGATGGATGGGCGTCAAAAAAGGCCTCTGTGCCGGCAAGCACGGAGGCCTTTGAAAATGAGAGCTGCTTGCGCTTGTTTCCAAACGATTTCAGATTGTTTTGATAGTGAAATCTTTAAGCAAAGAGCGGTTGAAGCTACTATTTTTGCTGAGTCAGCAACTGATCGGCAAGCTGCACAAAGCCGTCGCCGCGCTCGGCCGAGGTCACATGGCGCGGCAGATGCCTGAGCTGGGGCACGAAGCGCGCGATATTGGCCACGCCCACGCTGTGGGGCATGTGCTCGAACATCTGCTGGTCGTTGGTCGAGTCGCCGATATACACCCAGCGCGCCAGCGTGGCGTCCAGATCGATGTCGAACAGCTCGCGTGTGATCCAGCGCGCGCCTTCGAGCTTGTTGTGCTCGCCGAACCAGCCGTTGATGTGGATGGAGCTGACGGTGGCGTTCATGCCGGCCGCCTTCATGATGGCCACGCATTCATCGATCTGTGCCTGGGGCATGTTCGTGAATTCGCTGTGGTCCACGGCGATATCGCATTCGCGGCCGGCCGAGTCCGTGGCGCGTCTGGCGCCGGGCACGGTGGCCTCGATCTGCTCGAGCACCTGCTGCATACGGGCAAAGTTGCGGGCACGCTCGTCGGCGGATTGCTGGTAGAGCTTGTCCAGGCCGCCCTGGGCATTGCGGCGCAGGGCCACGGCACCGTTCTCGGCCACGATGGCGTCCACGGGCCAGGCCGATGCAAAGGGCACGCTCCAGCCCACGGGGCGGCCGGTGATGGGCACGACCTTCAGGCCCGCATCCTTGAGGCGCGCAATCGCGGCCACCACATGCTCGGGCACCACGCCGTCGGTGGTCAGCGTGTCGTCGATATCGGTCAGCACGCCCAGCAGCTTGGCAGGCGTCTGCAGCTCAGACAAAGGACGCAGAAATTCTTGGCTCACAACAAACTCTCTCGATGTTGATCCTCGCCTGAAGCTAGCGCGGTCCAACTCAGAGACATCGAGCAAGAGCCGCCTCGCAGCGAGGATGTCGTCCCCCTCCGGCGAAGCCAGAGAGGGGGAAGGCGCGAAGCGCCTCAGGGGGTGATCACGCTCAATTCGCCGAGCCCAGTGCCAGGCCCGCATGCTCGCGCAGCGGGTGGAAGTGGATCTTGGGGAAACGCTCCTGCGCCAGGCGCACGTCATAGGGGCTGGTGCACAGATAGGCCAGGGTGTCGGCCGCATCATGCGCCAGACGCATGGGGTAGGCGTTCTCGAACTCGCGCAGCTCGGCGGGCGAGTCGGCCGTGATCCAGCGCGCCCCGGTGTACTGGCAGCCTTCCAGGCGCACGTCGCAGTCGTACTCGGTCTTCAGGCGGTGCTGCACCACTTCGAACTGCAGCTGGCCCACGGCGCCCAGCAGCATATTGCCGCCGACATCGGGCTTGAAGACCTGGATCGCGCCTTCCTCGCCCAGCTGCATCAGGCCTTGCTGCAGCTGCTTGGTACGCAGCGGGTTCTTGAGCACCACGGTCATGAACATTTCGGGGGCAAAGAAGGGCAGGCCGGTGAACTGCAGGCTGGGGCCGTCGGTGATGGAGTCGCCCAACTGCACGCCGCCGTGAATCGTGAAGCCGATGATGTCGCCCGCATAGGCTTCGTCGACGGCCTCGCGGCGCTGGCTCATGAAGGTCACCACGGATGTGGGGCGCAGTTCCTTGCCGGTGCGCTGCACCTTCATCTTCATGCCAGGCGTGTACTTGCCGCTGGCCACGCGCACAAAGGCGATGCGGTCGCGGTGGTTGCTGTCCATATTGGCCTGGACCTTGAAAACCACCCCCGAGAAGCCTTTGTCTTCAGGGCGAATGATCTTTTCTTCGCGTACGCGGTTCACCTCGGTGAAAGCCACGCGTGGGCCGGGCGGAGGCGACATGTCGACCACGGCGTCCAGCACTTCCATCACACCGAAGTTGTTCACACCGGAGCCGAAGAACACGGGGGTCAGCTTGCCTGCCAGGAAGGCCTCATGGTTCCATTCGGCCGAGGCGCCAACGGCCAGTTCCATGGATTCCAGGGCATCGTCGAAAGCCTTGCCAAAGCGTGCGCGCAGCTTGTCGCCTTCGCTGAGAGGGATGACTTCGAAGTCCTTGGGGCCGCGATCGCTGCCGGGGGTGAACACCGTCATGCTCTGCGTGCGCAGATTGATGATGCCGCCGAAGCTCTTGCCCTGGCCCACGGGCCAGGTGATGGGGCAGCAGGGCATGCCCAGCTCGCGCTCGACTTCGTCCATGATGTCCAGCGGGTCGCGCACTTCACGGTCGAACTTGTTGATGAAGGAGATGATGGGCGTGTCGCGCTGGCGGCAGACCTCGATCAGGCGGCGGGTCTGCGATTCCACGCCGTTGGCCGCATCGATCACCATCAGCGCCGAGTCCACGGCCGTCAGCACGCGGTAGGTATCTTCCGAGAAGTCCTTGTGGCCGGGAGTGTCGAGCAGGTTGATCACATGGTCGCGGTAGCTCATCTGCATCACCGACGAGGCCACCGAGATGCCGCGCTGCTTTTCGATTTCCATCCAGTCGGAGGTGGCGTGGCGCGAGGCCTTGCGGCCCTTGACGGCGCCGGCAATCTGGATCGCGCCCGAGAACAGCAGCAGCTTTTCGGTCAGCGTGGTCTTACCCGCGTCCGGGTGGGAAATGATGGCGAACGTACGACGGCGCCGAGTTTCTGGGGCGTATGACACAGTATTGAGAGCTGTAAATACAGCCGGAGAACGCCGGCTGTGACAACAAAAGGTGCGGCGGTCCGTTTGCCGCACCAGGCCCGCACCCATGCAGGGCAGACCTGTGAATAAGTCTTGAGGGCGCTTATTTTAACGGCAGGGCCAATTCATGGAGATGCTCCGGCAAATGCGGGACGGGCGACGCCATTGCCCGGGGCCGCTGGCTCCGGCCGCGGGCAGATGCGGAGCACAATAGCGGCCTAGTCTCCGGTCCTTATTTGCCCCTCATGAACAGCGCCCCGCAGGATGTGAACACCTCCTGGCCCATCCAGTCTCCAGCCTCTGCCGCTCCGGTATGGATCAAGCGCGGCACGCCCGAGTACCGGCGGGTCAGCGTGGCACTGTTCCTGGCGGGGTTTGCCACCTTCTCTCTGCTGTACTGCGTGCAGCCGCTGCTGCCCGAGCTGGTCCACAGCTTTGCCGTCAGTCCGGCACAGAGCGCGCTGGCGCTGTCGGTCTCCACGGCCTGCCTGGCCGGCTCCATCGTGCTGGCGGGGGCCTTGTCCGAGGGGCTGGGGCGGCGCAAGCTGATGTTCATCTCCATGGCACTGGCGGCGCTGTGCAATCTGCTGGCTTCGTTCATGCCGCAGTGGCATGCGCTGCTGGCCGCACGCGCGCTGGAAGGCTTGTTGCTGGGCGGCGTGCCTGCCGTGGCCATGGCCTATCTGTCCGAGGAGATCGATCCGCCCGGCCTGGGCTTTGCCATGGGCCTGTATGTGGGTGGCACGGCGCTGGGCGGCATGCTGGGCCGGGTCGGCATGAGCGCGATGACCGAGTTCTGGGGCTGGCGCCACGCCATGGCTGCGCTGTCGGTGCTTGACCTGCTGGCAGCCCTGGGCTTTGTCTGGCTGCTGCCCAACTCGCGCAACTTCGTCAAGAAGACCGGGCTGGGTGCCCGGTATCACCTGCAGGCCTGGGGCCGGCATCTGCGCCACCCGGGCCTGCCGCTGCTGTTCCTGATCGCCTTCGGCCTGATGGGCGTGTTTGTCAGCATCTACAACTATGCCGGCTTTCTGCTCAGCACATCGCCCTATCAGTTGAGCCAGCTGCAGATCAGCCATATCTTCTACGCCTATCTGCTGGGCACGGCGGCGTCGCCGATTGCCGGGGGGCTGGCCGACAGGCTGGGTCGCGGCCCGGTGCTGGTTGCTGGCACTTTGCTGATGGCCGCGGGCGTGGTTTTGACCCTGTTGCAGCCGCTGGCCGTCATCGTGCTCGGCATCGTCCTGCTGACGGCAGGGTTTTTCATCGCGCATTCGGTGGCCAGCGGCTGGGTGGGGCGACTGGCCACGCAGTCCAAGGGGCACGCATCATCGCTATACCTCTGGGGCTATTACATGGGCTCCAGCGTACTGGGGGCCGGGGCGGGCTGGTTCTGGTCGCGCTGGGGCTGGACGGGCGTGGGCTCCGTGGCCTTGGCTGTACTGGCGCTGGTCATCGTGCTGGCCTTGCGCGTTCAGTGGCTGGCCGGGATTGCGGCCGCGAATCGAGCCGCTTCTTGATACCGTCTTGATATCGGCACGCCCAATCTCTACCCGTTCTTGACGGGCGAATTCCTACAGTTCCTCCATCGCAATCAAGCCGCGTGAACGGCTTGCGGGAGGAATGAAATGACCATCACCTGGATTGAAGCCCTGGCCGCCCTGACGGCGCTGGGGCTGTTTGCCTATTTGGGCTATGCGCTGCTGCGCCCCGAGAAATTCTGAAGGGGCCGCCATGCAAGTGCTGCAAGACCTGATTTTTGTGAGCCTGACGGTGGTCTGCTTTGTCGGACTGCTGGGCTTTGTGCGCGCCCTGGCGCGTCTGTGAAAGGGGTGGATCATGTGGTTACCCTGGATGGAATTTGCCGCCGTGCTGACTGCGGCAACCTTGCTGACCATACCCATGGGCCAATGGCTGGCACGCTGCTTTACCAGCGAGCGTCATGGCTGGCTGGAGCGCCTGAGCTACCGGGTCATGGGCGTGAACCCGCAGGAGCGCATGGGCTGGCAGCGCTATGGCACCGCTCTGGTTCTGAGCAATGCGCTGATGATGCTGCTGGGTTATCTGCTGCTGCGCCTGCAGGGCGCACTGCCGCTGAACCCGCTGGAGATCGCGGCGCAGGCGCCCGACCTGGCCTTCAACACCGCAGCCTCCTTCATCACCAACACCAACTGGCAGGCCTACTCGGGTGAGAACAGCCTGAGCAATGCAACGCAGATGGTGGTCATCACCTTTCTGATGTTTGCCGGTGCCACCACGGGTGTTGCTGCCGGTGCCGGCTTTGTGCGCGGCCTGGCGCGATCCAGTAGCAAGGATGTCGGCAACTTCTGGGTCGACTTCGTGCGTGTGTTCTGGCGCGTGCTGCTGCCGCTTTCCTTCATCATGGCCCTGGTCTATGTCTGGCAGGGCATTCCGCAGACTCTGCACACCGACGCGGTGGCGACGACGCTCGAAGGTGGCCGTCAGCAGCTGCTGATGGGGCCGGTGGCCAGCCTGGAAAGCATCAAGCATCTGGGCACGAATGGCGGCGGCTTCTTCGGCATGAATGCAGCCCATCCCTTCGAGAACCCGACGCCGCTGACCAATCTGCTGCACATCCTCTCGATGCTGCTGATCCCGGCCGGCATGACCTACGCCTTCGGCTCCATGCTGCTGCGCCGCAAGCAGGGCTGGGTGCTGTTTGCTGCCTGCATGGTGATGTTCGTCGGCTTTCTGAGCCTGGTGTTTGTGGCCGAGCAAAACGGCAGCCAGCTGCTGGCGCGCGCCGGAGCCGATCAGCAATACAGCCTGACCCAGAGCGGCGGCAATATGGAGGGCAAGGAGTTGCGCTTCGGCATTGCCGATACGGCCTTGTTCGTGGCTACCACCACCGCGGCCACCACGGGCTCGGTCAATGCCATGCATGATTCGCTGACCCCGCTGGGCGGCATCACGCCGCTGGCGCAGATGATGCTCAACTGCGTCTTCGGCGGCGACGGCGTGGGACTGATCAACCTGATTCAGTACGCCATCCTCACGGTGTTTCTGGCCGGCATGATGATTGGTCGTACCCCTGAATTCCTGGGCAAGAAGATCGAGGTGCGCGAGATCAAGCTGGTCATGCTTGCGGTGCTGGTGCCGCCGGCCTGCGTTCTGGGCTTCACGGCGCTGGCCGTGCTCTGGCCGGATGCCGCAGCCAGCCTCAACAACCGCGGCCCGCATGGCTTCTCGGAGATTCTCTACGCCTATGCCTCGGCCACGGCCAACAACGGCTCGGCTTTTGCAGGGCTGAATGCCAATACGCCCTTCTTCAACACCACCACGGGCCTGGCCATGCTGGCGGGGCGCTTTCTGACGCTTGTGCCCATGCTGGCCGTGGCCGGCAGCCTGGCGGCCAAGGCCACCGTGCCTCCAGGCCCGGGCACTTTCCCCACGGCCACGCCGTTGTTCATGGGCCTGCTGGTGTTTGTGGTGCTGGTGGTGGGCGGTCTGACCTTTCTGCCGGCGCTGGCTCTGGGGCCCGTGATCGAGCACCTGCAAATGCTTGTGGCTCAGCTGTACGCCTGACGCCTTCTTCCAATTGATGCCAATGGTCTGCAGTCCATGCAAGGCTGCAGACCAGGGAGCAAATCATGAAAACATCGACTCAAACTCTTTGCGCTTCAGTGCTGCCAAGCCATGCTCAAGCGCAGCCCGAGGCGCAATCCGCCTCCTGGCCACATCTGCTGGGCAGCAGCGTGCGCGCCGCCCTGCTGGTGATGGCGATCTCCGGCATTGCCTATCCCTTGCTGACCACGGGTGTGGCGCAGGCACTGTTCCCGCATGCAGCCAATGGCAGCCTGATCGAACGCCAGGGCCGGATCGTGGGCTCGGCCCTGATCGGTCAGCAATTCACCGGGCCGCAGTACTTCCATGGCCGTCCCAGCGCCACAGTCGCTCCCGATCCGAGTCAGGAAGGGGCAAACATTGCGGCTCCCTACAACGCCGGCCTGTCCGGTGCCAGCAACCAGGGGGCCACGCACAAGGACTTGTCCGAAGCCGTGGCGCAGCGTGTCGCACAGTACCGCGCCGATAACGGTCTGGCCGCAGACCTGGCGGTGCCGGTGGATGCGGTCACGGCGTCGGCATCGGGCCTGGACCCGCATATCTCTATGGCCAATGCGCTGCTGCAACTGCCGCGTGTGGCGAGGGCGCGAGGGATCTCGCCAGACCAGGTGCAGCCATTGCTGGCGCAGAAAACAGAGCAGCGCACGCTGGGCTTGCTAGGCGAGCCGCGCGTGAATGTGCTGCAACTCAATCTGGCGCTGGATGCCTTGCAGCCCGCCACCAGCGCAGTGAAGGAGTAAGCCATGAGCACCAAGAAAATGACGGCAGGCCGCAGCCTGCTCGATGCCAAGCTGGCGAAATCGGCTCTGTGGGATGCGCTGCGCAAACTCTCGCCGCGTACGCAGTGGGCCAACCCTGTGATGTTTGTGGTGTATCTGGGTGCGATCCTGAGCAGTCTGTTGTGGTGGCAGAGCCTGATGGAGCCGGGCAGCGAGAACAGCGGCTTTGTCCTGGCGATTGCGCTGTGGCTGTGGTTCACCGTGCTGTTTGCCAACTTTGCCGAAGCATTGGCCGAGGGCCGCAGCCGCGCCCAGGCCGCCAGCCTGCGCGGCATGAAGCGCGATACGGTGGCCAAGCTGCTGCAACAACCGCATTTCGGCAGCTCATGGATTCCCATGCGCGCCAGCGAGCTGCGCAAGGGCGTGGTCATCTTCGTGGAAGCCGGCGACACGATTGCGCTTGACGGCACGGTGATAGAAGGCGTTGCTTCGGTGGACGAAAGCGCGATCACCGGCGAATCAGCACCCGTGATCCGCGAGGCCGGAGGCGACTTCTCGTCGGTGACCGGCGGCACGCGCGTGCTGTCGGACTGGCTGGTGGTGGAAGTCACGGTCAACCCCGGCGAGTCGTTTCTGGATCGCATGATCTCCATGGTCGAATCGGCCAAGCGCCAGAAGACTCCAAACGAGATGGCTTTGACGATTTTGCTCGTGGGGTTGACGCTGGTCTTCCTGCTGGTCATCGTCACGCTGTGGCCCTTCTCGGCCTTTGCGGTGTCACAGGCCGGAACGGGCTCGGTGGTCGGTGTTGCCGTGCTGATTGCGCTGCTGGTCTGCCTGATTCCGACCACGATTGGTGGCCTGCTGTCGGCCATCGGTGTGGCCGGCATGAGCCGCATGATGCAGGCCAATGTCATCGCCACTTCGGGACGGGCCGTGGAGGCTGCCGGTGATGTGGACGTGCTGCTGCTGGACAAGACCGGCACCATCACCCTGGGCAACCGCCAGGCCAGCGATTTTCTGCCGGCCCCCGCAGTGAGCGCCGCGCAGCTGGCCGAAGCCGCACAGCTGTCGTCTCTGGCAGACGAAACACCTGAAGGCCGTAGCGTGGTGGCTCTGGCCAGGGAGCGCCATGGCCTGCCCGATCGCAGCAGTGCGGATTTCCCGGGTGAGTTCGTGCCCTTTACCGCTCAGACGCGTATGAGTGGAGTGGATCTGCAGAGCCCGCAAGGCTTGCGCAGCTTGCGCAAGGGCGCCGCCGATGCCGTGCGCAGGCATGTCGAGGCGCTGGGCGGCAGCTTCCCGGCTCAGGTGCAACTGTCCGTGGACAACGTCTCGCGCAAGGGCAGCACGCCTTTGGTGGTGGCCGATGGCGCCAAGGTGCTGGGCGTGATCGAGCTCAAGGACATCGTCAAGCCAGGCATGCGCGAGCGCTTTGCCGAACTGCGCCGCATGGGCATAAAGACGGTGATGGTGACGGGCGACAACCCGCTGACGGCGGCCGCCATTGCCGCCGAGGCAGGGGTGGATGATTACCTGGCCGAAGCCAGGCCCGAAGACAAGCTGCAGCTGATCCGCTCGCACCAGGCGGCGGGCCGCCTGGTGGCCATGACGGGGGACGGCACCAACGATGCTCCTGCCCTGGCCCAGGCCGATGTGGCCGTGGCCATGAACAGCGGCACCCAGGCTGCCAAAGAGGCCGGCAATATGGTGGACCTGGACAGCAACCCCACCAAGCTGATCGAGGTGGTGGAGACCGGCAAGCAGATGCTGATGACGCGCGGTGCGTTGACCACCTTCAGCATTGCCAATGATGTGGCCAAGTATTTCGCCATCATTCCTGCCGCCTTTGTGGGCACTTATCCGCAACTGGCCTCGCTCAACGTGATGCAGCTGCACAGCGCCGATTCCGCCATCCTCAGTGCCGTGATCTTCAATGCACTGATCATCATCGCCCTGGTGCCGCTGGCCTTGCGCGGCGTGCAGTACCGCGCCGTGGGCGCCGCCATATTGCTGCGCCGCAACCTGCTGATCTATGGCCTGGGCGGGCTGATCGTGCCGTTTGTTGGCATCAAGCTCATCGACATGCTGCTGGCCGTTCTGGGCCTCGTCTAAGTCATATCCAGGCCTTGCTTTCTCGTTTCTCTGGCTTGTCCGCGTCCCAGCGGGCGCGGCAAGTCTGATCTGTTTGCTTCATCATCATGCGTCTCTCCCATCCCCAAAAACCATTTCACGCCTCGCGCTCCTGGGCCATCGGCTCTGCGTTGCTGATGATTGCCTTGAGCTATGCGAAGCCCTCTGCTGCCGAGGAAGCAAAAGCGCAATCTGCTTCTGAAAGCTCAGCCACTGTGCAGGCCGACAGCAGGTCTTCCCTGACCGGCTCGCTGAGCCTGATCAGTGACTACCGCTTTCGCGGCATCTCGCAGACCTGGCAAGGTGCGGCCGTGCAGGGCGCAGTGGAACTGGCCTTGCCCAAGGGCTTTTATCTGGGCACGTCGCTGTCCAATGTCTCAACCAACAGCTACGGCCGGGGCCAGGGACTGGAGCACGATATCTATGGTGGCTGGCGCGGCGAGCTCGTGCCTGACTGGTTGCTGGATGCCGGGCTTTTGCAGTACCGCTATCCCGGCGCACGCCTGGGCGCAAGCGATGGCAGCAGCAAACGCTTTGACACCACCGAGCTCTATCTGGGGGCGACTCATGGTGGTCTGAGCATCAAATGGTCCGTGGCACTGACGCCTTATTTCGGCCTGGGCGAGAGTACCGCCGGCTCGGCGTTCGCCACTGCGCTGCAGCCGGCAGGCAGCAGCCGCGGCAGCCAGTATCTGGATCTGAACTATCAGCATCCGCTGGGCGATCTCGCCACCTTGGGCCTGCATGGCGGCTACACCTGGGTGCGCAATTACAGCGATGTTTCCTATGCCGACTGGCGCATCTCGCTATCCAGGGCCTGGGGGCCGTGGACTGCATCGCTTGCGTACGCGGGTACCTCGGCCGATGCCCGCTACTACAGCGCCGTCAACAGTCGTGGCCAATGGCGTGATCTGGCACGCAGCGGCTGGCTGCTGGGCCTGAGTGCCGGATTCTGACCGGACTTGAGTGATACGCTGATCGCCTGATGCCTTCATCCACACCATCATCCGCCGCGCAGCGCCCCGACCCCGACGCGCTGGTCGCTCAACTGCAGGCAGATCGGCAGCGCGCCCATCTCGGCAAGCTGCGCATCTACTTTGGCTCCAATGCCGGAGTGGGCAAGACCTATTCCATGCTGGCGGCTGCGCAGCGCGAGCGGCAGGCAGGACGCAAGGTTCTGGTGGGGCTGGTGGAGACGCATGGCCGCGCCGAGACCGAGCAGCAGCTGCACGACCTGGAGCTGTTGCCGCGGCGCACGCTGGTCTACCAGGGCAGGCAGCTGGACGAGTTCGATCTGGATGCAGCTCTGGCACGCCGCCCGGAGGTGCTGCTGCTCGACGAGCTGGCGCACAGCAATGTGAGCGGCTCGCGCCATCCCAAGCGCTGGCAGGATGTGCAGGAGCTGCTGGAGGCGGGTATCGAGGTGTGGACCACGCTCAACGTTCAGCATCTGGAAAGCCTGAACGATGTAGTGGGCGGCATTGTGGGCATACAGGTCCATGAGACCGTGCCCGACCATATCTTTGACGATGCCGACGAGGTCATCGTGGTCGACATCCCGCCCGAGGAGCTGCTCAAGCGCCTCAAGTCGGGCAAGGTCTATCCGCTGGAGCAGGCCGAGCGGGCCTCGCGCAATTTCTTTCGCCAGGGCAATTTGCTGGCGCTGCGCGAGCTGGCCTTGCGCCGTACGGCCGATCGTGTCGATGAGGACATGCGTGACTACCGCCGCGAGCGCTCCATCGGCGATGTCTGGCCCACGCGCGAGCGCCTGCTGGTGGGCGTGGGCGGCCGCGCCGGTGACGATGCCCTGGTGCGCCAGGTGGCGCGCCTGGCCAGGCGGCTGGAGGCCGACTGGGTGGTGGTCTATGTGGATGCGCCTGAGCGCCAGCATAGGCCTCGGGCAGCGCAGGAGGCCGTGCTCAAGACCCTGGCGCTGGCGGCGCGTCTGGGCGCGGAAACGGCCACCATTCCCGGCGCCCATGTGGCCCAGGCTCTGGTGGACTTTGCGCGTGAGCGCAATGCCAGCCATCTGGTGCTGGCGCGTGTGCATGAACCTTTGAGCCGCTGGCTGCGCTGGCGTGCCTCCAGCCTGTCCGAACAGATCGCTGCGCTGGATCCCGGCCTGGACGTGCTGCTGCTGTCCGTCAAGCAAAGCAAGAACGAGAGCACCTTGCGATTGCCGGCGGCGCGTGAAAAAACCATTCCGTGGAAGGGTTATGCGGGCGTGACCCTGGCTTGCCTGGCCGCGACAGCGGTGGCGGAGCTGCTGCTGCGAGTGTTCGATCCGGCCAATGTGGTCATGCTTTTCCTGCTGGTGGTGGTGCTGTCAGCCGTGCGTTGGGGGCGCGGACCCGGAGCATGGGCGGCCCTGCTGTCAGTGCTGCTGTTCGACTTCTACTTTGTGCCGCCGCGCAACTCTTTCAGCGTCAACGATACGCAATACCTGTTCACCTTCAGCCTGATGCTGGGTGTGGCCCTGGTCTGCGGCCAGCTCACGGCGCGGCTGCGCCACGAGGCGCGCGTGGCCGCAGAGCGCGAAAGGCGGGCCGGCGCGCTGGCCAGGCTGGCGCGTGACCTGTCGGGTGCGCTGACGCAGGAGCAGGTCACGCAGATCGCGCTGACCACGATTTCAGGCGTTTTCGACGCCCAGACCGGGCTGCTGGTGCCCGATGCCGATGAGCGCCTGCAGCTGGCGCCTGGCAGCGAAGCTCAGATCGACACCAGCGTGGGTCGCTGGAGCATGGAGCATGGCCAGATGGCCGGCCATGGAACCGATACCCTGGCAGCTGCGCCGGCACTTTATGTGCCGCTGATGGCGCCCGTGCGTTCGCGTGGCGTGCTGGTACTGCAGTTGCGTGCACCGCAACGATTGCGAGTGCCCGAGGAGCGCCGTCTGCTTGAAGCCTGTGCCAGCCAGATCGCCCTGGCATTGGAGCGTGTGCATTTTGTGGAGGTGGCGCAGCAGACCCAGATCGCCATGGAGGGCGAGCGCATGCGCAACACCTTGCTCTCAGCCGTCTCGCATGATCTGCGCACGCCGCTGACGGGCATCCTGGGCGCGGCCCAGGCGGCCTTGCCGCATGCGCCGCAGGGGCCGGCGCATCACATGCTGGTGCAGATTCGCAATCAGGCACAGGCGCTGCAGCAACTGGTGGACAACCTGCTGGCCATGGCGCGCCTGCAGCAAGGCGGCGTGCAGCTCAAGCGTGAATGGCTGCCGGTGGACGAACTGGTGGGCAGCGCGCTGGCGCAGATGCGCGAGCGACTGGCCGCTCATGCGCTGCAGACCTCGCTGCCGGCCGATCTGCCCTTGCTGCAGCTCGATGCCGTGCTGATGGAGCGTGTGCTGGTCAATCTGCTGGACAACGCCATCAAGTACACGCCCGAAGGCACGACGATCACCGTGGCAGCGAGCGTGGCCGATGGCGACTGTGTGCTGAGCGTGCAGGACGCGGGGCCGGGTCTGCCCGTGCATCTGTCGGCTGAGCAACTGTTCGAGCCGTTCACGCGTGGGCAGGCGGAGAGTGCCGTGTTCGGCATGGGGCTCGGCCTGGCGCTGGCTCAGCGCATCGTGCAAGCCCATGGCGGCAGATTGCGGGTGGCGGCGGCAGACCCCGGGCCGGGCACCGTTTTCAGCATCTCGCTGCCCGTGCCCGAGCAGCCGGCCATGGACGAATGAGCCGACAATCCCGTGCATCACATGCAAATCCGAACATGACAAGCGCCGCCCCCCGCATTTTGCTGATTGAAGACGACGCCAGCATCCGCCGCTTTGTACGCCTGGCACTGGAGGACGAAGGCTGGCAGGTGTTCGAGTCAGAAACCGCCAGGCGCGGCCTGATCGAGGCCGCCAGCCGCCAGCCCGACGCCGTGGTGCTGGACCTGGGTCTGCCCGATGCCGATGGCAAGACCGTGATTGCCGAGCTGCGCGGCTGGAGCCAGCTGCCGATTCTGATCCTGTCCGCGCGCGAGCGAGAAGAGGACAAGGTGGCGGCGCTGGACGCCGGGGCCGATGACTATCTGACCAAGCCCTTCGGCGTGCCCGAGTTGCTGGCCAGGCTGCGCGTGATGCTGCGCCGCCGCCAGCAGGCGTCGGCGTCAGACAAGCCCGGCAGCTGTGCGCGTTTCGGCGCGGTGGTGGTGGATCTGGCGGCGCACGATGTCAGGCGCGACGGAGTGGCCGTGCACCTGACGCCCATAGAGTTCCGCCTGCTGGCGGCCCTGATTGCCGGCCATGGCAAGGTGCTGACCCACCGCCAGTTGCTGCTGCAGGTCTGGGGCGCTGAATATCTGGACCGCCCCCACTATCTGCGCGTGCACATGGCCAACCTGCGCCAGAAGATAGAGCTCGATCCGGCCCAGCCCCGGCATCTGGTAACCGAGTTGCAAGTCGGTTATCGCTTGGTGGGCCTGGAAGGCTGATTCCTTTATAATCGCCGTCCATCCGAGGAGCGTTGCAGCGTTCCCCAGCCAGCCATGAGCTGGTCTGCGCGGGGCGTGAGGCTCGGATTTCATCCCGCAACGACGCTCGCCCACGCTTTCTGTGCGGTGAGCCGGTTTATTCCCCCTCTGCTGCAGAACGTGGTTTTTCATTCAAGATTTGGAGAAAACCATGAACGCTGCCGTGCGCTTCAACCCCGCTGATTCGGCCATTACCGATATTTCCCTGGCTGCCTGGGGCCGCAAGGAAATCAGGATCGCCGAAACCGAAATGCCCGGTCTGATGGCCGTGCGCGAGGAGTTCGCCGCTGCCCAGCCCCTGAAGGGCGCGCGCATCACGGGCTCGCTGCACATGACCATCCAGACGGCCGTGCTGATCGAGACGCTGACGGCTCTGGGCGCACAAGTGCGCTGGGCTTCGTGCAACATCTTCTCGACCCAGGACCACGCAGCTGCCGCCATCGCCGAAACCGGCGTGCCTGTCTATGCCATCAAGGGCGAGTCGCTGGAAGACTACTGGAACTACACCCACTCCATCTTTGAATTCGGTGCCGCCGGTACCGAAGGCGAAGGCCCCAACATGATCCTGGACGACGGCGGCGACGCCACCATGCTCATGCACCTGGGCAAGCGCGCCGAGAAGGATCTGTCCGTGCTGGCCAACCCTGGCTCGGAAGAAGAGCGCATCGTCTTTGCCGCCATCAAGGCCAAGCTGGCCGTGGACCCCAGCTGGTACAGCCGCAAGTCGGCCCAGATCATGGGCGTGACCGAAGAGACCACCACCGGCGTGCACCGCCTCAACGAAATGTCGGCCAAGGGCACGCTGCTGTTCCGTGCCATCAACGTCAACGATTCGGTGACCAAGTCCAAGTTCGACAATCTGTACGGCTGCCGCGAATCGCTGGTGGACGGCATCAAGCGCGCCACCGACGTGATGATCGCCGGCAAGGTGGCTTGCGTGGCCGGCTATGGCGACGTGGGCAAGGGCTCCGCCCAGGCGCTGCGCGCGCTGTCGGCCCAGGTGTGGGTGACCGAGATCGACCCCATCAATGCCCTGCAGGCCGCCATGGAAGGCTACAAGGTCGTGACCATGGAATACGCTGCCGACAAGGCCGATATCTTCGTGACCACCACCGGCAACAAGGACATCATCCGCCACGAGCACATGGTTGCCATGAAGGATCAGGCCATCGTCTGCAACATCGGTCACTTCGACAACGAAATCGATGTGGCTTCGATCGAAAAGTACAAGTGGGAAGAAGTGAAGCCCCAGGTGGACCAGATCGAGTTCCCCGACGGCAAGAAGATCACCCTGCTGGCCAAGGGCCGTCTGGTGAACCTGGGTTGCGCCACCGGCCACCCCAGCTTTGTGATGTCCAACTCCTTTGCCAACCAGACCCTGGCGCAGATCGAGCTGTTCACCCGCCCCGACGCCTACGAAGTGGGCAAGGTCTATGTGCTGCCCAAGATCCTGGACGAAAAGGTCGCCCGCCTGCACCTGAAGAAGGTCGGCGCCATGCTGACCGAACTCAGCGACGAGCAGGCCGCTTATATCGGCGTGAGCAAGCAAGGCCCTTACAAGCCTGAAACGTATCGCTATTAATAGCACCCCCTGAGGCGCTTTGCGCCTTCCCCCTCTCTCTCTACGCGCTGCGCGCTAGGGGAGGGGGACGACAGCTTTGCTGCGCGGCGGCGCTTGCTCGCTGTCACTTTGCTAGGCTCTGCCAGTATTAGTGAGCGGTTGTCGTGGTTTAAATTTAATAGCTGCTTGCGCACGTCATATATAGATTTCAGATGAATATTTATCTGAAATCAAGATGTATCAAGCGTAGGCTGCTATCTCAAAAGATTTCTTTTGCCCGCTGCATCTTTGTGCAGCGCCTGGCACCGGTTTATTTCAAAGGAAGCGACGCTATGCGCGCAGATGTTTTTTTGGTTGAAGCAGGTCATGCTGCCACCCGTTCCCAGGCCCAGCGCCTGATTGCCTCGGGTGTGGAGTGGCGCCTGACGCCGCTGGCGCCATGGAAGAAAGTGGCCAAGAACGGCGACGAGATTCCTGCCGGTGCCGAGCTGCAGCTGCTGGACGCCGCCGAGGCCAAATACATCTCGCGCGGCGGGCTCAAGCTCGAAGGCGCGCTGGCCGCGACCGGCCTCAGCGTCAAGGGCTTGCGCTGCCTGGATGTGGGCCAGAGCACGGGCGGCTTCACCGATTGCCTGCTGCAGGCCGGTGCGACCCAGGTCATCGGCATTGACGTGGGCCATGGCCAGTTGCACGAGCGCCTGAAAAATGATGAGCGCGTGGTCTGCGTCGAGGGCTTCAACGCCCGCGCGCTGACGCCCGAGCTGCTGGAGAAGGCCTGCGACGAGGCGCTGTGCGAAGTCATCGAGGAAGAAGAGGACAACGACACCCAGCCCGTCGCTCCCTATGCCTGGATGCGCAACGGCGGTCAGGTCGATGAAGACTATGACGACAGCGACGATGCCAAGGAGCAGGATGTCGAGAGCTTCAAGGCCGAGCGCGCCGCCAAGGCCAAGGCCCGGGCCGAAGGTCTGGCTCCGGTGGAGTTGCGTCGCAAGCCCGGTACCGAAAATATTGACATCAGCCCGGCCTTTGATTTCGTGACCGGCGATCTGTCCTTTATCTCGCTGACTCTGGTGCTGCCTGCCGTGGTGCAGCTGCTCAAGCCCCATGGCCAGTTGCTGATGCTGGTCAAGCCGCAGTTCGAGCTGCAGCCCGGCCAGATCGGCAAGGGCGGCATTGTGCGCGACACGGCCTTGTACGCCGAGGTCGAAAAGCGCATTCGCGACTGCCTCGGCGATCTGGGGCTGAGCGTCAAGCAGTGGCTGGACTCGTCCATAGAGGGCGGCGACGGCAATCACGAATTCTTTGTCTGGGCCCAGCAGGGCGCCGAAGTCAAGGCTCCGGCCCCCGTCGTTGCAGACGAAGCGGCTGCGGCCAGGCCGACCGTCAAGGCAGCCGCCAAGCGCCCTTCGCGTGCCGACATCAAGGCCCAGCGCGCCAAGCAGGAGCTGTATGAAGACCCCGAGGTGGCCAGCTTCGGCCAGCCCGGCCCGGCCCGCAGCAAGCAGAAAAAGCGCAACGAACGTTGAGCGTTGAGTAGAAAAGCGTGGCGGGAGCCGAGCCTTCGGCGCCCGCACATGATCCAGGATTCAGAGACATAGACCGCCATGAGCTTTCCCGTCAGCTTCGAGTTTTTCCCCACCAAGACGCCCGAAGGCGCTGCCAAGCATGTGGGCGTGCGCCAGGCCCTGTATGCACGCAAGCCCGAGTTCTGCTCCGTGACCTATGGCGCGGGCGGCTCCACCCAGGCCGGCACCTTCACCATGGTTCGCGACATTCAGAACGAAGGTGTGGGCGCGGCCTCGCACTTCTCCTGCATCGGCGCCACGCATGAGAAAGTGCGTGCCGAGCTGAACGAACTCAAGGCCATGGGCGTCAAGCGCATCGTCGCCTTGCGCGGCGACCTGCCCAGCGGCTACGGCCTGGGCGGCGAGTTCCAGTACGCCAGCGATCTGGTGGCTTTCGTGCGCCAGGAGTTCGGCGACTGGTTTCACATCGAAGTGGCCGCCTATCCTGAAACTCACCCCCAAGCAAAGTCCCCTCGCAGCGATCTGGACGCATTTGTTGCTAAAGTGCGCGCTGGTGCAGATTCCGCCATCACGCAATACTTCTACAATGCCGACGCATACATGCGCTTTGTCGATGAGGTGAGGGCTCTGGGGCTCGACGTGCCGGTCGTGCCAGGAATCATGCCGATTACCAGCTCTACACAGCTGATGCGCTTCTCGGATGCATGTGGTGCCGAGATTCCGCGCTGGATTCGTCTGCGTCTGCAGGCGTTCGGAGATGACACCGCTTCCATTCGTGCGTTCGGTCTGGATGTCGTGACTCATCTATGCGAGCAGTTGCGCAGCCAGGGTGCTCCCGGGCTGCACTTCTATACGATGAACCAGAGCGTCGCCACTCTGGAGATCTGCGACCGTCTGGGTCTGTAAGCCAAAAGCTTGCCGGCCGCGAGGCGGCCGGTCTTGGGCGGCTCTCACTTGAGCTTTCAAGGAGATTGCGCCCGTGCAACCGAAATTTTGGCGCTTGCGTTGTTGTCAGTGGATAGGTCTTGCCGTCGTCACCGCGACCATGGCCGGCTGTGCTCCGCTGCAGGAAAAGCCCGAGGAACAGCCCCCCGTCGCTCAGAGCCAGCCCCGAAAAAAGGGTGCGCAGCCCACGGTCTCCGCTCCCCTGCTGCCCGACGCCTATGCGCGCAGCAACTATCGCGACAAAGGCCTGGGCGTCAAGGCCAACAAGCCTGCGGATGCCGACAAGGCAGACCTGCCCGAAGACAGCAACAAGTACGAGCTGAGCCCTCCGCGTGAAAGCGACCAGGCGGGCCTGGCCTCCTGGTATGGCGAGCAGTTCCACGGCCGCAAGACGGCCAGCGGCGAGCGCTTTGACAGCATGGACATGACGGCAGCGCACAAGACCCTGCCTTTCGGGACGCGCGTTTGCGTGCGCAGCTCCGTGACCGGCAAGAGCGTGGTGGTGCGTATCAATGACCGCGGCCCCTTCGCGCCCGGTCGCGTCATCGACCTGAGCAAGGCCGCGGCCCAGGAGCTGGGCATGCTGGGTCTGGGCATCAAGCCCGTGGAGCTGTGGCAGCTGGACGCCGATGAGGACGAGTGCCCGGCCACGCTCAATGCTTCGGGCAAGAAGCGCCATCCCAGTGTGGCGCAGGGAGTCTCCGCCTCCAAGACGCGCGCGGCATCCGCGAATCAGCCCGCGCGCAAGGTCTCCCAGACCGCCAGGCGCAAGCGCTGAACCATTATTGCTGTTGAAGGGGGGGGCTGCCAGTGAAGCTGGCGCGCCCGGACTGCAGAGGGCCGGCAAGGGCCGGCCTACAGCCTCCAATCAGCCGCCAGACTCCAGCGTAAAGCCTGCATTGCTGTCCTGACCCAGCAGCTTGACCAGCTGCGGCATGGCGGGCTTGAGCTGATCCTTGAGATTGAACGGCGGGTTGATCAGAAACATGCCGCTGGCAGGCAGGCCGCCGCGTTCGGAGGTCTTGTTGCTCTTGACCGTGAGCGTTGCATGCAGCCAGCTCTTGCCAGCCTTGGTGGCCATGGTCTTGAGCCGCTTGGGCAGATCATGGGCTTCGGGGCGCGGGATGATGGGGTACCAGACGGCGTAAGTGCCTGTGGGAAAGCGCTTGAGACCGTCCGCCGCCATGTCCAGCACACGGCCGTAGTCGGTCTTCAATTCGTAGCTCGGATCGCAGAGCAGCAAGGCGCGGCGTGATGGCGGAGGCAGGAATTTCTTCACGCCTTCAAAGCCATCCTCATGCAGGATGGCGACCTGGCGCCTGACTTCCAGCTGGGCCATGTTGCCGGTCAGAGAGCGCATGTCCGTGGGGTGCAGCTCAAAGGCCTTGAGACGGTCATGACCGCGCAGCAGCGCCTGGGTGATGAAGGGCGAGCCGGGATAGTTGCGGATGGCATTGCCCTGGTTGAAGCGACGCACCATCTGCAGATAGTCCTGCAACACAGGGGCCAGTTCGGCCTCCTTGGCGGCAGCCAGGCGCAGCACGCCTTCCTCGGCCTCGCCGCTCTTGCTGGCGTAGTCGCCGTCCAGGCGGTACAGGCCGGCGCCGCCGTGGGTGTCGAGCACCGTCAGCGCAGCCTCTTTTTGCGTGAGGTATTGCACGGTGGCAATCAGAACGGTGTGCTTGAGCACATCGGCATGATTGCCTGCATGGAAGGCGTGGCGGTAACTGAACATAGAAATGGATGGTAACCAGCAGGGCAAGAGGGGAACAGCACTTTTTACCCTGTGGTCTTTAAAGGCTGTCGGCGCCTGGGTGCAGAGGGAGAAACAGGCACTAGGGGCTGTTTCACAACAGGCTGCTGCACGAAAACACGCAGATTCTGGCGTTTTTGTATAATGGCGGGCTTCGCAGCGATTTTATGGTTCCCGCGGCGAAGGCTTGGGCCAAGTTTAAATTGGTCCGAGTAACCCCGCCTAAGAGGCTTCCTTTAAAAGACCTGTCTTTTTCAAGAAGAAGCACCGACCGCGGAAAAGGGACCGCCAAACCCTCTTGAAAGAGAAAACTCATGTCTACATTCAGCGCAAAGCCCGCTGAGGTGCAACACGAGTGGTTTGTGATTGACGCCACCGATAAGGTGCTCGGACGTGTCGCCAGCGAAGTGGCACTCCGTCTGCGCGGCAAGCACAAGGCCATTTACACACCTCACGTTGACACCGGTGACTACATCGTCATCATCAACGCCTCCAAGCTCAAGGTCACTGGTACCAAGAACCTGGACAAGGTGTACTACCGTCACTCCGGTTTCCCCGGCGGCATCACTGCCACCAACTTCCGCGACCTGCAAGCCAAGTTCCCTGGCCGTGCTCTCGAGAAGGCCGTCAAGGGCATGCTGCCCAAGGGTCCTCTGGGCTACGCCATGATCAAGAAGCTGAAGGTTTACGGCGGTGCTGAGCACCCCCATACCGCACAGCAGCCTAAGGCTCTGGAAATCTAAGGAGACCTAGATGATTGGTGATTGGAACAATGGCACAGGCCGTCGCAAGTCCAGCGTCGCTCGCGTGTTTCTGAAGAAGGGCTCCGGCAAGATTACTGTGAATGGCAAGGACATTCAGCAGTACTTCGGTCGCGAAACCTCCATCATGATCGCAAAGCAACCCCTGGTTCTGACTGAGAACCTGGAGACTTTCGACATTCAAGTGAACGTCCATGGCGGCGGCGAATCCGGTCAAGCCGGTGCAACCCGTCACGGCATCACCCGTGCCCTGATCGACTATGACGCAGCTCTGAAGCCTGCACTGAGCCAAGCCGGCTTCGTGACTCGCGACGCTCGTGAAGTCGAACGTAAGAAGGTCGGTCTGCACTCCGCACGCCGCGCCAAGCAGTTCTCGAAGCGTTAATCCGTTTCCCCTGCAGGAAGGATTCTGCGGAGTCTTTTCAAGAAAAGCCGCCTCGAATGCAAATTCCTGGCGGTTTTTTCATGGGCGGTCGCAGCCTTGTCCAGCGCTTGCGCAAAGCCCCCACTTGCACTGGCGACAAAGATGTACGGCCGGTATTCCCGAGCCCCTTGCTGTACCATTTCAGGCAATCAAGAAACTACGGAGTAATGCCATGAGCGCCGTTGCTGAAACCACGACCACCGAAATGCCTTCCCCCATCGTCTTCACCGACAGCGCTGCTGCCAAGGTGGCCGACCTGATTGCCGAAGAAGGCAATCCCGATCTGAAGCTGCGCGTTTTTGTGCAAGGTGGTGGCTGCTCCGGTTTCCAGTACGGTTTCACCTTCGACGAGATCACCAACGACGACGACACCACCATGACCAAGAACGGTGTCTCGCTGCTGATCGACTCCATGAGCTATCAGTACCTGGTGGGTGCCGAGATCGACTACAAGGAAGACCTGCAAGGCGCTCAGTTCGTGATCAAGAACCCCAATGCCTCGACCACCTGCGGCTGCGGCTCCAGCTTCTCGGTCTGAGTCGAATGATTGTCTGCGCGCCGGCCGCTCTGGTCTGGCGTTCGCATATTGCTTAAGCCGCTGCGAGTCAGCGGCTTTTTTGTTGCCTTGCCGCCTCGTTCCGGAGCTGCCCATGGGTGAGATGCCCGCCGCGCACCATAGTGCCCCCCATAAAGAAAGACTGCTGTGGCTGGTGGCCATAGGCTTTTTCATGCAGTCGCTGGACGCGACCATTCTCAACACGGCCTTGCCGGCCATGGCGACCGAGCTGGGCGAGAGCCCGATGAAGATGCAGTCCGTCATCGTGGCCTATGCGCTGACCACGGCCATGCTGATTCCGGCCACGGGCTGGGTGGCCGACCGCTTTGGCACGCGGCGCGTCTACGGCTGGGCGATAGGCCTGTTTGTGCTGGGCTCGGTGCTGTGCGCACTCTCGCCCAGCCTGCCGTTTCTGATCGCGGCACGCGTGGTGCAGGGCGTGGGCGGCGCCATGATGCTGCCCGTGGGGCGGCTGGCCGTGCTGCGCACCTATCCGCGTGGCGAGTTCATTCGCGCCATGAGCTTCATCGCCATTCCGGGCCAAGTCGGGCCGTTGCTGGGGCCTACCCTGGGCGGCTGGATGGTGGAGTACGCCAGTTGGCACTGGATCTTCTGGATCAATGTGCCCGTGGGACTGATAGGGCTGTGGGCCACCTGGCGCTGGTTCCCGCGCAGTGCGCCGGTGCCCGTGCACCGCTTTGACGGCAAGGGCTATGCCATGCTGGCTTTCGGCATGGTGGCGATTTCCATCGCGCTGGACGGCCTGTCCGGCATGGGGCTGGGCATGGCGCTGGTGGTGGTGCTCATGGTGTTCGGTCTGGCCAGCTTGGCCAGCTACTGGATGCATGCGCTGCGCGTGGACGAGCCGTTGTTTGCGCCGTGCCTGTTCAAGGTGCGCTCGCTGCGCGTGGGCCTGCTGGGCAATCTGTTCACCCGTTTCGGCAGCGGTGCCGCGCCGTTTCTGATTCCGCTGATGCTGCAGGTCGGCCTCAAGATGTCGCCCATGAACGCGGGTCTGATGATGCTGGCCACCGTCACCGGCAGCATGCTGGTCAAGCGCATTGCCGTGCGCACGGTGCAGCGCTTTGGCTACAAGCGCGTGCTGCAGGTCAATTCGGTGATGCTGGCAGTGATGCTGGCCTCCTTCGGGCTGGTTGTGCCGGGAACGCCGGTCTGGCTGCTGCTGGTGCAGCTGTTCATCTTCGGCGGCTTCAACTCCATGCAGTTCTCGGCCATGAATTCGGTCACGCTCAAGGACATGGAGGGCGAGTCTGCGAGCAGCGGCAACAGTCTGCTGTCCATGGTGCAGATGCTGGCCATGAGCATGGGCGTGGCACTGGCCGGAGCCCTGCTGACGGGCTTCAGCGATATGTGGCCGGCGCACAGCGATGAGCGCATGCAGGCCATTCGCGCCACCTTTGTGACGGTGGCCTTGATGACGCTGGCGGCGACGCTGGTGTTCAGCCAGCTCGATGCCGACGAGCCGGTGCGCCCGGCTCCGGATGGTGGCGACGCCTGAAAATCTGATAGCTTATAGCGCTTGTCAATAAACGATTTCGGATTGTTTTCAATTTGAAGTTGTTTATTGGAAAGCGCTATTAGCTATTGATAAGGGAGCGTTGCCATGCTCCCGCTTCCTGGGACTTACCCGTAGAGAACCGGGTTTTGTACGGGTTCACCCTTGATTTTGGTCACGGATATATGACGCGCTACATAGCCCCTATGAGCGCGTCTGTATGAGAAGCTGCCCCTGCAGGCGTAGCCTTCGATCTTGACGAATGCTGCGTTTGGAATGCATCTTGCATGCAGGCATTCAATCTCACCCTGTCCCACGATCATGAGCACCAGTCAGAACTCTCAACCGATACGCTTCTTCCACCGCGGCGAGGTGGTGGAAGTGCAAGGCCCGCACCCCACACGCTCCGTGCTCCAATGGCTGCGCGAGGATGCCCATTGCACCGGCACCAAGGAAGGCTGCAACGAAGGCGACTGCGGTGCCTGCACGGTAGTCATCGGCGAGCTGGCCGAAGCCGGCGATATCGAGGCCGTCAACGGCCTGCGCCTGCAGACCGTCAATGCCTGCATCCAGTTTCTGCCCAGCCTGCATGGCAAGGCCTTGTTCACGGTGGAAGACCTCAAGAGCCAGTGCGCGGGCAAGTCTGCCTGCGCCGGCAAGCCCGCAGGCCCACAAAGCCTGCATCCGGTACAGCAGGCCATGGTGGAGTGCCATGGTTCGCAATGCGGCTTCTGCACGCCCGGCATCGTGATGACGTTGTGGTCGGCCTATGAGCATCATCAGCAGCAGGGCAGCGAGCCCACGCGTCAGCAACTGGCCGACGAACTCTCGGGCAATCTGTGCCGCTGCACGGGCTACCGTCCGATTCTCGATGCCGGTCAGCGCATGTTCGACCTGCCTGCGGTGCGACTGGATACGGCGCCCGTGGTGGCTGCGCTGCAAGGCCTGCAGGCCGGCAATGCAGGGCTGAACTATGCGGCGCCCCAGGGCCTGCGCACGGACTTCTTCCATGCTCCACGCACGCTGGCGGATCTGGCCAGCCTGTGCGAGGCCAAGCCCAAGGCCCGCATCGTGGCAGGCTCCACCGATGTGGGACTCTGGGTCAACAAGCAGTTCCGCGACCTGGGCGACATGATTTATGTCGGCGACGTGGCCGAGATGAAGCGCATCGAGGTGCGGCCCGATGCCGAGGGCGGCGAGCTGTACATCGGCGCCGGGGCTTCGCTGGAATCGGCCTGGAGTGCGCTGGTGCAGCGCTGGCCCAGCTTGACCGATGTCTGGCTGCGCTTTGCCTCCACGCCCATCCGCCATGCAGGAACCATGGGCGGCAATGTGGCCAATGGTTCGCCTATCGGCGATTCGCCGCCGGTGCTGATGGCGCTGGATGCGCAGATCGAGCTGCGCAAGGGCGAGCGCGTGCGCCGCATGCCGCTGACGGATTTCTATCTGGACTACATGAAGAACCAGCTGGAGGCGGGCGAGTTCGTGCAGGCCCTGGCGGTGCCGCTGGCGGCCATGCAGCGCCAGGTGCGCGGCTACAAGATCAGCAAGCGCTTCGACTGCGATATCTCGGCCCTGTGCGCCGGCTTTGCCATTGAGCTCGATGGCGAGATCGTGCAATCCATCAGGCTGGCATTCGGCGGCATGGCCGCCACGGTCAAAAGAGCGGCGGCAGCCGAAGCGGCCCTGCTGGGCAAGCCCTGGAGCCTTGAAAACGTGAAGGCCGCACAGGCCGCGCTGGCCCAGGATTTCAAGCCCATGAGCGATATGCGCGCCAGCGCCGATTACCGCCTCAAGGTGGCGCAGAACCTGATCCAGCGTCTGTGGCTGGAAACGCGCGCCGATCAGCCGCAGGGCACTGATGCGACCAGTGTCTGGAGCGTGATGCCCCACGTCGTTCCCGCCGCCGTGGAGCAAGGAGTCTGAAATGAACAACCCCCTTGAATTGACGAATGAACTGGTGGCGGAAGCCTTTGCCGACTACCGCAAGAATCAGGCCTATCGCATTGACGAAGTGACCGAAGCCAAGGCCCATGATCAGGGCGCACGCGTGGGCGTCAGCCGCAAGCACGAGTCCGCACACCTGCATGTGGCCGGCGAGGCCGCCTATATCGACGACCTGCCTGAGCTGGAAGGCACGCTGCACTGCGCGCTGGGGCTCTCGCCCGTGGCCCACGGCCGTCTGACGGCGCTGGCGCTGGAGGCCGTGCGCGCCATGCCCGAAGTGGTGGACGTGATCACGGCTGCCGACATCCCCGGTGTCAACGACTGCGGCTCCATCATTCATGACGACCCGATTCTGTGTGATGGCGAAATCCGCTACGTAGGCCAACCCTTGTTCGCCGTGATTGCCCGCTCGCGCGATGCGGCAAGACGTGCGGCCGCCCTGGCCAAGGCTGCGGCCACCATCAGCGAGCTGCCGCCCGTGCTGACACCGCGCAAGGCCCATGAGCTGGGCCAGTACGTGATGCCGCCCATGCACCTGGAGCGCAGCACGCGGGAAGGCGGCGCGCGCGCCGCCATGGATGCCGCGCCGCACCGCCTCAAGGGTTCCTTCGATGTGGGCGGGCAGGAGCAGTTCTATCTGGAAGGACAGATCAGCTACGCCACGCCCAAGGAAGACGGAGCCGTGCATATTCATTGCTCCACCCAGCATCCCAGCGAAATGCAGCATCTGGTGGCTCATGCTCTGGGCGTGGCTTCGCACAGCGTGCATGTGGAATGCCGGCGCATGGGTGGCGGCTTCGGCGGCAAGGAATCGCAGTCGGCGCTGTTCGCCTGCGTGGCGGCCGTGGCGGCAACCAGGCTGCAGAAACCGGTCAAGCTGCGTCTGGACCGCGACGACGACTTCATGATCACCGGTCGCCGTCACTGCTTCTGGTATGAGTACGAAGTGGGCTATGACGATGAGGGCCGCGTGCTGGGAGCCGAGATCTCCATGGTCTCGCGCGCCGGTCACTCTGCCGATCTGTCGGCGCCGGTGATGACGCGTGCGCTCTGCCATTTCGACAATACCTACTGGCTGCCCGATGTGCTCATGCATGGCTATATGGGCAAGACCAACACCCAGAGCAATACGGCTTTCCGTGGCTTTGGCGGACCTCAGGGCGCGATTGCCATCGAGAACATTCTGGATACGGTGGCGCGCAGCCTGGGGCGCGATCCGCTCGATGTGCGGCGCGTCAACTTCTACGGCAAGGGCGAGCGCAACATCACGCCTTACGAGCAGGTCGTGACCGACAACGTGATTCACGAGCTGGTGGCCGAGCTGGAGGAGTCCAGCGACTACCGTGCGCGCCGTGCGGCTGTGAATGCCTTCAACGCCGGCAGTGCCGTGCTCAAGCGCGGCCTGGCGCTGACGCCGCTGAAGTTCGGCATCTCCTTCAATGTGGCCCACTTCAACCAGGCCGGCGCACTGGTCCACATCTATACCGATGGCTCGATTCTCGTGAACCATGGCGGCACCGAAATGGGCCAGGGCCTGAACACCAAGGTGGCGCAGGTGGTGGCACATGAACTGGGCGTGGCATTCGAGAATGTGCGCGTGACGGCGACGGATACCAGCAAGGTGGCCAACACCTCGGCCACGGCTGCCTCGACGGGAGCCGACCTCAACGGCAAGGCCGCACAGGATGCCGCACGCCAGCTGCGCGAGCGTTTGGCCGAATGCGCCGCACGCCTGCATGGCGGCGATGCCCATGACGTGCGCTTTGCCAACAATGCGGTGCAGGTCAATGGCCAGAATGTGCCGTTTGCCGAGCTGGTGCGCGCCGCCTATCTGCAGCGTGTGCAGCTGTGGTCGGATGGCTTTTATGCCACGCCCGGCCTGCACTGGGATGGCAAGCGCATGAAGGGCCACCCCTTCTTCTACTTTGCCTATGGCGCGGCCGTCAGCGAAGTGGTCATCGATACGCTGACGGGCGAATGGAAGCTGTTGCGCGCCGATGTGCTGCATGACGTGGGCCGCTCGCTGAACCCGGCCGTCGATGTGGGCCAGGTGGAGGGCGCCTTCATCCAGGGCATGGGCTGGCTGACCACCGAGGAGCTGGTCTGGCATCCGCAAACCGGAAAGCTCACGACCCATGCGCCCAGCACCTACAAGATTCCTACGGCCAATGACTGCCCGCCGGTCTTCAATGTGCGCCTGTTCGAGGGTGACAACTATGAAGACTCCATCCACCGCAGCAAGGCCGTGGGCGAGCCACCGCTGCTGCTGCCGTTCTCGGTGTTCTTCGCGATTCGCGATGCGGTGTCGGCCGCCGGCGAGCACCGCATGAACCCTCCTCTGCAGGCGCCTGCCACGTCAGAAGCCATCCTGCGCGCAGTGGAAGCCGTTCAAGGGCACACTGGCTAGTTTTTCCTCACAGGTGTTGTCGCCTTGCGGGGCGGCAGCCATTTGAGTCATGGCTGTTTGCCGCGGGGCAAGGCCATGTGCTGCGCCGCTCATTTGGCGGCGCAGGACCGGGCGCGTTCCTCGCGTTGCGCCTCGCATGCAAAACAACACGGAGACTATGCAATGAACTGGACAGAGCGGATATTCAAACTCAGGGAGCACAACACCAATGTGCGCACGGAACTGGTCGCAGGGCTGACGACCTTTCTTTCAATGGCCTACATCATGTTCGTCAACCCCTCCATTCTGGGGGATGCGGGCATGCCCAAGGGCTCGGTCTTTGTCGCCACCTGCCTGATCGCAGCGCTGGGCTCGACCATCATGGCGCTGTATGCCAACTACCCGATTGCGCTGGCGCCGGGCATGGGGCTGAACGCCTATTTTGCCTACGTGGTGGTGCTCAAGATGGGCTATACGTGGGAGGCTGCCCTGGGGGCGGTGTTCGTCTCGGGATGTCTGTTCCTGATCTGCACCATGCTGGGACTGCGTGAGCTCATCATCAAGGGCATACCGCAGTCCATACGCGTTTCCATCACCGTGGGTCTGGGTCTTTTCCTGGCGCTGATCGCGCTCAAGACCGCCGGTGTGGTTGCGGCCGACCAGAACACCTATGTGACGCTGGGCGATCTGCACAAGCCCGAGGTCATCATGGCGCTGCTGGGCTTTTTGCTGATCGTGGTGCTGGACCGTCTCAAGGTGCCGGGCGCCTTGCTGATCGGCATCCTGGCCGTGACCGTGGCCTCGTTCTTCTTCGGCGGCAACACCTTCCACGGCATCTTCTCGGCACCTCCTTCCATCGAGCCCACTTTCATGAAGCTCGACATCAAGACGGCGCTGACCACGGGCTTCCTCAATGTGGTGCTGGTGTTCTTCCTGGTGGAGCTGTTCGATGCCACCGGCACGCTGATGGGCGTGGCGCGCCGCGCCGGCCTGCTGGTGCCCGAGCGCATGGGGCGTTTCAACCGCTCGCTGCTGGCCGATTCAGGCGCGATCTTTGTGGGCTCCATCCTGGGTACCTCCAGCACCACCGCCTATGTGGAGAGCGCTGCCGGTGTGCAGGCCGGCGGCCGTACCGGTCTGACGGCTCTCACGGTTGCCATGCTCTTCCTGGCCTGCCTGTTCATCGCGCCGCTGGCCGGTGTCGTGCCCGGCTATGCCACTGCGCCTGCTCTGCTGTTCGTGGCCTGCCTGATGCTGCGTGATCTGACGGAAGTGCAGTGGGATGAAACCACCGAAGCCATACCGGCAGTCGTCACCGCGCTGATGATGCCTTTCACCTACTCCATCGCCAACGGTCTGGCCTTCGGCTTCATCACCTATGCCGTACTCAAGCTGTGCACAGGCAAGGTCAAGGAGGTGCACTGGATCATGTGGGTGATTGCTGCCCTGTTCCTGTTCAAGTTCATCTACGTCGGCGGTCACTGATCTTCAGGCGCTGATCGAACCCGGCATGGCTCGAAGGAGCCAGCCGGACAGGACATCCAAGATGCGAAAAGCAGTCCGGCTACTGGTGGGTCGGGCTGCTTTTTGCATTGTGAGGGTCAGGCCTGCCGATGGCCTGTGCCTTGATGGGCAGACGCCCGGATGGTCAGTCATTTCCCCGGGCCTCAACAACATTGATTTCATGAGCATATTGCCGAATCAAAGCTTGTTGTGCGTTCGTGCGCCTGGCCTCGATGGGCGCCTGCCGCCTTAAGTGCCTGACAGCACAGCGAAATCCATGTGCGTCCGCTGGACCGACACCGGCGCTCGGATGAGTTGGTTGTTTCCAAATTTGAAATCAATATTTTTTGATCTGTCGACTGCTCCCTAGCATCCGTCCCATTGCATACATGGGAGAAGAAAGTGGACAAGCGTCGATTTCTGCTGGCCGGGCCTTCATGGCTGGCAATGGCGGCAGCCGGCATCACCGGTGCTGCGCATGCTGCGGTGGACGCCAAGACCAGGCTGGTCGTCGCTGACCAGAGCGAGCTGATTCGCCATCTGCTGGATGCCAGCGGCGAACGCAAGAAGACCGGCTTCCAGCTGGAGCTGCCCAATTTTGCCGGCGGTCCGGCCATCTTCGAGGCCATCCGCGCCGGAGCGCTGGACATGGCCTATGTGGGAGACACGCCACCCATCCAGGCGCGCGCAGCAGGCGTGAACCTGCCCATCATCGCAACCTTCACCCGAGCCAGAGCGGAATATCGTTTGCTGCAACATGCCGGAGCCGGGGTGGAGCGCCTGAGCGATCTGCGTGGCAAGCGCGTGAGCTATGTCGAAGGCTCGGGTCGCCAGGTTTTCCTGATCGAGGCCCTGAACCGGGCGGGCCTGACGCTCAAGGATGTCACGCTGGTGCATCTGCGCGTGGCCGAACTCAACGATGCCCTGCGTGCCCGGGCCGTGGATGTCGCCACCATTGCCGAGCCGCATGTCACGCGGCTGTCCAGGCAGATCGGTGCGCGTGTGGTGCCCGACCCCCTGGAGCGTCAGCTGCTGCCTTCCACCTCCTATATCTATGCCCGTCCGGAGGTGCTGGCCGATCCGCAGAAGGCCGAGGCCATCCGCGAATTCCTGGCCTCCTTCGTGCGCGCGGGGCGCTGGAGCAATGTCCATCGCAAGGAATGGGAGCAGCATTACCTGCGCAATTTCCAGCGCCTCGATGCCGAGAGCGCTGCGGCCATACAGGCGGCGCAGGCTCCGCTCGAGTTCCAGACCGCCGGACAGGCCCAGCCTCATCATCAGAAGCTCATCGACATCCTGCACAGCGCTGGCAGTTTGCCCCGGCGCCTGGATGCCAGGGACTCCTTTGTGGCGAGCTATGACGGCGTGATCGTCGCCAATCGCTGAGGAGTTGCCGTGATGACTCCGATTCCTCTGGAAGCGCGCGTGGCCGGCTGGCAGTCTCAGACCGGAGCGCCGCTTGCCGTGCCAGACCGCAAGGCCCCGGCACTGGTGCCGGCCCGCCTGTCGCCGGGCATGCTGCTGGCCGGGCCGGCCCTGCTGCTGCTGGTATGGGAGGCCGCATCGCGCCTGGGATATCTTTCGTCCGAGACGCTGACGGCACCGTCGCAGGCATTGCGTACAGGCTATGAAATGGCTCTTGATGGAAGCCTGCTGCCGCATCTGCTGGCTTCGGCCGGGCGAGCCTACACAGGGCTGTTTCTGGGCATTGTGGTAGGCGTGCTGCTGGCGCTGGTCGCCGGACTGAGCCGCAGCGGCGAGGCCCTGATCGATGGTCTGGTGCAGATCAAGCGGGCCGTTCCCACGCTGGCGCTGATTCCATTGGCCATCATCTGGCTGGGCATAGGCGAGGCGATGAAGGTCTTCCTCATCTTCACCGCCGTGCTGATTCCCATCTATATCAACACCCATGCAGCGCTGCGCAGCATCGACATCGGTCATGTGGAGCTGGCTCAGACGCTGGGACTGTCGCGTGCCGAGTTCATTCGCAAGGTGGCCCTGCCGGGAGCCTTGCCGGGTTTTTTTGTCGGCCTGCGCATGGCGGTCTCGCTGTGCTGGACGGCGCTGGTGGTGCTGGAGCTGATCAACACGCAGACCGGTATCGGCTATCTGATGAACCGTGCGCGCGATTGGGGGCAGACCGATGTGATCGTGGTGGGAATCCTGATCTACGCGCTGCTGGGTCTGCTGTCCGATGCCGCGGTGCGGCGCCTGGAGGCACATGTGCTGTCCTATCGGAGGTCGCTGGGATCATGAGCCATCCATCATTGACCGGTACCGTGCAACTGCACGGCTTCAGTCGCAGCTTCCATGGCAAGCAGGTGCTCGACGACCTCCATCTCGATATCGCCTCCGGGCAGTTCGTGGCATTGCTGGGGGAGTCGGGCTCGGGCAAGACCACGCTGTTGCGGGCCCTGGCCGGCCTCGATGCCGAGGCCCGGAGTTCGGGGGCGGCGTTGGCCCATGGCAATGTCTCCGTGCTGTTCCAGGACTCGCGCCTGCTGCCCTGGCTGACGGTGCTGGACAACCTGACGCTGGGGCTGGATGCGCAGGCGGCCCGGCCTGCCGCAGTGCAATTACTGCGCGAGGTGGGCCTGGAAGACAAGGCCGGGGCCTGGCCCGCCACCCTGTCCGGTGGGCAAAAGCAGCGCGCGGCGCTGGCTCGCTCCTTGCTGCGCGAGCCGCATGTGCTGCTGGCCGACGAGCCTTTTGGCGCCCTGGATGCGCTGACCCGCCTGCGCATGCAGGGCCTCTTGCGGCGCATGGTGGAGCGCATACGCCCGACGGTGATTCTGGTGACCCACGATGTGGACGAATCCCTGCTGCTGGCAGACCGGATTCTGGTGCTCAGGGACGGAAAGATCGCCGAAGACCATGCGCTGGATCTGGCCCATCCGCGGCGACCGGATCACCCCGCTTTCATGCAGCTGCGCACGACCTTGCTGCGCAGCCTGGGTGTGGAAGCCGAATTTTCCTGAAAGAAGCCCTGCCATGACACGACAACTACACCTGAACCTGTTTCTGATGACTCGAGGCCACCACGAAGGTGCCTGGCGTCACCCCGGAGCCAATCGCAAGGCACTGACCGATCTGGAGCTCTATGTGGATGCGGCCCGCATCGCCGAGGCCGCCAAGTTCGATGCCGTGTTTCTGGCCGACGGGCTGGTCGGGCCCGACAACGGGCAGATGGCTTCTTCAGGCCAGCTCGAGCCGCTGCTGCTGCTGGCTGCACTGGCGCAGCATACCGAGCGCATCGGGCTGATCGGGACGGCTTCCACCACCTACAGCCTGCCCTATACGCTGGCGCGGCAGTTCGCCACGCTGGACCATCTCTCCAAGGGCCGGGCAGGCTGGAATATCGTGACCTCCTGGCTGCCCCGGGCCGGCGAGAACTACGGGCTGCAGCAGAACGTGGAGCATGCCGAGCGCTACCGCATCGCCGAGGAATTCGTGGCCGCAGTGGATGCGCTATGGCGCAGCTTTCCGGGCGGGGCAGTGGTGGACGATGCCGAATCGGGCCAGTTCCTGGACATAGGCCAGGTGCGCCCCGTCAACTATGCGGGAACGCATATCCGTACGCGCGGACCGCTGAATGTGCCGGGCAGCCCCCAGGGCCGTCCGGTGCTGGTGCAGGCCGGGCAGTCCGAAACGGGCCGGGCCTTTGCCGCGCAATGGGCCGAGGCCATTTTCACGGCGCATGGCAGCAAGGAGTCGGCACAAGGCTTTTATGCCGATATCAAGGGGCAGGCGAAGGCTCTGGGGCGCAGGGCCGAGGATATTGTGATTTTGCCGGGCATCAGCGCCGCGATTGGATCCACGGAGTACGAAGCCCGCCAGGTGTGGGAGGAGCTCGACAGCCTGACCAGTATCGATGTGGGGCTGGGGCGCCTGTCGGCCCGCTTTGGCGGCCATGACTTCAGCAGTCTGCCGCTGGACCGCCGCTTGACCCGCGACGATTTTCCCGACCCCGCGCTGGTGGAGGCTTCCAGGAGTCGCGCCATGGGCTATGTGGAGACCACGCTGCGCGACGGGCTCACGCTGCGTCAGCTGCTCAAGCGACTGGCAGGGGCGCGCGGGCATCTGGCAATTGCCGGCACGCCCGAGCAGGTGGCGGACACGATTGAAGACTGGTTCCGCACGGGCGCTGCCGATGGTTTCAATGTGATGCCACCGGTCATCACCCAGCAACTGGAGCTGTTTGCCAGCGAGGTCGTGCCCATTTTGCGCAAGCGCGGGTTGTTTCGCAGCGACTACCAGAGCAGCACGCTGCGCGGCCATTTCGGCTTGCCCGATCTGCCTGTGGTGCAGCACAAGGCGCAGGCGGATGCCGCAGTAGCGGCCTGAGCCTGCAGGCGGGCCGGCGGCCGCGCGGTCAAGCGGGGTGGATGGCGCCCAGAATGCGCGGGCCGCTGGCGCCTGTCACGCTGGCCAGATTGCCGGGCAGGCCCAGCAGGCATTGACGTGCCAGCCAGGCAAAGGCGGCTGCTTCCACTTCGAGCGGGGGCAGGCCGCACTCTGCCGTGGAGGCCACCTTCACGCCCGGCAGCAGGGCGGCAAGACGCTGCATCAGATAGGTGTTCAGTGCGCCGCCGCCGCAGACCAGCAGTTCGGTGCCGCCCCTGCCGAAACGCTGGACGGCATGGGCGCAGCTGGCGGCCGTGAATTCGGCCAGGGTCGCCTGTACATCGACTGCGGCGGCCTGGGCCGCATGCTGCTGCAGATGCCGCTCCAGCCACTCGGCGTGAAACAGATCGCGCCCCGTGCTCTTGGGCGGCTGCTGGGCCAGATAGGGGTCGCCCAGCATGGCGGCCAGCAGCTCGGGCAGGACCTTGCCGCTGGCGGCCCACCGGCCGCTCTCGTCATAGCTCCTGCCGGTATGGCGCAGGCACCAGCCGTCCATCAGCGCATTGCCGGTGCCGGTGTCGAAGCCGAGCACCGAGCCGTCGGCACCCAGCACGCTGAGATTGGCAATGCCGCCGATATTGAGTACCAGCGCGGTTTCAGCGGGCCTGCCGAACACGCTTTGGTGAAAGGCCGGTACCAGCGGCGCGCCCTGGCCGCCTGCCGCCACATCGCGGCTGCGCAGGTCCGCGACGACGCTGATGCCGGTCAGCTCGGCCAGCAGGGCGGGGTTGTTGAGCTGCAGCGTATAGCCCGTGCCATCGAACATCTGCGGACGGTGGCGCACGGTCTGCCCATGGGCGCCTATGGCTGCGATCTGCCCGGCCCGGACGCCGGCTGCAGTCAGCAGTTGCTGCACCACCTGTGCATAGTGGCGCACCAGTGCATTGGCGGCCAGGGCGGCGCGATGCAGCTCGTCCTGGCCACCAGCGGTGTTGAGGGCCAGCAACTCGGCGCGCAATGCCGCGTCGAAGCCGCAGCTGGCATGTTGCAGCACTCGCGTGCCCTGGCTGAAGTCCACGAGAACCCCGTCGACGCCGTCCAGCGATGTACCGGACATCAGTCCGATATAGAGGTTGCTTTGAGCGGCTTGTTCAATGGCATTGGGCATGGCAGATCAGAGGGTTGGCGGGCGGTTTACTATCTTAGCTGTAGCGTTTGCGGCTTTCCTGGCGGTCGCTGCAAACGATCCCGATGCGGAAATGAAAAAGGGCTGCAATTTGCAGCCCTCAGGTTGAGTCGCAGCGGTGGATCAGCGTGTGCTGGCCAAGGCGAACGACTGCGTGCCGGCGTTAAGTTCGATGCGCATCTGCGCTGCCTGCTGCTCGAAGGCCGGGCGGGCAGCCTTGGAGATGGGCTGGGCGGCATCGGTGATCTGGGCAATGGTCAGCGGGTCACGCTGCTCGCCCTTGTCGCGGAACTCGAAGTGCAGATGAGGGCCGGTGGCCCAGCCCGTGGAGCCCACGGCGCCGATGATGTCGCCCTGGTCCACGCGCTGGCCGCGCTTGACGTCGATGCGGCTCAGGTGGGCGTAGACGGTGGTGTGCTGGTTGGCGTGATCGACAAAGATCACATTGCCGTAACCGTTTTGCACGCCGGCAAAGGACACGACGCCGTCGCCCACGGTGCGCACCTTGGTGCCCGTGGGGGCCGCGAAGTCGGTGCCCAGATGAGCGCGCCAGGTTTTCTGGATGGGGTGGACGCGCATGGAAAAACCGCTGCTGATGCGCGAGAACTCCACGGGATAGTTCAGATAGGCCTGGCGCAGGCTCTTGCCGTCCAGCGTGTAGTAGGCGCCCTTCTTGCCTGCTTCCTGGAACCACATGGCCTGATGCGACTTGCCATTGTTGTAGAACTCGGTGCTCAGCACGCGGCCGGCGCGCAGTGGCTCGCCATCTGCTTCCAGCGATTCATAGACCACGGCAAAGCGGTCACCCTTGCGCAGGCCGCGGCGGAAGTCCAGCTCGCCCTGGAAGATGTCGGCCATCTGCATGGAGATGCTGTCGGGAATGTCGGAGGCATCCGTGGCGGCAAAGAAGGAGGAGCGAATCACGCCACCGGCCAGACGCGGGCTGGCCGTGAGTTTGCCGGTCTCGATCTTGGATTGCAGCTTGCCGTCCACGCGCTCCACCGTCAGGCGCTGAAAGCTGCCGTCTTCGCTGGGAGCCCAGCGCACGGTCAGCTGGCTCAGCTGCTGGTCGGGTGTGGTCTCTGCTGACACGAGGCGGCCGGCGCGGCCCAGCACGTTCTGGCGCACGGCTTCGTTGCTGCGCATGAAGGCTGCGGCTTGCGGGTCGGCAATGCCAAGGCGCTGCAGCAGCGACTCGGTGGTGTCGTTGCTGCGGGTGTATTCGGAACGGTAGAGGGAGAAGGACTGCAGATCCGTCAGATCGGCCAGATCCTGGCCGGCGGCCAGGGAGGTGACGGGTTCGGTCAGTGTACGTACGGGAAGGTCGGCGGGGTCGGGGCCCAGGCTGGCCACTGCGAAGGCGCCGCTGCCACCGGTCAGCAAAACCGTCGCCAGCGCCGCCGTGGCGCGCTTGGGGTGTTTTTGCAGAGCCGATGTCAGCCGCGCAAGCAGAGCACCGCCGGCATTTTTCAAGCCAGTCATCAAAACATCAAATCCTTGGGAAAGCGTGTCGGTGGAGTTGGTATTTGTTACGACTGACACGTCTCCAGCAGCTCTACCGTGCCATAAGTCCATCCAAAGAGGTCTTTATGAGGGAGCAGTCTAGAATTGACCGTAACACCAAACCTCCAAGTATATCGGCCGCGTCCTACCTCGCCTGCCGAAAAACCCTTATGAATCAATCTGCTGTTACAAGTTTTCCCGTGACCGACAGAGTGAACCAGGCGCTGGAAGTCACTCTGCGTGGAGTCGATGAGCTGCTGCCCAAGGACGAGTGGGTCCAGAAACTGGCCAGGTCCGAAGCCACCGGCGTGCCCCTGCGCATCAAGCTGGGTCTGGACCCGACAGCCCCCGACATTCACCTGGGCCATACCGTGGTGCTCAACAAGATGCGCCAGCTGCAGGATCTGGGCCATCAGGTGATCTTCCTGATCGGCGACTTCACGACGCTGATCGGCGACCCTTCGGGCCGCAACTCCACACGCCCGCCGCTGACGGCCGAGCAGATCAAGGTCAATGCCGAGACCTATTACACCCAGGCCGCCAAGGTGCTGGACCCGGCCAGGACCGAGGTGCGCTACAACAGCGAGTGGTGCGACCAGCTGGGCGCGCGCGGCATGATCCAGCTGTCGGCCAAGTACACGGTGGCGCGCATGATGGAGCGCAACGATTTCCATACGCGTTTCACCGACGGCAGCTCCATCAGCCTGCACGAGTTTCTCTACCCGCTGCTGCAGGGCTATGACTCGGTGGCGCTCAAGTCCGATCTGGAGCTGGGCGGCACCGATCAGAAGTTCAATCTGATGATGGGCAGGCATCTGCAGGCTGAGTACGGTCAAGAGCAGCAGTGCGTACTCACCATGCCGCTGCTGGTGGGCCTGGATGGCGTGCACAAGATGTCCAAGTCCAAGAACAACTACATCGGCATCACCGAGGACGCCAACACCATGTTCGCCAAGGTGCTGTCGATCTCGGACGAGCTGATGTGGGACTGGTACACCCTGCTGTCCTTCAAGAGCCTGGCCGAGATTGCCGCGCTCAAGGCCGAGATCGAGGCCGGCGGCAATCCCAAGCATGCCAAGGTGGCGCTGGCCAAGGAGATCACCGCGCGCTTCCACAGCGCCGAAGCCGCCGATGCGGCCGAGCAGGATTTCATCAACCGCTCCAAGGGCGGCATTCCTGATGACATCCCTGAAATCAGCCTGTCCGGCGCTCCGCTGGGCATTGGTGCGCTGGTCAAGCAGGCCAATCTGGCTGCATCGACCGGCGAAGCCAACCGCCTGATCGATGGCGGCGGCGTGCGTGTCGACGGCAACGTCATCAGCGACCGCGCACTGAAGCTGGATGCTGGCACCTTTGTGCTGCAGGTGGGCAAGCGCAAGTTTGCGCGTGTCACGCTGAGCTGAGCGCCCTGGGGCGCTTCGCCTCGTTCGCCTCTTTAGCGTTGAGTGCCATAGGGCAAGGACTTTGCCGCTGTGGCGCGGCCTAAAGAGGTGACAGTAGAGGTGACAGTAAAAATGAGAGCTGTTTACGCTTGATACATCTGCGTTTCAAATCACTTTGTATTTGAAACCGATGCAGGTCATGCGTGAGTAGCTCTCTTTTTTATTGGGTTGGCTCGCTCGCGCCTTGCATGGCGTCGCGCGTCTGGCGGGCTTGTTCCATCAGCCACTGACAGAAGGCCTGCACTTCGGGCCGCTCGCTGCTGCGTGGGCCTTGCAGCAGCCAGTACGACAGAGGCGAGGCCAGGCGATGTTCGGGCAATACCTCGATCAGGGTGCCGGCCGCCAGCGCATCGGCTACCAGCGGCAGGCGCGCGATGGCCAGACCCTGGCCCGCCAGCGCGGCCTGCACGATCTGGTGGGCGTAGTTGAAGTACAGCCAGCGCGGCGGCTGCAGCTGGTCGCAGCCGTTGGCGGCAAACCAGCGCTGCCAGCTCAGCCACTCCAGCTGGGGCATGCGGTGCACGTCGCCGGTTTCAATCAAGGTGTAGCGGGCAGCATCGGCGGGGCTGTGCACGGCGGGGCCGCTCCTGAGCAGGGCTGGGCTTGCGACCAGCACCAGTTCTTCGCCAAACAGGGCCTTTGCCGCGGCATCGGAGACGCCGGCGCTGTAGCGTATGGCCAGGTCCACATCGGTGGTCTCCAGATCCACCACGGCGTCGCCCGTGTCTATGCGAATGTCGATATAGGGATAGGCGCGCTGGAACGCCTCCAGACGCGGAATCAGCCACATGGCAGCAAAGCTGGCCCAGGTGGTGATGGCCACGCTCTTGCGGCCCACGGTCTGGCGGATCTGGCGCACGGTGGCGTCGATCGACTCCAGTGCAGGCTGAACGGCATGCAGCAGCTGGGCGCCGGCACCCGTGAGTTCCACGGCGCGCGAATGGCGCAGGAACAGCGGGATGCCCACCTCGTCTTCCAGCGACTGGATCTGGCGGCTGACGGCAGACTGGGTCAGTGCCAGCTCGTCCGCCGCGGCACGAAAGTTCAGGTGTCGGGCCACGGCCAGAAAGGCGCGCAGATGGCCGGCGCCGACGGCGCGGGTGCGAAGCAGCGGAGTGGGGCTGGTGGTTGCATGAGGCATGGCAGGGCAAGCATAAGGTGTTTGCGGCGACTGTTGCCTGCGCTTGCAGTTGTCGAGCACGGCTATGGGTCGATAATCAGGCGGTTTTCATCCTATAAATCAATATGACTGCACCTCTGGACATCGTCGTCATGGCTGCCGGCAAAGGCACCCGCATGAAAAGCCGCCATCCCAAGGTGCTGCAAAAGCTGGCCGGACGTGCCCTGTTGCAGCATGTGCTGGATACTGCTGCGCAGCTCAAGGCGCGCTCGGCTGTAGTGGTGACGGGTCATGGCGCAGCGGAAGTGGAAGCGGCCATCGCCGCTGCCAATGGCGCAGATGGCGCCCATGGTGCAATGGACCTGAAGTTTGTACGCCAGGAGCCTCAGCTGGGCACCGGCCATGCCGTGCAGCAGGCCGTGCCTGCGCTCAAGGACGATGGCCTGGTCGTGGTGCTGTCGGGTGATGTGCCGCTGACCCGGGCCGACACGCTGCAGGGTCTGCTCGATGCCGCCGGCAGCGACAAGATGGCGCTGCTCACCGTGACCATGGCCGATCCCACGGGCTATGGCCGCATCGTGCGAAACGATGCAGGCACGGTGCAGCGCATCGTCGAGCAGAAAGATGCCAGCGAGGCCGAGCGCGCCATCACCGAGATCTACAGCGGCATCATGGCCGTGCCAGCCAGGCATCTGACGGCCTGGCTTGCCAAGCTCGACAACAACAATGCCCAGGGCGAGTACTACCTGACCGATATCGTCGCCATGGCCGTGGCCGACGGCGTGCCCGTGGTGGGCCACCGCATTGCCGATGCGCTGCAGGTGGCGGGCGTCAACAGCCCGCTGCAACTGGCAGAGCTGGAGCGCGCCCACCAGCTGCGCCAGGCGCGCGAGCTGATGGAGCAGGGCGTGCGCATGGCCGATCCTGCGCGCTTCGACTTGCGTGACGATGCGCGCGGCGCCAAGGCCAGCCTGAGCTGCGGTCAGGATGTGGAAATCGACGTGAACTGCATCTTTGCCGGCAAGGTGACGATTGGCGCCGGCGCCAGGATCGGGGCCAACTGCCATCTCAGCAATGTGAGCATTGCCGACGATGCCGTGATCCACCCCTTCACGCACATCGATGGCGAGAAGGCCGGCGTGGAAGTGGGCCAGGGCGCGCTGGTCGGCCCGTTTGCCCGCCTGCGCCCCGGCGCCAGGCTGGGCCGCGAAGTGCATATCGGCAACTTCGTGGAAGTGAAGAACTCCAGCCTGGCCGACGGCGCCAAGGCCAATCACCTGGCCTATCTGGGCGATGCCACGGTGGGTGAGCGCGTGAACTACGGCGCAGGCAGCATCACTGCCAACTATGACGGCGTGAACAAGCACCGTACCGTGATCGAGGCCGATGTGCATATCGGCAGCAACTGCGTGCTGGTGGCTCCGGTGACGATTGCCGCCGGCGGCACCGTGGGCGGTGGCTCCACCGTGACCAAGAACACCGAGGCTGGTGCCTTGACGGTAGGACGTGGCAGGCAGGTCAGCATCCGCAACTGGAAGCGCCCCGAAAAGCTGCCCAAAGCCTGATGGAACAAGCGCAGCAAACTTTGGAGAGCATGGCGCCTCAGTCCCTGGACGAAGCGCTGGCGCTGCTGGACAGGCGCGAGGCCGAACTGGCCGCCTTGCGCACGGCCCAGCAGGAGTGGATGCATGCCGTCTCGCATGATTTGCGGGCGCCGCTGCGCCATCTGCTGGCTTTCAATCCGCTGGTTGCCGAGCTGCTGCAGTCCGCCAGCCCCGGTGCCGAAGACCTGGAGGAAGCGCGCAGCTTCCTCCAGACCATGGATCAGTCCGCCCAGCGCATGGCGGCCATGTTCGACGGCTTGCTGCAGCTGAATCGGGCTCAGAGCCATGTGCTGCAGCCGCAGCCTGTGGACTTGCTGGCCTTGCTGGGCAGTCTGCGCCAGCGTCTGCAGGCAGGCGCGCAAGGCCGACGCATAGAGTGGTGTCTGCCCGCTGTCGCCCCCATGTTGCAGGCAGATCCGCGTCTGCTGGAGCAGGCTTTGGACGCAGCTCTCGCCAATGCCGTCAAGTTCACGCGGGCCGTGCCGCTGGCGCGCATTCAGGTCGATGTGCAGCGCGATGGGCAGGGGGGCTGCTTCATCACCGTGGCCGACAACGGAGCCGGCTTCGAGCAGGCGCGGTCAGGCAAGCTGTTTGGCGTCTTTCAGCGCATGCATCGCGAGGCCGAGTTCGAGGGCCTCGGCATCGGCCTGGCGCTGGTGCGCGATATCTGCCGCCGCCATGGCGGCGAGGCGGAAATCCAGGCCCAGCTCAATGCGGGATGCCAGTTGCAGATGCATTGGCCCACCTGCCTGCCCTGAGTGGTCAGACCACGTCGCGGTCCAGGCTTTCCTGCTCGGCGCTCGCCGGGCTGATTCGCGTGGATTCCGGTCGCATGGGCATGGTCGAGGGACTGTGCTGCCGCTCGGGTTGCTGCGTGGCATCCATCACCTGGTCGCGCCCGCCGCTCTTGGCACTGTAAAGCGCACTGTCGGCCGCTTTTATCCACTCGGTCACCGAGCCAAAACCTTCATCGGCTGCCGCAACGCCGATACTCGCACTGATGTGCAGCTGTGGATATTCGCGAATGCGTATCTGAGCAATTTTTTCACAAATACGCATGGCGACCGAATATGCCTCCTTGGCCGTGGTGTGCTTGCAAAGCACGGTGAATTCATCGCCGCCGTAGCGCCCAGCAATATCGTTGCTGCGCAGGCTGTTTCTAATCGCCAGCCCGATCATTTTCAAAACATCGTCGCCCACAATATGGCCGTACAGATCATTCACGCTTTTGAAACGGTCAATGTCAATCACCAGCAGGCAGGTCTGCTCCTTGACGGTGCGGTGCTGATGCAGCGCGGCACGGGCTTTTTTCCACCAGTAATCGCGGCTGTATACCGTGGTCAGAGGATCAATGCGTCCCAGTAACTTGAGCTGCAGGTTCTGCCTGGCCAGAGTCTTGAGCATTCGGCTGTTGGACCAGCTTGCATAGGCGCTGTGCAGGATGATCAGCGGCAGCAGGCTGAGCTGTACCGCCAGTGGCGCGCCCCATTGCGGGGTGGGCGTAATGGCGATGCTCATGAAAAGCATGCCGCACAGCAGCGCGATCAGGGAGGGCAGCCAGCGGCGCTTCAAACCGGTATAGAAGCGGTCGGCTACGCCGATGGCCAGAATGCAGATGCTGGGCAGCAGGCTCCAGTGCATCAGAGAAATCCAGCAGCCGACGATCAGCGCATCTATCAGAGAATTGAAATACTCCGCATGGAACTGATCCTGTTGCCGGCTTGAATGCAAAAAAGCAATATGCGGCCAGACCAGCGCACTGACCGTCGTGAATGCCCACCAGGCGAGATTGGTCGGGAGATATGACAGGCTCGCAGCCACCACCGCTCCGCCCAGTACCATATAAGAGGCGCGCAGAGGGTAGGTCCGGCGGTGAATATCTCGATGCAAGGGCATCTGGTGGAATTGGCTTAAGTCAAGGTTGCGAGAATAATCTAATTAATACAATTTGTATCAAATATTGAGGGGCTTGCGCGGCATCCGCACCACACATAGCGGTTCAAAAATAAAGGCGTGCAAGTCCCTAATGATTGGGGGCTGGCAAGGGCAGTTCGGTACTGAATTTGGCGCGCTTGATGCTGAAGAAGGCTTTGACATTGCGCACATTGGCATCCTGAGTGAACAGCTTCTGGCTCAATGCCAGGTAGGCAGGCATATCGATGGTGGCAATGATGAGGATGAAGTCGGGGCCGGGAGAGACGCGCCAGCATTGCTGCACGCCGGGTTCGGCCACGGCTTTGTGCTCGAATTGCAGCAGTGAGCTGCTGTCCTGCCGGTCCAGCGAGACTTCCACAATGGCCTGCAGGCCATGGCCTGTGAGGCGGGCGATGTGTTCGCTGCTCAGGATGGCGACTTGTTTCTCGATCAGACCCAGCTCCTGCAGGCGCTTGACGCGACGCAGGCAGGTAGGGGCAGATAGCTCGAGATGCCGGGCCAGGGCCTGGTTGCTCAGGCTGGCATCCAGCTGCAATTGCTGCAGCAGTTGCAAGTCGGTGTCATCCAGATTGATGGAATTTTCATTCATTTATATGAATTTTATTGAATAAATAATCAATATTCCGATTCGATGAAATTTTCAGTCATTTAGCTGTTTTTATTGATTGAAAATTTTTTATTGCAACCGTTAGCATGCTTGATCAAACAACCTAAGGTGTACCTCTATGTGTGGCATTGTTGCTGCGGTGTCTCATCGCAATATCGTTCCGGTTCTGGTCCAGGGTCTGCAGCGACTGGAGTATCGCGGCTATGACTCCTGTGGTGTGGCTGTACAGGCAGCGGATGCCAGCGGCTTGAGCCTGGGATTGCAGCGTGCGCGCTCTACCGCCCGCGTGGCCGAGCTGATGGAGCAGGTCAAGACCGAGCATGTGGAAGGTTTCACCGGCATTGCCCATACTCGTTGGGCCACTCACGGCGAGCCTGCCGTACGCAATGCCCATCCCCACTTCAGCCATGGTCCCGGCATCTCGCCCGTGGCCGATGCCGATGCGCCGGCCCGCGTGGCCCTGGTGCACAACGGCATCATCGAGAACTACGAAGCCCTGCGTGCCGAGCTGCAGGCCAAGGGCTATGTATTTGCCAGTCAGACCGACACCGAGGTCATTGCTCACCTGGTGGACAGTCTCTACAACGGCGATCTTTTCGAGGCCGTGCAAGCCGCAACGGCTCGCCTGCATGGCGCCTACGCGATTGGCGTGATGCACCGGGATGAACCTCGCCGTGTGGTGGGCGCTCGTGCCGGCTCGCCGCTGATTCTGGGTGTGGGCAAGGACGGCGCGGAACATTTCCTGGCCAGCGATGCAATGGCGCTGGCGGGTGTGACCGACCAGATCGTGTACCTGGAAGAGGGCGATCTGATCGATCTGCAGCCGGGACGCTACTGGGTCATCAGCAAGAGCGGCGAGCGCCTGACAGAGCAGCAGCGCCCGGTCAGGACCGTGATGGCGCACAGCGGCGCAGCCGAACTGGGCCCTTATCGCCACTACATGCAAAAGGAAATCTTCGAGCAGCCGCGCGCTTTGGGCGATACGCTGGAAGGCCTGAAGAACATTGCCCCCGAGCTGTTTGACGGGGTCACTTCGGAAGGCAAGACCGGCGCGGCGGCCTGGCGAGTATTCAAGGAGATCGACCGGGTCCTGATCCTGGCCTGCGGCACCAGCTATTACAGCGGCTGCACGGCCAAGTACTGGATAGAGGCGATTGCCGGCATCCCCTGCAATGTGGAGGTGGCCAGCGAGTACCGTTACCGCACCAGCGTGCCCGATCCCAAGACGCTGATCGTGACCATCAGCCAGTCGGGCGAGACGGCCGATACATTGGCGGCCCTGCGCCATGCCCAGAGCCTGGGCATGAAGCACAGCCTGACCATCTGCAATGTGGCCACCAGCGCCATGGTGCGCGAGTGCGAGCTGGCCTATATCACGCGCGCCGGCGTGGAAATCGGCGTGGCATCGACCAAGGCCTTCACGACGCAGCTTGCAGGCCTGTTCCTGCTGACGCTGGCGCTGGCCCAGTCCAAGGGACGCCTGACGGAAGAGAAGGAGCAGCAGTATCTGACGGCCATGCGCCACCTTCCCGTGGCCCTGCAATCCGTGCTGGCGCTGGAGCCGCAGATCATCAGCTGGGCCGAAGACTTTGCGAAGAAGGAAAACGCGCTGTTCCTGGGTCGCGGCATTCACTACCCCATCGCTCTGGAAGGCGCGCTCAAGCTCAAGGAAATCAGCTATATCCACGCCGAAGCCTATCCTGCCGGCGAGCTCAAGCATGGCCCGCTGGCACTGGTGGACAGCCAGATGCCTGTGGTCACCGTGGCACCCAACGACGAACTGCTGGAAAAGCTCAAGAGCAATATGCAGGAAGTGCGTGCCCGCGGCGGTGTTCTCTATGTGCTGGCCGATGCCAAGACCAATATCGAAAGCAGCGAAGGCATGCATGTGATTCGCATGCCCGAGAACTATGGTGCCCTGAGCCCCATTTTGCATGTGGTGCCGCTGCAGTTGCTGGCCTATCACACGGCGGTGGCACGCGGCACCGATGTGGACAAGCCGCGCAACCTGGCCAAGTCGGTCACGGTGGAATAAGCCGGTTGCTTCGTGCCACGAAAAAGCGCTCCATGGGAGCGCTTTTTCGTTTTTGGCATGACAGGTGGATGGCTGGCTTCAGCGCTGGCTAGACTCCTGCCGCTTTGAAGACCCGGCGCAGTACCTGCATGGGCAGAAACTTTACGCGGCGGCGTTTGAGTTCATGTCGGTAGAGGCGCTCCCTCTCAATGAAGTTGATTTTTTCTTTCATTGCGATGTGTCTGGATGGCTAACCCAACTAATCTAACAGCGTAGTGAGCATTTTTCGTAACACCCTGTCAGATGGATGCGGCATCAACATCCCGGCGTTGAAGCCCGCATGTCCTGGCATGCATGCAGCCATCTTGGCTCGCCTATGAAAAACGCCCCTTGCGGGGCGTTCATGCAGAGCGATTTTGCTTACATATTATTGGGCAGCACGGTCACGATCTGCGGGAAGAACCACAGTATGACCAGTGCCAGCACCATCAGCAGGAAGTACGGTGCGCAGACGCGGGCCAGATAGGTGATCTGCTTGCCCGTCATGCCCTGCAGCACGAACAGGTTGAAGCCCACCGGTGGCGTGATCTGAGCGGTCTCCACCGTGATCACGAGGAAGATGCCGAACCACAGGGGGTCTATGCCTGCGGCCTGGATGATGGGCAGAACCACGCCGGAGGTCAGCACAATGGTGGAGATACCGTCCAGAAAGCAGCCGATGAGAATGTAGAACAGGCCCAGTACCGCAATCAGCATGGCGGGCGACAGGTTCAGGCTGCCCACGTATTCAGCCAGCTGGCGTGGCAGTCCGATATAGCCCATGGACAAGGTCATAAAGGCTGCACCGGCGAGGATCAGCGCAATCATGCAGTACAGCCGGGTGGCTCCGAACAGCGATTCCTTGAAGTTCTTCCAGCTCAGTGCACCTTGCAGGGCCGACAGAATCAGCGCTCCCATCACGCCTATGCCGGCAGCTTCGGTCGCCGTGGCAATGCCGCTGTAGATGCTGGCAATCACGCCCGAGATCAGCAGCACGACGGGGATCAGGTGGCGCGACTCGTAGACTTTCTGCTTGAAGCTCATGGTGCTGTCGGCCTTGGGCACCTTGTCCGGGTTCATCAGGGCCCAGACCACGATCCAGCCGCTGAACATCAGTGCCAGCATGATGCCTGGCAGCACGCCTGCCATGAAGAGCTTGGAGATCGACAGCTCGGCAGATACGCCGTAGACGATCAAGATGATGGAGGGCGGGATCAGGAGGCCCAGTGTGGCGGGGCCGCCCAGCGAGCCGATCACCATGTTCTCGGGATAGCCGCGTTTGCGCAGCTCGGGCACATTCATCTTGCCCACGGTGGCGCAGGTGGCGGCAGAGGAGCCGGACACTGCCGCAAAAATCGTGCAGCCAATGACATTGGTGTGCAGCAGGCGGCCCGGCAGCGCATTGACCCAGGGCGCCAGACCTCGAAACATGCTCTCGGACAGATTGGTGCGGTAGAGAATCTCGCCCATCCAGACAAACAGGGGCAAGGCCGTCAAGGTCCAGCTGCTGGCAGAGCCCCAGATGGTCATGGCCATGGCATCGCCCGCAGCGCGCGCGGTGAAGAATTCCATGCCGAACCAGGCAACGCCTGCCAGCGTCAGTCCGACCCAGACACCGCCGCCAAGCAGGGCCAGCAGCACCACGATCAGTGCAATGCTTGCGGTGATTTCATTCATGAGGGGTTCCCTCCTTCTCTACCGCCTTGCGTTTGCCCAGCAGCTCCAGCACCAGTTCGTCGCAGAACGCGATGAAGAAAACAATCGTGCCCAGAGCCATGAAGATCTGGGGAATCCACAGCGGTGTGGCGTCTATGCCCACGGAGATGTCTTCGATCTCCCAGGACTGCCAGACCAGGCGCGTGGAATAGAAAGCCAGAAAGGCCGAAAGAATGGTGGCGATGCCCAGGGCGGTCAGTTCCAGCGCCTTGTAGGCCTTGCCCTTGAGCGCACCCAGCAGCAGGGTGACGCGGATATGTTCACCCTTCTTCAAGGTGCTGGCCAGGGCCATGAAGCCGGCGCCCGCCATGGCATAGCCTGCGTAGGCATCGGTGCCCGGGGCGCTGAAGCCAAAGAGTCGGCTGGTGATGGTCAGCAGCACCATCGCCAGCACGCCGATCATGGCGATGCCGGCAAGCCAGGCACTGCCGTCATAGAGGCCGTTGAGTAACTTGCGCATGCTTGTCTTCCTGAGAGGATGAGGTCGTCGGCCGCCCGCCCCGGATGCGGGGGGCGGGCGAGCCGATGCAATCTGCGCCTTACTTGCCAGCCTTGTAGCCGTCGAGAATGGCCTGGCCGTCGGCGCCGGCCTTGTCCGTCCATTCCTTGATCACGGTCGCGCCGATCTTGCCCAGGTCTGCCTTGAGCTGGGCGGAGGGTTGCTCGACCTGCATGCCACCTTGCTTGAGGGCGGCAATCGAGCGTGCATCCACTTCCCTGGACTCTTTCCAGCCGCGCTGCTCGGCAGCGGCAGCGGCCTTGAGCACGGCCTCCTGCGTGCTCTTGTCCAGCGCGCCAAAGGCCTTCTTGCTCACGGTCACGGCATTCTTGGGAATCCAGGCCTGCACGTTGTAGTAGTACTTCAGGCTTTCAAACAGCTTGTTGTCGGCACCGGTTGCGCTGGAGGTGATCAGGCCATCCACCACGCCGGTCGCCAGAGCCTGGGACAGCTCGGCCTCCTGCACGGTCACGGGCTGGGCGCCAATCAGTTCGCCAATGCGGGCGGTAGTGGGGGAGTACACGCGCCACTTCATGCCCTTGAGATCGGCCGCGGAGTTGACGGGCTTTTTGGTGTAGATCCCCTGGGGAGGCCAGGCCACGGAATACAGCAGCACCTGTCCCTGCTTGTCCAGCAGCTTTTGCAGCGCGGGTTTCTGAGCCTGATAGAGCTTGTAGGCCTCGTCATAGTTGCTCACCAGGAACGGGAGTCCGTCGGCGCCGAAGATCTGCGACTCATTCTGAAAGCTCACCAGAAAGAATTCGCCCATCTGTGCATTGCCGGTCTGCACGGCACGCTTGATTTCGGGCATCTTGAACAGCGACGCACCAAAGTGCGGCGTGATCTTGAGCTTGCCGCCCGTGGCAGCATCCACATCCTTCACAAACAGTTCGTTGTTCTTGGAGTGAAAGTTTCCAGGCCCGTATGCGGTGGCGAAATCCCACTTGGTTTGTGCCATGGCATGACCGGCAATGCCGATGCCGGCGAGCAAGGTTGCGGTGGCGCAGAAAATGCGACGCTTCATGAGAACTCCTCGGATAAGAGATGCAGACGAATGAACTCAGGCAAGAGTTGTGCCAAAAGTAGCATTTGTCTCAACAAACATCCATGAGGGATTTCAACGAGTTTCAAAGAAACGTAGGGTGTTTTATTGCTTTACCTCTATTGAAAATGGCATTTTGTTGAACAAGATCCCTCAAGGGGCCTTGATCCCCGCCTCTGCCAGACGCCGGGCATAGGCGGCCAGAATGATGCGTTCGGAATGCACCAGATAGGCACTGAGCTCCTGTGCCGCCTCCGCGGGCCTGCCGGCTTCGAAGATCTGCAGAATCTTCAGGTTCATGCTCACATAAGGTGCATGCAGAAAATGCGGGTCGCGCAGCAGGCCGAAGGCCAGGCGCAGCTCCGCCAGCAGATGCGAGAACATCTCGTTGAGGCGTTCGCTGTCGGCCAGGGCCACGATGGCTTTGTGAAACGCCATATTGGCTGTGCCCACCTCGGACCAGTCCTCGGCCTCGCTGTGCCGCTGGCCGCTTTCCACGGCCTCGCGCATCCGCGTCAGCGCCGGGTGCATGGGGTAAGCCTGTGCAAGGGCCTGACACTCGATCATGCGCCGCACGCGATAGATGTCGATGATGGACGCCATGCTGGGCACGGCCACCGATACGCCCTTGTTGGGCTCGTGTACCAGCAGACCTTCCTTGGTCAGCATGCGGAACACCTCGCGCAAGGTGTTGCGCGAAATATCCAGCGCTTCGCTGAGTGCCGCTTCGGACAGTCGCTGGCCCGGGCTCAGCACGCCCTTGACCAACTGGCTGCGTATTTCTTCGGCGATGCGTTCGGTCAGGTTCTGGACCTCTGCTGCGACTTTCATGGCGTTCCCTTTTGGCTGTCGCCAGAGTGTAGCCATCGTTCTGTTGACTCAGAGAAGTCCCAAAGAGTGGTGCAACCTAGGGTTTGCTCTATTACAAAGTCTATTTGTTCTGCAAACAATTTCATTTGTGGAATCAATCTAAATAGATTGTTCAACAATATGAGGAATGAAGCAGGTCTGAAGCAGAGCTGCCCGGCCTTCCTCAAAAGAGCTGGGCGGGGTTGCCGATAGCGTTCCCGTCTTTGGTAGAGCCCGCCGCGCAGCGGATCAGGGCGTGATTTCCGGAGGCTTCCATGCCTGTAGACGTAAACCTGTGGCCGCTGATCGGCGTGCTCATCATCATTGCCGGCTTCGCGCTGCGCTTTAATCCCATGCTGGTGGTCATCGTGACCGCCATCGGCACCGCCTTTGCGGCGGGCTTTCCGCTGGACAAGGTTCTGGCCGCCATCGGGACCGGCTTCATCAAGACCCGCAATCTGCCGCTCATCATCTTGCTGCCGCTGGCCGTGATCGGCCTGCTGGAGCGCCATGGCCTGCGTCAGCATGCGCAGAACTGGATCAGCTCCATCAAGTCGGCCACAGCCGGCCGTCTGCTGATCGTCTACCTGGCAGCGCGCCAGCTCACGGCAGCCATCGGCCTGACCAGCCTCGGCGGGCATCCCCAGATGGTGCGTCCGCTGCTGGCTCCCATGGCCGAAGGCGCGACGGAAAACCGCTACGGCAAGCTGTCGGGCAAGGTGCGCGAGAAGCTGCGCGCCATGTCGGCTGCCACGGACAACGTGGGCCTGTTCTTTGGTGAAGACATCTTTGTGGCCTTCGGCGCGATCGTGCTGATGACCACCTTCCTCAAGGAGGCCGGCATCGAGGTCGAGCCGATTCATGTCGCGCTGTGGGGCATTCCCACGGCCATCTCGGCCTTTGCAATCCATGCCTTCCGCCTGCATCGCCTGGACAAGCAGCTGGCGCGTGAAATTGCTGCGGAAAAGAAAGTTGCCCAGGGAGAGTCGGCATGACCATCACCATTCAATACCTGTACTACCTCGTCGGCCTGGTGCTGGCGGTGACGGCCGTGATGACGCTGCGCGATGGCAGCAACCCGCGCCGTTTCTCGGCGGGCCTGTTCTGGGCGCTGTATGCGCTGGTGTTCCTCGTCGGTGATCTGCTGCCGCCCGTATGGGTGGGGGCGGTGGCGGTCGTCATGGCCCTGATTGCGGGCTTCGGCGGCGTGATGGGTGGCAAGCATCAGCCGCGCACCGATGCGCAATACCTGGAAAGCGCCAAGCGCCTGGGCAACAGGCTGTTCGTGCCGGCGCTGGCCATCCCGCTGATCACCATGGTGGGCACGCTGTCGGCCAAGCATCTGGTCTTTGGCGGCACTCCCCTGATCGACCCCAAGAACAGCACGCTGGTCAGTCTGGGCATAGGCTGCGTGATTGCGCTGGTGCTGGCCTGCAAGATGACACGCGAGACCCCGGTGCAGGGCCTGCGCGAGTCGCACCGCCTGATCGACGCGCTGGGCTGGGCCCTGGTGCTGCCGCAGATGCTGGGCATGCTGGGTCTGGTGTTCTCGGATGCCGGCGTGGGCAAGGCCGTGGCCTATGTGACCACCACCTACATCAACATGGATGTGCGCTTTGTGGCCGTGGCCGTGTACGTGATCGGCATGGCGCTGTTCACCGTCATCATGGGCAATGGCTTTGCAGCCTTTCCGGTGATGACGGGCGGTGTGGGCGTGCCCGTGCTGGTTGGCGTCTACCATGGTGACCCGGCCGTGATGGCGGCAGTCGGCATGCTGTCGGGCTACTGCGGCACCTTGCTCACGCCCATGGCGGCCAACTTCAACCTGGTGCCCGCAGCACTGCTGGAAATTGACAAAAATGCCGTCATCCGTGCGCAGGTTCCCACGGCCATCACCTTGCTGATCGTCAATGTGTTCCTGCTCAACTTCCTGATGTTCCGTTAAGAGAGAGTTGCCATGACTGAGGCTGCCCACCGAATCCTGCTGACTGGCTTCGAGCCCTTCGACAAAGACAGCGTCAACCCCTCGTGGGAAGTGGCGCGAGCGCTGGACGGCGAGCTGATTGCTGATGGCGTGGTGCATGCCGTGCAACTGCCCTGCGTGTTCGGCGCGGCCATGGCGGCGCTCGACGAGGCGCTGGCCAGGCTGCAGCCCACGTTGATCATCAGCCTCGGACTGGCCGGCGGGCGCAGCGAAATCACGCCCGAGCGCGTGGCCATCAATATCGACGATGCCCGCATTCCGGACAACGCGGGCCATCAGCCCGTCGATCAGTCCGTGGTGCGCGACGCGCCCGCGGCCTACTTCTCGACCCTGCCCATCAAGGCCATGGTGCGCCATCTGCGCGATGCGGGCATTCCGGCTTCGGTATCGAACACGGCGGGCACTTTTGTCTGCAACCATGTGTTCTATGCCCTGATGCACAGGCTGTCTCGCCGTGCGGGCCCCGGCGTGCGCGGCGGCTTTATTCACATACCCGCGCTGCCGCAGCAGGCCGCGCGCCAGCCAGGCATGGCCAGCATGGCGCTGGACACACAGATCCAGGGCATACGTACAGCCATTCATACGGCCATGACGGTGCAGCAGGATTTGCTGGAAAACGCAGGTCAGCTGCATTGAGGCTGACCGGGAGACGAATGATGAAAATGGATTTGAACAGCGATCTGGGCGAGAGCTTTGGCGCCTGGCGCATGGGCGACGATGCGGCCATGCTGGACATCGTCAGCAGCGCCAATGTGGCTTGCGGCTTTCATGCCGGCGACCCGGCCGGGATGCTGACCACGCTCAGGGCTGCCAAGGCGCGCGGCGTGGTCGTGGGTGCGCATGTGGCCTACCGCGACCTGTCGGGTTTCGGGCGTCGCAACATGGATGTGGCCAGCGGCGATCTGGTGGCCGACGTGATCTACCAGATCGGCGCTCTGCAAGGCCTGGCGCAGGCAGCCGGCACCAGCGTCCAATATGTCAAGCCGCACGGCGCGCTCTACAACACCATTGCCCAGGACAAGCGCCAGGCCATGGATGTGATCAATGCCATCAAGGCCATCAATCCCAAGCTGGTGCTGATGGCTCTGGCAGGTGCGCCCCTGATAGCCTGGGCCCGCGATGCGGGCCTCTGTGTGGTGGCCGAGGCCTTTGCCGATCGCGGCTATACGCCCGACGGTGCCCTGGTCTCGCGCCGCGAACCCGGCGCCGTGCTGCACGACGAAAACCTGATCGCCCAGCGCATGCTGACCCTGGTGCGTGAGGGCGTGATCGAGGCCGTGGACGGCAGCCTGGTGCGCGTGGAGGCAGACTCCATCTGTGTGCACGGCGACAGTCCCGGTGCCGTGGCCATTGCGCGCAATATCCGCCAGCGTTTCGAGCAGGAGGGCGTGCAGATCACCTCCTTTATGGAAACAGCACCATGAGTTCCATGCGCTTTTTGTCCGTCAACCGCCAGGCCATTCTGGTGGAGCTGGCCGACCTGCAGCAGACGCTGGTGCTGCTGGGGGCCTTGCAGGCCAGTCCCCTAGAAGGCGTGCAGGAGCTGGTGCCTGCCGCGCGCACCATTTTTGTCCAGTTCGCGCCCCATATCATCGGCGCGGCGCAACTGGTAAGACGCATTGCCGACTGCGATCTCAGCGGCAGCGTGCAGCGCTCGGATGTGCTGGTGCAGATTCCCGTGCGCTATGACGGCGAAGATCTGGCCGAGGTTGCGCAGATACTGGGCATCACAGCCGAGGAGGTGGTGAGCCGCCACACCGGCAGCGAATGGTCGGTGGCCTTCACTGGCTTTGCGCCGGGCTTTGCCTATCTGAGCGGTGGGGATCCCATCTTCAACGTGCCACGCCGTGCCACGCCGCGAACCAAGGTTCCGGCCGGTGCGGTGGCGCTGGCCGGCAGCTTCAGCGCGGTCTATCCACAGGCCAGCCCCGGCGGCTGGCAGATCATCGGCGTGACCGATGCCGCGATGTGGGATCTGGCGCGCGATCTGCCGGCTTTGTTGCAGCCCGGCTACCGCGTGCAGTTTGTCGATGCTGCTACTCAAAAAGTAGCTGCTGGCGATTTCTCTGATTCGATTTCAGATGGAAAAGTATCTGAGACCAAAAGCGAACAGGCGCAAGCAGCTACGAGTTTCAATGGCTGCGCCTTGCGCGTGCGCGCCACGGGTCTGCTCACGCTGTTCCAGGACATGGGTCGCCACGGCCAGGCCGGGCAGGGTGTTTCTGCCTCCGGTGCCATGGATCAGGCGGCGTTCAAGACGGCCAACCGGCTGGTCGGCAATGCCAGCCAGCTGCCGGTGCTGGAGACAGTAGGTGGGGGCCTGTCGCTGCAAAGCGTGGGCGAGAACGTCGTTGCAGTGACGGGCGCGGATGCACCCATCAGCATCACCACGGCCGACGGACGCCGCTGGTCTGCGCCGCGTCATGCCGCGATTGCGCTGGCCGATGGCGACACGCTGAGCCTTGCCCAACCCGTCGCCGGTGCCCGCTGCTATGTGGCGGTGCGCGGCGGCTATGAGGTGGCGCCCGTGCTGGGCAGCGCTTCGACGGACACCCTGGCCCATGTCGGCCCGCCCGCCCTGCACAGCGGCCAGTTGCTGGCGGTGCTTCCGGCAGCCCATGCCGTGGTGGCCGAGCTGGCCCTGCCGGAGCAGGAGTTGCCGGCCCCAGACGGCGAGGTGGTGCTGGATGTGGAGCTGGGTCCGCGCACCGACTGGTTCACGCCCGAGGCCGTGGCCTTGCTGGCCGCCCAGCGCTGGCAGGTCACGCCCCAGTCCAATCGCGTGGGCTTGCGCCTTGCCGGCGAGCAGGCGCTGACGCGCGCCGTGACCAGCGAGCTGCCCAGCGAAGGCACGCCGCTGGGGGCCATCCAGGTCCCCGCCAGCGGCCAGCCCGTGCTGTTTCTGGCCGACCACCCCTTGACCGGCGGCTATCCCGTCATCGGCTGTGTGGCACCCCATCATCTGGACCTTGCGGGGCAGATTCCCGTAGGTGCCTGGATTCGTTTTAACCCTGTTCGTTCTTTTGAAGAACTCACACCCACTTTGTGAGGACCTTCCATGATTACCAAAGTTCTGATTGCCAACCGTGGCGAGATCGCCGTGCGCATCGCGCGAGCCTGCGCGGATTACGGAGTGAAGTCCGTCGCCGTCTATGCCGATGCCGATATCGATGCTCTGCATGTGCGCCGCGCCGATGAAGCCTACGGCCTCGACGGCGACAAGCCCGCCGACACCTATCTGAACATCGCCAAGCTGATTGCGATTGCCAAGCGTTCGGGCGCCGACGCCGTCCATCCCGGCTATGGCTTTCTGTCCGAGAGCGAAGCCTTTGCACAGGCCGTGCTGGATGCGGGTCTGATCTGGATCGGCCCGCGCCCCGACACCATTGCCAAGCTGGGCGACAAGGTCGAGGCGCGCAAGATTGCGCTGCAGGTCGGAGCGCCGCTGGTGGCTGGCACGCCGGATCCCGTCAAGGATGCCGACGAAGTGCTGGCCTTTGCCCAGCAGCATGGCCTGCCCATCATCATCAAGGCTGCTTTTGGTGGCGGTGGCCGTGGCATGAAGATCGCCTGGCGCATGGACGAAGTGGCCGAGCTGTATGCCTCTGCCGTGCGCGAGGCAGTGACGGCTTTCGGCCGTGGCGAATGCTTTGTGGAACAGTTCCTCGACAAGCCGCGCCATATCGAAGCGCAGGTGATTGCCGACACGCATGGCAATGTGGTGGTGCTGGGCACGCGCGACTGTTCGCTGCAGCGCCGCAACCAGAAGCTGGTGGAAGAAGCGCCCGCACCCTTCATCACCGAGGCGCAGCGTGAACGCATTCACAGTGCAGCCAAGGCCATCTGTGCGCAGGCTGGCTATATCAGCGCCGGAACCGTGGAATTTCTGCTCAGCGGCAATGGCGCCATCTCCTTCCTTGAGGTCAATACCCGCTTGCAGGTCGAGCACACCGTGACCGAGGAAACCACGGGCATCGATCTGGTGCAGGAACAGCTGCGTGTGGCCGACGGCTTGCCGCTGTCTTTCACGCAGACTCCGGCACCACGGGCCCATTCCATCGAGTTCCGCATCAATGCCGAAGATGTGGGGCGCGGCTTTCTGCCCACACCGGGTCTGATCACGCGCTTTGCCCCTCCTTCGGGGCCGGGCGTGCGACTCGATTCGGGCGTCGAAACCGGCTCGGTGATCCCCGGCACGTTCGACTCCATGATGGCCAAGCTCATCGTCACCGGCGCCACGCGTGAGCAGGCCCTGGCCCGTGCTCGACGTGCGCTGGCCGAGTTCCGCATCGAGGGCGTGGCTTCGGTGCTGCCCTTCCACAAGGCCGTGCTGAATCAGGCCGACTTTGTGGGGACTGCGGGCTTCAATGTCCACACCCGCTGGATCGAGACCGAGTTTGCCGAGCCGCTGGCAGCGGCTGCTCGCGCCGAACCTGTGGCTGATACCAGCCTGCTGCGCACGGCCATCGAGATCGACGGCCGCCGCGTGCAGCTGGGCCTGCCCGCCATGCTGCTGCAAGGTCTGTCCGCGCCGACGACTGGCGTGTCTCAGGCCGTCGCGCAGCAAAGCGTGGATCCTGAGGCAGTCATCTCGCCGATTGCCGGCAATCTGCATGCCTGGAAGGTCGCCGATGGCGACGAGGTCAAGGAAGGCGATGTGATCGCCGTGATGGAAGCCATGAAAATGGAAATGCAGGTCTCGGCCCACAAGAGCGGTCGTGTCACATTGGCCGCACAGGCAGGCTCTGCGCAGACCTTGGGCGCCGTGATCGCGCATATCCGATAGGCCCCAGGCCCGGCCAGAGCAGGGCAGGTTAGGCTTGGGCCGGCCCGCTCGAAGCGCGACCTCCGTGTCGCGCTTTGTTTTTCTGGCCTTGCTGCACTCAAGCCAAACTCCGCATGTTTGCACCCTGCCGAAAGAGGTTTTTGCCGGGGGCTTGACCTTTACATGATGTCAATCTCTACAGTGGCCTTCAACGTGAATGGAGAACGCGATGAATGCACTGACCAAAAGCGGAGCCTTTGAGCTGTCTGTGGAAGGAATGACCTGCGCATCCTGCGTGGGCCGGGTGGAGCGGGCGCTCAAGAAAGTGCCCGGTGTGCAGGAGGCCGTGGTCAATCTGGCCACGGAAAAAGCCAGCCTCACCGTGGCCGATCCGGCGCAGGCTGTGGCCATCCTGCCGCAAGCCGTGGCGGCGATTGAAAAAGCAGGCTATGCGGTACCTGCGCAAAGCGTGGATTTGCAGGTGGGCGGCATGACCTGTGCGTCCTGTGTGGGCCGCGTGGAGCGTGCGCTCAAGAAAGTGCCCGGTGTCCAGAACGCCGTGGTGAATCTTGCGACCGAGCGTGCCAGCGTGCAACTGCAGGGCAGCGTGGATGTGAGCAGCTTGATTGCAGCGATAGAAAAGGCCGGCTATGAAGCTCAACCCGTGCTGCACAACGTTGCCGCAACCGGTGAGGACGCCGCAGCCCAGCGCCAGGCGCAGGAGCGCGAGTCGCTCAAGCGCTCGCTGATCTTTGCGACCGTGTTCGCACTGCCCGTGTTTCTGCTGGAAATGGGCGGTCACATGGTGCCTGCATTTCACCACTGGATTGCGGGCAGCATCGGCACGCAGAACAGCTGGTACATCCAGTTTGCGCTGACGGCCGTGGTGCTGTTCGGGCCGGGCCGGCGCTTTTTCGAGAAAGGCGTGCCCGCCCTGCTGCGCGCTGCGCCCGATATGAATTCTCTGGTCGCGGTGGGCACCTCGGCGGCATTTGCCTATTCGGTAGTCGCGACCTTTGTGCCGCAATGGCTGCCCGCAGGCACGGTGAATGTGTACTTCGAAGCCGCGGCCGTCATCGTCGCGCTGATCCTGCTGGGCCGCTTTCTGGAGGCGCGTGCCAAGGGCAATACCTCGGAGGCCATTCGCCGCCTGGTGCAGTTGCAGGCCAAGACGGCGCGCGTGCGTAAGGGCGGCCTGGTCCAGGAAATCGACATTGCCCAGGTGCGTGCCGGCGATGTGATCGAAGTGCGCCCCGGCGAGCGCATTCCTGTCGATGGCGAGGTCATCGAGGGCCGCAGCTTTGTCGACGAATCCATGATCAGCGGCGAGCCCGTGCCGGTCGAGAAGGTCGAGGGCGCCGAAGTGGTGGGCGGCACGGTCAATCAGAATGGCGCTTTGGCTTTCAGAGCCACCAAGGTGGGCGCCGATACGCTGCTGGCGCAGATCATCCGCATGGTGGAGCAGGCACAGGGCAGCAAGCTGCCGATTCAGGCGCTGGTGGACAAGATCACCATGTGGTTTGTGCCGGCCGTGATGGCGGCGGCCCTGCTGACTTTTGTGATCTGGCTGATCTGGGGTCCCGATCCCGCGCTGAGCTTTGCCCTGGTCAATGCCGTGGCCGTGCTCATCATTGCCTGCCCCTGCGCCATGGGGCTGGCCACGCCAACTTCCATCATGGTGGGAACCGGGCGTGCCGCGCAAATGGGAGTGTTGCTGCGCAAGGGGGAGGCGCTGCAGCAGCTCAAGGATGCCAGGGTGGTGGCTGTGGACAAGACCGGCACGCTGACCCGTGGTCGCCCCGAGCTGACCGATCTGGTGCTGGCCGAAGGGTTTGAACGTGCCGCCGTTCTGGCGCAGGTGGCTGCCGTGGAAGATCGCAGCGAGCATCCGATTGCGCGCGCCATTGTCGATGCAGCCAAGGCCGAGGGGCTGGAGGTTCCGGCCATCAGCGACTTCGCATCGGTGACCGGTTTCGGCGTGCGTGCCGTGGTGCTGGGCGATCAGGTGGAGATCGGTGCCGACCGCTTCATGCGCGAGCTCGGTCTGAGCGTTGACGGTTTTGCAGCCGAGGCCCAGCGCCTGGGCAGCGAAGGCAAGACGCCGCTGTATGCGGCCATAGGCGGCAAGGTGGCCGCCATGATTGCCGTGGCCGATCCGATCAAGCCCAGCACCAAGCCCGCGATCGATGCCCTGCACGCACTGGGCCTGAAGGTGGCCATGATTACCGGCGACAACCGCCACACGGCCGAGGCGATTGCCCGGCAGCTGGGCATTGACGAGGTGGTGGCCGAGGTCTTGCCAGGCGGCAAGGTCGAGAGCGTGAAGCGCCTCAAGGCCGAGCATGGCACGCTGGCCTATGTGGGCGACGGCATCAACGATGCACCGGCCCTGGCCGAGGCCGATGTGGGCATCGCCATAGGCACGGGCACCGATATTGCGATCGAGGCGGCCGATGTGGTGCTGATGTCGGGCGATCTTTCGGGCGTGCCGAATGCGATTGCGTTGTCCAAGGCCACCATGAAGAACATCGGCGAGAACCTGTTCTGGGCCTTTGCCTACAACGTGGCGCTGATACCGGTGGCGGCAGGTCTGCTCTATCCGTTCAACGGCATGTTGCTGTCGCCGGTGTTTGCCGCTGGGGCCATGGCGCTGTCCAGCGTATTCGTGCTCTCCAACGCGCTGCGGCTCAAGCGCTTCAAACCGGCTCTCTGAAAAGAGGGCATGGGGTGGGCGCCGGAAGATGTTCTGACGCTTGCCCCTGACCCGGGGCTATTGCTTGGGCAGTTGCGGCACATCCACGAAATCGTCGAGGCTCAGGCCTTTTTCCTGCAGCAGGGCTTCGAGCACGGGCTTGAGCCGGCCCAGGCTGGCTTCCACGGTTTCGCGCACGGTATCGACCACCACCTGGGTGCTGCGCTCAATCTCGATATTGACCAGATCGCCGACCTTTTTGTCGCCGAACACCGTCATGCGCAGGGTTTCGGGAATCAGCCAGACCTCGAACCAGCCTTCCTTGCGATTCACCTCGGCCACCGTCAGGCTGGCGCCGTTGACGGCGATATAGCCCTTGGCAAACACATAGGGGCGAAAGGCCTCGGGAATGCCGAAGCGGATCTTGTGATTGGTCTCGGTCTGCATCAGCTCCAGCAGCGGCGCCGTGAAGTCCACATGGCCCGACAGGGGGTGGCCGCCAATCTCGGCGCCATCCCTGGCAGCGCGCTCCACATTGAGCGTGTCGCCGGCCTTGTAGCTGCCCAGCGTGGTGATGTTCAGGCTTTGCAGCATCACATCAAAGCTGGCGCTGGTGGGCGAGAGGTTTTCGGTCACCGTCAGGCAGACGCCGTCATGCGAGACGCTGGCGCCAATGGCCAGATCCTGGCAGAAGCCTTCGGGGAACTCCATGATGAAGGTGCGCAGGCCGTCCTGGTCGCGCAGCGCGGCAATCTTTGCCACGGCCTGAATGATGCCGGTAAACACGGGGCAGACTCTCTTATCAACAGGCGGGCGCTGGGCGCCAGCTTTGGGTCAAAACGGCTATTTTGCCTGTTTGCCCGGTAACCCGGCCAGCGTCTAGGCGAAGGTCGGCCGGCCTTCCCAGAAGCCGCTGATCAGCGCCTCGGGCTTTTTGAGCGCACGCACCCAGGCGCAGTCGGGCCAGGCCTGCATCTGTACATTCATGCCGGCAAACACGCCATAGCCCGGGCCGGCCGCGATCTCGCCATCGGCCTGCAGGGTCTCGCCGCTGCGGATGCTGCAGGCCGCGCGGATATCACCCTGTGCCTTGATGCCCCAGCCGGCCTGAATATGGTTGCCGCACAGAATGCCGTCGTTGCCGGCAATGCCGTGGCCTACATCGAGCAGGCCCTGCACCTCGATGGCGCCGCCTGCTTTCAGGCCCTTGCCGCAGTGCATATCGCCTTGCACCTGCACCTCCTGGCCGATATGGGCATTGCCTTTGAGCTTTACATGGCCGCCGCCGCGCAGCTCCCAGCCGCAGCGCAGGTCTTCGGCGCGCACCTCGCCCTCGACTTCCACGCTCCAGGCCGCCTTGATGCTGCCGCCGGCCTGCAGCAATTCACCGGCAAAGATGGCGCCGCCGCATTGAATTTCCTCGCCCGCTTCCAGCTTGCCCGCGCGTATGCCGCCGCCCGTCTGCAGGCTGCGGCCCACCAGCAGCTGGCCGGGGACGCGCACATCGCCATGCACGATCAGGGTGCCGGCATAGACAAAGTTGTCGGCCTCCAGGTGCTCGAGCTCCAGCACGCTGTTGGTGGAGCCGAAGTTCTCCAGCAGCCAGCGTGCATCTTCCACGCGGCCTGCGGCCACCTGGGTGTCCATGGCCGCCTGGTAGTCGCCACCGGCCAGGTTGTTGCGCACAAACCAGCGGTAGCCCATGGCACATGGGTTTTTGCCGCGCAAGAAATTTTGAGTGAGTTCCATGTCCATGGCTGACCTCCGGATCGTCCTTTGAGCAAGATGCGGTGCGCGTGACAGTACGGACGCCGAAGACGTGGACGTACCTCTCCCATGCACCAGGGAAATGCTGTTTGGGAAGGCCGTGCGGAGGAGGTGAGCTGTGTGCTTCAAGCCATCCGCACGGCGGCGGAAAGCATGGCCGTGACACCGCTCAGGCTCACGAATGCGGTGGGAATGCCATGGCGGCGTGTGTGCAGCGCACGCAACACGCAGGCACGCGCGGGCAGCTCTGCGGCAAGGGCAGAGCGGCGCAGGCGGGCGGCGGTGGACAGGTGCAGGCAGGCCATGGCTAAGAAGATATCTGAGCCCCGATTATGCCGCGCGGCCCTGGCCGGTGCAGCTGGGCTCCCGTATCTCCGTGATTTCATGGCGCTGTGCATGGCCGGGCGCTGCGCAAGGGCCGCCCCGCAGCGTCGGTGCCGTCGCCAGAGAGGGGAAGACACGAAGCGGCACAGGGGGCTCTATCTCAGCGGCTTTGCGCGGCGGCCTGGCACAGACGCTCCACGGCCTGCGCGATTTGCGGCACCTCGGGCGCGGCAAACGACATGCGCAACGTGTGCAGGTCGGGGGCGGCAGGATAGAAGGCCTTGCCTGGCACATAGATCACGCCCAGGGCCACGGCGGCATCGAAGAGCTTTTGCGGATCGATGCGGCGGTCCAGCTCGGCCCAGACGAACATGCCGCCCGCAGGGCGCGAGCAGCGTATGCCGCTGTCCGGTGCAGCGTTCAGGCTCTGGACCAGGGCCTGCATGCGGCGCTGGTATTCCTGGCGTGCGCGCTGTACGGTAGCCGGGTAGCGGCCGCTGGCCAGATAGCAGGCGGCGACCGACTGCGTCAGCGGCGAGGTGCACAGATCGGCCGTCTGCTTGGCCACCGTGCAGCGGCGCAGCAGCGGTGCGTCGGCCAGCATCCAGCCCACGCGCAGCGCGGGGGCCACGGTCTTGGACAGGCTGGACAGATAGATGACGGGGTTGGAGCCGGGCTCGGCCAGGCGCTCGCCCGCGGCGCGCACGGTGCCCGGCATGGCTTGGTGGATGCCGCTGGGCTCGTCGAAGCGCAGCTCGCCATAGGGATCGTCCTCGACCACCCAGAAGCCGTGCTGCTTGGCCAGTTGCACCAGAGCCTCGCGGCGCTCGGCCGCCAGCAGCGTGCCGCGCGGGTTGGAGAAGTTCGGCACGGTGTAGAGCAGCTTGGGGCGCTGGCCGGCGGGCAGTGCGGCCAGCAGATCGGCCAGGGCTTCTGTTTGCAGGCCTTGCTCGTCCATGGGAATGGGCAGGATGCGCGCCTGCGTCAAACGCAGGGCTTGCAGCGTGGCCGGATAGGCCGGCACCTCGACCAGCACCGTGTCGCCGGGCTCGACGAGCACGCGCACCAGCAGGTCAAAGGCCTGCTGCGATCCGGTGGTCACGAGTATGTCGGCGGCCGTCGCCTGCATGCCGCGCTCGCGCGCCTGCTGCGCCAGGGCCTCACGCAGTTCGCTCAGGCCTTCGGTGGCGCCATATTGCAGCGCGCCCGGACCCTGTGTCATGGCCTGTGCGGCGGCCTGGGCCAGGCCCTCGGCATCGAAGAGGCTGGGCGATGGATAGCCGCCGGCCAGCGAGATCATGCCGGGGCGAGAAAGATAGGGAAACAGCTCGCGTATTGGCGATCCCGCAGGCTCGGCAAACACCGCGGCAAAGGGAGCCAGTGCGCTGTCCCGACTCATGCTGCCGCTCCCGACAGCATTGCGAGAACCTGGGCCCTGGATTGCTGCTCGGAGGCCTCGTACAGGGCGATTTCGTCATGCACGCGCGCGCCCAGCGCGCTTTCGAAGACCTGCTGCGCGGCATGGGCCTGGTATTGCTTTTGCTCCTCGCCGCCGAGGTTGGACTGGAAGATTCCGGCCGCGCTCACGGGCAGAAAATCTTCATAGGTAATCGGCTCGGCCTGCACCAGACCCCGGTCGATCAGTGCTTCCAGGTCTGCACCGGCAGGGCTTTGGGCAAGCGAGGCCTGAGCCTGCTCGGTCAGGCGGTAGCGGTAGAAGGCCAGACCCTGGCGGCGCAATTGTTCGTGGGTGTCGGGAAACTGCGTGAAGACCTGCTGCAGGCGATGTGCATAGTCGGGCGCGGCGCTGCCCGCGCTGTCTATGCCGCGCACCAGGCCCAGCAGCTCGTCGTACAGGGCGCGGCCCTTGCGTGTCAGCGCGACGCCGCGCTGCTCGATCTCGCCAAAGCGCGCGGTATGGGCGCCGGAACTGTCCGCGTTGGCGTCGGCATCGGTAAAGCGCACGGCCTCCTTGAGTGCCTTGAAGCTGGTCTGGCGCAGCAGGATGGGGCAGGCGCGCTGCGGCGGGCCTTCGACCACGTCCTTGGCATCCATGCCGCGCGTGGGCATATCGGCCTGGGCCATGTCTATGTCCAGCGTGCGTGGCGTCAGATGGTTGATGTGCGGGCCCTTGAAGCACACCACATCGGCCACCAGGCGGTGGGCTTGCTGCAGGGCCTTGTAGGTGGCGGCATCCACGGTGGCGTCGCTGTGCCAGCGGAAGGTCTTCAGGGCCTGCTGCACAAAGGCGTCGGCGTCGCTGCTGTCCAGGCCTCCGTCACGCTCGGCCTGGGCAATGAGCTCCAGTGCGCGTGGCGTGAAGATGCTGCGGCGCTCGAGGATCTCGGCGGCCTGCGCGCGCAGCGCTGCATCGGCAATCAGCTCCAGGCGCAGCAGCGAGGTGAAGACGCGAAACGGGTTGGCCAGCAGTGCCTCGTCGTGCACGGGGCGAAAGGCCGTGGAGTGCACGGGAACGCCGGCCACCGAGAGGTCGTAATAGCCCACGGGCTCCATGCCCATCACGGCGAACAGGCGGCGCAGCGTGGCCAGTTCCTCGGCCGTGCCCACGCGGATGGCGCCATGGCGCTCCACATCCAGGCGCTCGAGCTCGCCGCTTTTGCTCATGCGCTGGCGCAGCTCGGGGTCGGCCTGCAGCGCCACGGCGTTGACATCGGCCACCAGGTCGATCAGGGTGCCGTACTGCGGCACTTCCTTGCGGTACATCTCGGACATGGCACGCGAGAAGCGCGTGCGGATCTCGTCGACGCTGACAAAGCGGGCTGCGGTGGAAGAGGCGTGGGGCGTGGCGCTCATGACAAAACAGAAGGGCAGGGGTTCGTGGAATGGCCGCGCCGCTGGCGGGGCCGCAGGAATATGCAGCATGTTCTGCGCCGTCATGACTTTGGTCAAACGATAATCCGGCCTGCAGGTCATACCCGGATGGAATGAACCCGCACCCGAATCCCTCCCACATCCTTGCCGCCATGCAGTTATCCCGTCGCTTTCTGCCCCCCATGTCCCTGCTCTGCGCCTTCGAGGCCTCGGCGCGGCATCAGAGCTTTACCGCAGCGGCCGCCGAGCTGCATCTGACGCAAAGCGCCGTCAGCCGCCAGATTCGCGCGCTGGAGGAGCGCCTGGGCACCGAACTGTTCGTGCGCGAGCGCCAGACCGTGCGCCTGAGCGCTGCGGGCCAGGCCTATGCGCAGGAGATACGCGCTGCCCTGGCGCGCATCTCCAATGCCACGCTGGGCTTTCGCACCAATCCGCAGGGCGGCAGCCTGAACCTGGCCATCCTGCCGACCTTCGGCACGCGCTGGCTGGCGCCGCGGCTGCCGCAGTTCTTCAGTGCCCATCCGGGCATCACCATCAATCTGACAACGCGGCTGTCGCAGTTCGATTTCCAGCTCGAGGCCGTGGATGCGGCCATTCATTTCGGCTTGCCGAACTGGCCGGGCGCGGAGCTGGAGTTCCTCATGAGCGAGACCGTGGTGCCGGCCTGCAGCCCTGATGTGGCGGCCCGTCATGGCTTTGCCCGGCCCCAGGATCTGCTGCGCGCGCCGCTGCTGCATCTGGCTTCGCGCCCCGACGCCTGGCAGCGCTGGTTCGGCAGCCAGGGCTGCCAGGGCGGCGATATGCAGGGCATGCTGTTCGATCAGTTCGCCACGGCGGCCCAGGCCGCGATTGCCGGCGTGGGCGTGGCGCTGCTGCCCAAGTTTCTGATCCTGCGCGAGCTGCAGGCCGGCGATCTGGTCCAGGCTCTGCCGCAACTGCCCGAGGTGCAAAGCGCCGAGCGCTACTACCTGGCCTGGCCGACCAGCCGCTCGACCTATCCGCCGCTGCAGGCCTTCCAGGGCTGGCTCAAGCAGGTCGCGCAGGAGTTTGCTTCCTCTGCGCCGCTGTAATGAAAAAAGGAGCTGCCAGCGCAGCTCCTTCAATGAGTTCAGTAATGAATATGCCTGAACTTGTTGTTCAACAAGCGCAACCAGCTATCAATAAAGCATGACTTCAGGCGCAGGCTTGCGGTCGTTTCAGCTGTTATAGGCTTCCAGCGGCTTGTCATTGGGCGCTTGCAGCAGCTGCTTGAGCGTCTCGCTCATGGGCAGGTTCAGCGGCATTTCCTTGGGCGGAATGGGCTGCATAAACCACTTGTCGTAGATCTTCGCCACCTCGCCGGACTTCATCATGCGCACCAGGGCATCGTCCACGGCCTTCTTGAAGCCGGGATCGTCCTTGCGCATCAGCAGCGCGATGGGCTCCGATCCCAGCGCCTCGCCCACGATCTTGTAGCCCCTGGGGTCCTTGGAGTTGGCGATCACGCCGGCCAGCAGATTGTCGTCAAGCACAAAAGCGTCAGCGCGGCCGGACTCCAGCATCAGAAAACTCTCGAAATGGTCCTTGCCCAGCTGGGTCGGCAGCTTGACATTGTTGTCATGGCTGTATTTGCGCAGCAGCTGCACGGCGGTGGTCCCCGCCGAAGCTGCCACGGTCTTGCCGTCCAGCTGTTTGAACGAGGTCACGGGCGAGTCTGCGCGCACGGCCATGCGCACCTGGCTGACATAGGTGGTGACGGCAAACGAGACCTGCTTCTGGCGGCTGAGGTTGTTGGTCGTGGGGCCGCAGCCCAGATCCACCGTGCCGTTCTGCACCAGAGGCATGGTGTTCTGCGCGGTGATGGCCATGTATTCGATCTTGGCGCTGGGCGCGATCTGGGCCAGCACCTTTTCGCACAACTCCACGTGGTAGCCGGTGAAGCGGTGGTTGGCGCCTATGGCATAGGCCATGGGGGCCGAGCTTTCGCGCACGCCTATGACCACCTTGCCGGTCTTTTGCAGCTTTTCCAGCGTGCTGCCGGAGGCGGTCTGGGCCTGGACGCCGGAGGCGGCCATGGCGGCTACAAGGGCGGTACATGCCAGCGTTATGTTCGCGGTCATCAGGCGCATGGGGGAAGTCTCCTCGGGAAGTGGGCGTATCGAAAACGCAATGCAATTGTTGTGCGGTCGTCCATGGTGCCGTGCATTGCCTGCAGCCCATGAATCGGCAAGACCCGTTGCCGGGGCGGCCTGTTTATCAAGATCCTGCATCAACTATCCGGCAAATGGCAGCGGTTTCATAACGATGAAACGGAAGAAGGTCATGCTTGCGGCGTATGACCCGGCAGCGCGTGTCCAGGTGCGGCAGCCGGTGCGGCAAAGCCATAGCGGGACGGCTGACCGGGCTTTTTGGGTAATATCTGCGCCTGTTGCACAGGCCCGCGCGCATCGTTTGCGGCGCGTCCAGCCTTGTGCCGCCAGGGCCGGCCGTGTCGCTGCCGCCTGGTCCGGCTCCGTTTTCGGTTCGCGCAGCGCAGCCCGCAAGGGCGCCACAGAATGACTCTGCATGCGTGAACCTGTTTTGAGACAGACTCCATGACTGCCAATACCCCCCCCTCATTCCTGAGCCGCATCGCCATCGCGATCGGCAGTTTCTTTGCCATTCTCGGTAACGGTCGCCTGGCCGCCGACGTGAGTCGTGTGCGCGCCGGTGAGGCTTTTGCCGCCGACGTCGCCCCCAGGGAAGTACGGGTGGAAGTGCCGGTCGAGAAGATCGTCGAGGTTCGCGTCGAAGTGCCGGTCGAAAAAATCGTGGAAAAGACCGTCGAGAAGCGCGTCGAGGTTCCGGTCGAGAAGCTGATCGAAAAAACCGTCGAAGTGGAAAAGCTCGTCGCCACCGACAGCGCCGCCCTGCAACTGCTGGGCCTGATGCAGCGCGAGGCTCGTTTTGTGGACTTCATCCAGGAAGACGTCGCGCCCTATACCGATGCCGAGATCGGCGCGGCTGCGCGCGTGGTGCATGAAGGCTGCCGCAAGGTGCTGCGCGAGCATTTCATGCTCTCCCCCGTTTGCAGCGAAGCCGAAGGCTCGCGCATCACTTTGCAGGCCGGTTTTGACGCTGCTGCCGTGCGACTGACGGGCAATGTGGTCGGCCAGCCTCCGTTTACCGGCACGCTGTCCCATCGCGGCTGGCTGGTGACGCAGGTCAAGCTGCCCCAGCTCACCGACATTCAGGCCGCCAAGGTCATCGCCCAAGCCGAAGTGGAGCTGTGAGCCATGAATATGTTTGCCTCCATCGCCGCATCGGGTGCGGCCAGTCAAGCTGCGAGCACTCCTGATTCCGTGGCTGCCGCCGCTCAGCCACAAGGCCCTGCAGGCCAGGCCGACGCCTTGTCTGCCGGCGCTAGCTACAGCATCGGCATCGATCTGGGCACCACCCACTGCGCGCTGTCCTATGTGAACAAGACCGCCAGCGATGGCGAGAAGGTGGTGCAGGGCGTGCTGGACATTCCCCAGCTCACGGCTCCCGGCAGTGTCGAGGTCAGGCCCCTGCTGCCGTCCTTTCTCTATCTGCCGCACGAAAGCGAGCTGACCGAGGCCGAGCGCAGCTTGCCCGGTGCACCCGGCGACTTCATCACCGGCGAGTTCGCCCGCAGCCGCGGCGCGGCCACGCCCATCCGTCTGGTCAGCAGCGCCAAGAGCTGGCTCTGCCACCCCGGCGTCGATCGCCGCGCCGGCATTCTGCCCGCCGATGCGCCCGAGGAAGTCAGCCGCATTTCGCCGCTGACCGCTTCAACCCGCTATCTCGAGCATCTGCGCCGCGCCTGGGAGCAGGCCCACCCCGAGGCCCCGTTTGCCCAGCAGGACATCACCGTCACCATCCCGGCATCGTTCGACCCCGCCGCGCGCGAGTTGACGGCCGAGGCCTGCAAGGCTGCGGGCTTTGCCAGGCTGACACTGCTCGAAGAACCTCAGGCCGCGCTGTACAGCTGGATCCAGGCCAGTGGCGGCCAGTGGCGCAAGCAGGTCAAGCATGGCGACATCATCCTCGTCGTGGACGTGGGTGGCGGCACCACCGACCTCTCGCTGATCGCCGTGCTGGAGCGCGATGGCAATCTGGAGCTGCAGCGCATTGCCGTGGGCGAACACATTCTGCTGGGCGGCGACAACATGGACCTGGCCCTGGCCTATGGCGTTGCACGCAAGCTGGCGGCCGAAGGCAAGCAGCTCGATGCCTGGCAAACCCGTGCGCTGGCCCATGGCTGCCGCGCAGCCAAGGAGCAATTGCTGGCTGACGCAAGCCTGCAGGCCGTGCCCGTGGTCGTACCCAGCCGGGGCAGCAAGCTCATCGGCGGCAGCATCCGTACCGAAGTGACACGCGACGAAGTGCTGGCCATGCTGGTCGAGGGCTTTTTCCCCAAGGTGGCCGTCAGCGACAAGCCCAAGACCCGTGCGCGCGGCGCGCTCACGCAACTGGGCCTGCCCTATGCGCAAGATGCCGCCGTCACGCGCCATCTGGCGGCCTTTCTGAGCCGCCAGGTTCATGCGCTGGCCGAGATCGAGGGCCTGGACGGCGATCAGATCGACGGCTCCACCTTTTTGCATCCCACGGCCATTCTGTTCAACGGCGGCGTGCTCAAGGCGCCCCAGATCGAGCAGCGCATCCTGGAGGTCATCAACGGCTGGCTGGACGACGAGGCCTGCGAGCCTGCGCGCCTGCTGGACGGTGCCAACCTCGATCTGGCCGTGGCCCGCGGTGCGGCCTATTACGGCCATATCGCCACCAGCGGCCGCGGCGTGCGCATTCGCGGCGGAACGGCTCAGTCCTATTACGTGGGTGTGGAGAGCAATATGCCCGCCATCCCCGGCATGGAACCGCCCCAGTCCGCCCTGTGCCTGGCACCGTTCGGCATGGAGGAGGGCACGGAAGTCGCTCTGCCTGACGAGGAGTTCGGCCTGGTCGTGGGCGAGCCTGTGCGTCTGCGCTTCTTTGGCTCGTCCGTGCGCCGCACCGATCAGGTCGGCACCATGCTGGACTTCTGGTCGCCCGAAGAGCTGGTGGAGCTGCAGGAGATCGAGCTGAATCTGCCCGCCGCCGGCCGCGCTGCCGGCGAGGTGGTGCCCGTGACCCTGGCGGCGCGCGTGACCGATATCGGCACGCTGGAGCTCAATGCCGTGCCCGTGGGCGGAAGCGAGCGCTGGAAAGTGGAGTTCGATGTGCGCGCGGAGACCTCTGCGGAGGCTGCCGAATAAGGCCGCTGAGTTGCTTGACTGCGAAAGCCCGCTGGCCGATTGGTTGGCGGGCTTTTTTGTTCTCTCTTTTGTTCTCTCTCTCTTTTTTCTCTTGTTTGTGGCTGCACTTCTGGCCGAGACCCGCCCTCTGTCCGTGACAAAAGCATGTCACAAAAAGGTTCAGGCCCAATCATGCCAGGCGCAAGATCATGAAGCTCTTCTTTTGAGAAGCAGGGCGCGCACCATGCCCACCAGCAACATGGCACGTGCCCCACTCAAGCAGGTCTAGAACGCGTGGCGCAGACCGATGCTCAGGCTGCTGGCATCCTGACCATAGCCCACGCCACCCTTGAAGTTATAGCCATAGGCCACGCCGGCTCCGTTGTCGATGCGTGTGTAGGCAGCGTAGAGCTTGGTGCGTTTGCTCAGGTGGTGGTTGTAGCCAAGAATCCACTGGCGTGCGCTGCTGCCGGGCACATGGCTCCAGCGGCTGGCCCAGCCGTAGCCCAGGGCAAGCTCCGAAGCGCCGACCCGGTAGGCCGCAGTCACGCGCGCAGCGTCACGCGTGCCGCAGCCGGTACCGCCATTGCTGCACAGCGAGCCTGAGCCGTTGTCCGAGCGCTGGTAGTAGGCACCGATCTGCAGCGCATTCCAGATGTAGTGGCCGCGCAGGGCAAACTGCCTGTCGTCACCCAGCTGGGTAAAGCCCGCGCCCAGGGCCAAGGGGCCGCGTTCCCAGTTGGCATAGAGGTCGTAGCCGTTCTTCTGCACGGCACCTGTCGTCTTTTCGTGTAGCGATGCCTGGGCTTCCAATGTCAGCCCGGCCATCACAGGGCTGCGGTAGGCGATCTTGTTGGTGTTGCGCATCACGTAGTCGTAGAGCGCATCGGCGATGGAGCCGGTGTCGTGGTTGGGCTCATCCAGTGCACCATAGTCGGCAATGCCGAAATAGGTGGCGGCACCAAAACGGCCCAGGCGCAGCTTGCCCAGACTGCCCGAGAGGTTGACTTCGCTCTGACGCTGAAAGGCCAGGGCGCCGGTGCTGCCGGTACCGGCGCCGGTATCGGATTCGAAGCCGGATTCGAGCTGGAAGCCGGCCTTGAGGCCGCCGCCCAGGTCTTCGCTACCCACAAAGCCAAAGCGCGAGTTGTTGTTGAAGAGCCCGGTCAGGCTGCTGTTTCCGACCTTCTGATGCTCGACCGAGGTATTGAGGCGGCCATAGATCTGCACGCTGCTTTGTGCGAGCGCGACGGAAGCTCCGGCGGTGGCCAGAGCGGCGAGGAGGACACGAGACACAGTTGTTGTTTTGACTGGCATGTAGCGACTAGCCTTCGATCTTTGCTATGAAACTTGCGCGAATCTGCGCGCTTGTTACAAGGCAAATCCCGTGCCAGCCACCGTGCACTGCTTTGGACAGTTGTCGTCGCAGCAGCAGCTCATCCCGGCAGGCGGTTCGGGCATCCGGCTCTTGTTACGATCGGCGACAGAGTTTTACGTGTCTCCGCCTCAGCCCATGCATTCATCTCGCCCCACCTACGCCGTCGGCATCGACCTGGGCACCAGTCACACGGTCGTGGCAAGCGTTGCGCTGGACGCTGCGACAAGCGATATCGCGCTGCTCGATATTCCGCAGCGCAGCACGGCAGGCGAGGTCGTGGCCCAGCCCCTGCTGCCTTCGGTGCGTTACCAGGCCGCCCAGGGCGAGCTGGGCGAGGTCTGGCGCCAACCCTGGCCGCCGCAGGGCGCGGATGAGGCGGCGCCTGCCGTCATCGGCCGCTGGGCGCGAGATCTGGGCGCTGCCGTGCCGGGGCGGTTGGTGGCCAGCGCCAAAAGCTGGCTCTCGCATACCGGCGTGGATCGCACGGCCGCCATCCTGCCCTGGGGGGCTGGCGAGGACGTGGCCAAGGTATCGCCGCTGGCGGCCTCAAGCTCCTACCTGGCCCACGTCAGAGCAGCATGGGACCAGGCCCGTCCCGAAGCGCCACTGCACCAGCAAAGCGTGGTGCTGACGGTACCAGCCTCGTTCGACGAAGGTGCACGTGCACTGACGCTGGAGGCCGCGCAGATGGCGGGTCTGCCGCGCGTGCAGCTGCTGGAGGAGCCCAAGGCCGCGTTTCACGACTGGCTGGTGCTGCAGGGCGATGAGCTGGCTGCGCAACTGGCGGACAGCCGCCTGGTGCTGGTGGTGGATGTGGGCGGGGGAACTACCGATCTGACGCTGATTCGCGTGGATGCATCGGCCGATGGCAGCCTGCCCACACTGACGCGCACGGCCGTCGGCGAGCACCTGATGCTGGGCGGCGACAACATGGACCTGGCGCTGGCCCATCAGCTTGAGCCGGCTTTTGCGCACAAGGCGCCAGACCAGGGCCAGAGGCTGTCCGCACAGCGCTTTGCCCAGCTGGTGCAGCGCTGCCGCATGGCCAAGGAACAGTTGCTGGCGCAGAACGCGCCCGAGCAGATCGGCATCACCTTGCTCGGGGGCGGCAGCAAGCTGCTGGCGGCGACTCAAAGCGTCACGCTGACTCGTGAGCAGGTGCGGCAGTCGGTGGTCGACGGCTTTTTGCCGGTCGCGCAGATCAGCGATATGCCCGCCAGGCGGCAGGGCGCGCTGCGCGGCTTTGGTCTGCCCTATCCGGCCGATGCGGCCATCAGTCGTCATCTGGCGCATTTTCTCGCCCAGCATGCAAGTGAAGGTCTGCCCGATACCGTGTTGCTCAACGGCGGCGTGTTCCATGCCCATGCCATGGTTCAGCGTCTGACGCAATTGCTTGGCCGCTGGCGCGGCAGCCCGGTGCGCGTGCTGCACAACCCGCACCCCGACTGGGCCGTGGCGCGCGGTGCGGCAGCCTACGGGCTGGCCCGCCATCAGGCAGAGCTGTCGGTAGCACAGATTGCTATGCCCAACCCGCCTGAAGCACGGGCCGGGCAGGCGTCGGCAGCGATCAAGACCATGGTGCCGCGCATTGGCGGCGGTTCGGCACGCAGCTACTGGCTGCTGCTGCCGGGCAAGAGGGGCGAGGCGCCCCAAGGCCTGTGCCTGCTGCCGCGTGGCACGGAAGAGGGCGTGCGCATGGTGCTCTCTGGCCGGCGTTTTGCGCTCAAGCTGGGCCAGGCCGTGCGCTTCAATGTATTGGCCAACAGCCTGAGCCATGTGCCAGCTCAGGCCGGCCAGATTGCAGCTTTGATCGGCGAGGGGTGGGTGGAGCTGCCGCCCCTGGCCACGGTGCTGCCCGCGCCCGAAGGCCGGGCCGCAGCCCAGGTCGAGGTGCAGCTGCAAGCCTGCATGAGCGAGGTCGGCACGCTGGAAGTGCGCTGCGTTGCCGTGCAGGATGCGGGCCAGTCCTGGCTGCTGCCCTTTGCTGTACGCGCTGCTTCGGCTTCGGAGCCCATAGCTGACAGCGCCGGTGAACAAGGCGCTGAAGGCCAGAAACAGTCTGATTCTTTGGCAGCCAGGCTGCCTGAAGCCGTGGCCCTGGTGGAGCGCATCTTCGGCACGCAGGCGCAGGAAGTGACGACCCGGGAAGTGCGCCAGCTGCGCCAGTCGCTAGAGAGAGTCCTAGGCCCGCGCGAGGGCTGGGAGCTGGGCCTGCTGCGAGCCCTGTTCGATGTGCTGCTGGCCCGTGCCAGGCGCCGCCGCCGCACGGCCGACCATGAGCGCGTCTGGTTCAATCTCGCCGGCTGGTGTCTGCGCCCAGGCGTGGGGGCGGAACTCGATGGCTGGCGCATAGACCAGGTCTGGGCCTTGTATGGCCAGGGCCTGGGTCATGCCAAAGAGGGCGCCAACTGGACGGAGTGGTGGGTGTTCTGGCGCCGCGTGGCTGCGGGTCTGAATGAGGCCCGGCAGATGGAGCTGCTCGAAGACGTGGCCGGCCATATGCAGAAGGCCGTGCAACAGAACACGCGCGGCAAATCCAGCCATGGCAGCTATGACGACATGCTGCGCCTGTTCGCGGCCATGGAGGCCGTGCCCTGGCAGTACCGCCAGGAAATGGGGCAGTGGATGCTGCAGCGCCTCAGGCACGAGGATGAAACCGTGCAGACCTGGTGGGCCATAGGCCGCCTGGCGGCACGCCAGTCGCTGGCCGCCAACGCCCATCTGGTGATGCCGCCAGACGCGGCGCTGGAGTTCCTGAACGCCACGCTGGCCCAGGACTGGCGCAAGAACGAAACCGCGATGTTTGCCGCCGTGCAGATGGCCCGCATGACGGGCGACCGCGCGCGCGATCTGCCTGATGCCGTCAGGGCGCAGGTGCTGGAGAAGATGCGCAGCAGCGGCGCTCCCGAGCGCTGGATGGCCATGGTCGAGCAGGTGGTGCAGATGGAGGCAGAGGATCACAGGCGCAGTCTGGGCGACAGTCTGCCGCCGGGGCTGGTGCTGCTGTGAAGAGGCTGTGCCGCTGCGGCCAGGCTTTTGGTCACGGCATTTGCAGGAGGCAGCCTCTGCCAAAGACGATGGCCGAACAGTGAGTGCTATTCAGGCCGCTCGGCGAGCGATGCAAGAATGGCCTGTTGCATGGGGCGACAGGCCGGCATGGAGGGCTGGCAGCATCCATGTTCACCACCACAGGAAGTTATTGCCATGAAGTTTGAAGAAGCTGCGCGCACCGAGATGGCGCGAAACGCTGTTTTTATCTCTGCAAACCAACGCCGCTCGCTGCTGTTGGCAGCGGCGGCTGCTGTGATGGTGGCTCCTCTGACGCAAGCATTGGCGCAGGGCGGCAACTGGCCTGCCAAGCCGATTACCTTTGTCGTGCCCCAGGCACCGGGAGGTGCCAACGATGTGATTGCGCGTGCCGTGGCGCAGGGGCTGGAGAATTCGCTGGGCCAGCCCGTCATCGTGGAAAACCGTGCCGGCGCCAACGGCAATCTGGGCACCGGGCAGGTGGCGCGCAGCGCGGCCGACGGCTACACCTTTCTCGTGACGGCGCAAAGCGCCTACACCATCAATCCGGCACTGTATTCCAGGGTGCCGTTCGATCCCATCAAGGATTTCACTCCCGTGATGCAGCTGGCCGTCGCGCCTTATCTGCTGGTGGTGAATCCGAACTTCCCCGCCAGGAATCTGGACGAGCTGGTGGCCTATGCCAAGGCGCATCCGGGCAAGGTGGAATACGCTTCTGCCGGCAACGGCACGCTCAACCATCTGCTGGGCGAGATGCTGAAAAAGCAGAAGAACGTGAGTCTGCTGCATGTGCCTTACAAGGGAGCGTCGGCAGCCGCCACCGATGTGGTGGCCGGCCAGTTGCCGGTGACCTTTGGCAGCTTTCCCGGCGTGATGCCTTTTGTCAGCAGCGGCAAGCTGCGCGTGCTGGGCGTGGCCTCCGACAGGCCCACATCGCTGGCGCCCGAGATCCCCGTGCTGGGCAAGGGCCTGGCCGTGACCAGCTGGTACGGCTTGTTTGCACCGGCCGGTACGCCGCAGCCGGTGGTGGACAAGCTCCATCAGGCCGTCAAGACCGTGCTGGCCAGGCCCGAGATGGCAGAGCGCCTCAAGACTCTGGGCGCCGAGCGCGTGGAGTCCACGCCGCAAAGCTTCAAGGCCATGCTGCCGGCCGAGCTGGCGTACTGGAAGCAGGTGGTCAAGGACTCCGGCGCGCATATCGACTAAAGGGGACGACAGCTTGCTGATACATCTGGCCGCTGCCGGGCCCTTTCGTCGCTCACGGGCGGGCTTGACCCTGCTCATTGCGGCGGTCATTGCCATCGGGCTGGCCTCGCGCCGGGGCTACATGCCCTTTCCCGCCTGGCTGGGCAACTATCCGGGCGATGCGCTCTGGGCCTGGGTGGTGCTGCTGTGCGTGGCCTGGCTGAGGCCGGCCATCACGCGCGGCAAGCTCATGGGCTGTTCCCTGGCCATCGCCTTTGCCATCGAGTTCCTGCAGCTCTATCAGGCCCCCTGGATGCAGGCCCTGCGCGCCAACAAGCTGGCCTATCTGGTGCTGGGCAATGGCTTCGATCCCCTGGATCTGCTGGCCTATGTCGTGGGCATCGGTGTGGGCGCCATGGTGGACCGGCTTTGGGAGAGGCGGCAGCGTCGCCTTGCCTGAGATGGCATGAATCGTGCTCGTCGTCCATGGAATCAACATGACGACAAGCACTACCCCCATGAAAACGCCTCTGCACTATCTGGTGGCTGCAAGGCAAAGCGAGATTGCCGAGCTGGAGCAGATCAGCCGCGCCAGCAGCCTGGTGGCGAGCATGTCCGAGCTCGTCCATGCGCTGCAGAAAGAGCGCGGTCTCTCGAATATCTTTCTGGTCAGCGGTGGAGCACAGGCGCAGCAGAGCCTGCTCGATCATGGCCGGCATGTGGACCGGGTCATGGAGCGGGTCTGCCTTGCGCTTGAAGAGCTGGGCGCGCGGGCGCCGGGTGCGCATGGCGCTCGCCTGTTCAACGCGATCGCCAATGCGCTGCAAGGCTTTGAAGCCCTGCCGCTGCTGCGCCGCCGGCGCGATGCTCTGCAGCTGAGTGCCGAGGATTGCACGCAGGCGCTGATCCGCATGATTGCGGCCTGCCTGACCGTGGTGTTCGAGGCGGCGGACAGCGCTTGCGATCCCGATATCGCGAAATTGCTGGTGGCGCTGTTTCATTTCATGCAGGGCAAGGAGCTGGCGGGCCAGGAGCGCGCCACAGGGGTCGCGGCGTTTACCGCAGGGGCAGGCAGGACAGAGCGTCAGCGCCATTGGCTGCATCTGATCGAATCGCAGGAGCGCTGCTTTCAGGTGTTTGCAGACTTCGCCAGTCCCTCGGGGATGGAGCGCTGGCAGCAGCAATGCGGGGCCTGCCCCGATATGACGGTGATCGAGCGGCTGCGTCGAATGGGCTGCACGGCGGGGGACGGCGTGCTGCTGGACTGCAGCTTGAGCTCGCCATGGTTCGAAGCCTGTTCCAGCCGGCTCGATGCCATGCACCAGATTGAGGCATTCCTGGCCGAGGAACTGCAGGCCCAATGTCTGCGCAAGCTGGAGCAGGCAGGTGCCGCGCTGAGTCAGCAAAAGGCGCTGCTGGAGATGCAGCCGCAGCCTGGGACTCGTGCCGAAGCGGCTGCGGCCTTTCTGGGGGCCACGCAGCCAGCCGCCTCCTTGCCTGCGGAGGGGGCGTATGGGTTGCAGCTCGAGAAAAGCATTGTCTTGCTGGTGCAGGAGCAGTCCATGCGCCTGCAGGACATGCAGACCGAGATCGACAAGGCGCGCGCCACGCTCAAGGAGCGCAAAACCATAGAGCGGGCCAAGGGCGTGCTGATGAACTACCGCCAGCTCGGCGAGGGCGATGCCTACAAGCTGATCCGCCAGACGGCCATGAACCAGAACCGGCGCATGCTGGATGTGGCCGAGGCGATTCTGGCCACGGTGGACCTGCTGCCTGGCAGCACCAATTCATAGCCTTGGCCTCGCGGTGTTTGTTGCGCTGCACCAAATATGGGCCAAAACCGGAAGCGCAAAGCCTGCTCCGCCTCTGATCGGGGACTGGCATGGTTTGTGCATGACTGTTGATGTCAAGCAGACCAAAGGCGGTCGCGCTTAAAGCGTTATTACGAGTGACCTGGGACAACGGCGTCCTTTTCTCCTCACACCCGAGGAGGGAAGGGCGCCTTTTTGTTTTCCGGATCGCCTTCACCACGATTCTTGATGGAGTTTTCTCATGAGCCAGCGCCTTCCTTCGTCTACTGTTCCTGCGCCCGAGCCTGTATCTGCCGGTGGGCGGCGCGAGTTTCTGCGCGTGGCCGGTGCCGCAGCCCTCTATGGCACGCTGGGCCACCATGGCGCCTGGGCCGCAGGCTCCGACGCGCCGGAGAAGAAAGAGGTCAGGATCGGCTTTATCCCGCTGACCGATTGCGCCAGCGTGGTCATGGCCTCGGTGCTGGGCTTCGATCAGAAATACGGTGTGAAGATCGTCCCCAGCAAGGAAGCGAGCTGGGCCGGCGTGCGCGACAAGCTGGTCAACGGCGAGCTGGACTTCGCCCATGTGCTCTACGGCCTGGTCTACGGCCTGCATCTGGGCGTGGGCGGCCCCAAGAAGGACATGGCCGTGCTCATGGGGCTGAACAACAACGGCCAGGCGATCACGCTGTCCAAGGCCCTGGCCGACAAGGGGGCGGTCGACGGAGCCAGTCTGGCGAAGGTCATGGCCAGGGAAAAGCGCGAATACACGTTTGCCGGTACCTTCCCCACCGGTACCCACGCCATGTGGATGCATTACTGGCTGGCGGCTGCGGGCATCAATCCGTTATCCGAGGCCAAGCTGATCACCGTGCCGCCGCCCCAGATGGTGGCCAATATGCGCGTGGGCAATATGGATGGTTTCTGCGTGGGCGAACCCTGGAACCATCGCGCCATCATGGATGGCATCGGTATTACGGCCAACACCACGCAGGACATCTGGAAGGATCACCCCGAGAAGGTGCTGGGCACCACGGGCGAGTTTGCGCAGAAGAATCCAAACACCTGCCGCGCCGTGATGATGGCGATTCTCGAGGCCAGCCGCTGGATCGATGCCAGCCTGCAGAACAAGACGAAGATGGCCGAGACCGTGGCCCAGAAGTCGTACATCAACACCAGCGTGGACGCCATCAACCAGCGCATTCTGGGCCGCTACCAGAACGGCCTGGGCAAGACCTGGGACGACCCCAACCACATGAAGTTCTTCAACGACGGGGCCGTGAACTTTCCCTATCTGTCGGACGGCATGTGGTTCCTCACCCAGCACAAGCGCTGGGGTCTGCTCAAGGCCCATCCCGACTATCTGGCCGTGGCCAGGCAGATCAACCGCATCGACCTCTACCAGCAGGCGGCAAGCCAGCTCAAGGTCAGCGTGCCCAAGGATGTGCTGCGCACCAGCAAGCTGATCGACGGCGTGGTCTGGGACGGCAAGAACCCTGCCCAGTACGCCGACAGCTTCAAGATCAAGGCCGCCTGAGGCCGCCACCTTAACGGAGAACCATCATGGTCAGTGCCGTACTTCACTCACCGCTCGAACTCGATCCCCCGCACGATCCGCAACTGGCAGCCCAGGCGGCCAATGATGCGCTGCTCGAAACTTCAAAAGAGATAGCTGCTGGCACAGAACTTGTAAAGGCTGAAGTGGAAAAAGATATCAAACCCAAAGCGATAGTCACGGCTCCGGTTGCGGTGGCGCCAAGCCGCTTGCGCCAATGGGCTGAACAGCTATTTGCTCAGGTCCTGCCTCCGCTGCTGGGGCTGGCGCTGCTGGTCGGCCTGTGGTCGCTGGTATCGAGTAGCACAGGCAAGAGCATTCCGACCCCGGCCGAGACCTGGGAGCAGGCCCTGCAGGTGTTCAGCGATCCCTTCTACCGCAACGGGCCCAACGACCAGGGCGTGGGCTGGAATGTGCTGTCCTCGCTGCAGCGTGTGGCCCTGGGCTTCGGTCTGGCGGCACTGGTCGGCATTCCTTTGGGCTTCGTGATCGGGCGCTTCGGCTTTCTGTCGCGCATGTTCAATCCCTTGATCAGCCTGCTGCGCCCGGTCTCGCCGCTGGCCTGGCTGCCGATCGGCCTGCTGGTGTTCAAGGGCGCCAATCCGGCAGCCATCTGGACCATCTTCATCTGCTCGATCTGGCCCATGGTCATCAACACCGCCGTGGGCGTGCAGCGTGTGCCCCAGGACTATATGAATGTGGCGCGCGTGCTCAATCTGTCGGAGTGGAAGATCGCCACCACCATTCTGTTTCCTGCCGTGCTGCCCTATATGCTGACCGGCGTGCGCCTGGCCGTGGGGACGGCCTGGCTGGTGATCGTGGCCGCCGAGATGCTGACGGGCGGCGTGGGCATAGGTTTCTGGGTCTGGGACGAGTGGAACAACCTCAACGTCAAGAACATCATCATCGCCATCTTCGTGATCGGCATCGTGGGCCTGGTGCTGGAGTGGGCCCTGGTCAAGCTGGCTTCGGCCTTTACGTTTGAAGAGGTCAAGACTTAACCCACCCCTGAGCCGCGCCCTCGGGCGCGTCACCCCCTCAAGGGGGCACCACCGGTGGCCCGGCAAAGCCGGCGCCACGGTGGCCTCGGAAAAAAGCAAGGAGTACCTCATGCATACATCTCTCAGCACCAAGTACATCGAGATCCACGGGGTGGCGCAGACCTTCAAGACCGCCAAGGGACTGTTTCCCGCGCTGCGCGACATCAATCTGAACATTGCCAAGGGCGAGTTCGTCAGTCTCATCGGGCATTCGGGCTGCGGCAAGTCGACGCTGCTCAATCTGATTGCCGGCCTGACCATTCCCACGGGCGGTGCACTGCTGTGCGCCAACAAGGAAATCAAGGGCCCTGGGCCCGAGCGTGCGGTGGTCTTCCAGAACCATTCGCTGCTGCCCTGGCTGAGCTGCTGGGGCAATGTGCACCTGGCCGTGGAGCGTGTCTTCGGCAAGCGCGAAAGCAAGGCACAGCTGGCGCAGCGCACCGATGCGGCGCTGGCCATGGTGGGCCTCAGCCATGCGGCGCAAAAACGCCCCGGCGAAATTTCGGGCGGCATGAAGCAGCGCGTGGGCATTGCGCGTGCCCTGTCCATGGAGCCCCAGGTGCTGCTCATGGACGAGCCCTTCGGCGCTCTCGACGCCCTGACGCGTGCCAAGCTGCAGGACGAGTTGCTGGAGATCGTGGCACGCACCCAGAGCACCGTGGTCATGGTCACGCACGATGTGGATGAGGCCGTACTGCTGTCCGACAAGATCGTGATGATGACCAACGGTCCCGCTGCCACGATTGGCGAGGTGCTGCATGTGGCGCTGCCACGCCCGCGCAGCCGGGTGGAACTGGCCGAGGATGCCCAGTATCAAAGCTATCGCAAGGCGGTGATCGACTTTCTCTACACGCGCCAGGGCCATGTGGAGAAGGCGGCCTGAGCCTTTTTGATTTCAAGCTGCATGGCGCCTTGGGGCGCCATGTTTGTTTTGCACAGCAATAAAGCGGCCATGCACAAAAGCAGTGCATGCCGCGGGATGGAATAGTCTCTGCAGGCTGAGAAAAGCTGGCACAGCAATTGCGTGTTGTTCAGCGTGGCCAAGGTGGGTCACCGGGGGATGGTGCAAGGCTGGACCAGAACCCACAGACAAAGACGTCTACGCGTTCATGCAAGTCATGAAGCGCGCAGACGTCTTTTTTTTTGGCTTTGCAAATGCCCACGGGGACTCAGATGAAAAAATCCAAACTGGTCATGATTGGAAACGGAATGGCAGGCGTGCGTGCGCTGGAAGAGCTGCTGGCCATTGCCCCCGATCTGTACGACATCACGGTCTTCGGCGCCGAGCCGCATCCCAACTACAACCGCATTCTGCTGTCGCCGGTGCTCGCTGGCGAGCAGACGCTCGGCGATATCGTGCTCAACGACTGGTCCTGGTACCAGGACCACCATATCCTGCTGCACGCCGGCTATACCGTGACGGCCGTCGACCGGGCCCGGCGCACGGTGCATGCGGTCAATGCCCAGGGCGAGACCGCCAGCGCCGAGTACGACCGCCTGATCATGGCGACGGGCTCCAGGCCCTTCATCCTGCCCATCCCCGGCAAGGACCTGGAGGGCGTGCTGGCCTACCGCGACATCGCCGATACCGAGGCCATGATCGATGCGGCCAAGACGTTCAAGCATGCAGTGGTGATCGGCGGTGGCCTGCTGGGACTGGAAGCGGCCAACGGCCTCATGAAGCGCGGCATGCAGGTCACCGTGGTGCATGTCGGCGACTGGCTGATGGAGCGCCAACTCGACGATCAGGCGGGCCGCATGCTGCAGAAATCGCTGGCCGAGCGCGGCATGCAGTTCTGCATGCAGGCGCAGACCCAGGAGCTGCTGGGTGACGCAGGCGGCCGCGTGCGTGCCGTGCGTTTCAAGGACGGCAGCGAGATCCCGGCCGAACTGGTCGTGATGGCCGTGGGCATTCGCCCCAGCACCGAACTGGCCGAGTCCATGCACCTGCATGTGAACCGCGGCATCGTGGTCAGCGATACGCTGCAGACCGTGACCGATCCGCGCATCTATGCCGTGGGCGAATGCGCGGCACACCGAGGCATTGCCTACGGACTGGTGGCGCCCTTGTTCGAGCAGGGCAAGGTGCTGGCCAACCATCTGGCCGAGTTCGGCATCGGCCGCTATCTGGGTTCGCTGACCTCGACCAAGCTCAAGGTCACGGGCATCGATCTGTTCTCTGCAGGCGATTTCCAGGGCGGCAGCGATACCGAGGAAATTCTCATGAGCGACCCCTATGCGGGGGTCTACAAAAAGCTGGTCATCAAGGACGACAAGCTGGTCGGTGCCTGCCTGTACGGCGACACGGTGGACGGCAGCTGGTACTTCAAGCTGCTGCGCGAGGGCCGCAGCGTGGCCGATATCCGGGACAAGCTGATGTTTGGCGAATCCAATCTCGGCGACACCGGCCACCAGGGGCAGAGCAAGGCCGCGGCCATGGCCGACGGCGACGAGGTCTGCGGCTGCAACGGCGTGACCAAGGGTGCGATCTGCAAGGCCATCAAGGACAAGGGCCTGTTCACGCTCGACGATGTGCGCAAGCACACCAAGGCCAGTGCCAGCTGCGGCTCCTGCACGGGCCTGGTGGAGCAGATCATCATGTTCACGGCCGGTGGCGACTACTCGGCGGCCCCCAAGACCAAGGCCATGTGCGGCTGCACCGACCACGGGCACCAGGCTGTGCGCGACGCGATCGCTGAGCACAAGCTGCTCAGCACCGATGCGGTGTTCCGCTTCATGGAGTGGCGCACGCCCAATGGCTGTGCCTCCTGCCGTCCGGCCGTCAACTACTATCTTGTAAGCACCTGGCCCAAGGAGGCCAGGGACGACCCGCAAAGCCGCTTCATCAACGAACGCAGCCATGCCAACATCCAGAAAGATGGAACCTACAGCGTGATTCCGCGCATGTGGGGCGGTGAGACCACGGCCTCCGAGCTGCGCCGCATTGCCGATGTGGTGGACAAGTACCAGATCCCCACGGTGAAGGTCACGGGCGGTCAGCGCATCGATCTGCTGGGCGTGAAGAAGGAGGATCTGCAGGCCGTCTGGAACGATATAGGCATGCCTTGCGGCCATGCCTATGCCAAGGCGCTGCGCACGGTCAAGACCTGCGTGGGCAGCGAATGGTGCCGCATGGGCACGCAGGACAGTACCCAGATGGGCAAGGACCTGGAGCGCGCCATGTGGCGCATGTACGCCCCGCACAAGGTGAAGTTCGCCGTCAGCGGCTGCCCGCGCAACTGCGCGGAGTCCGGCATCAAGGATGTGGGAATCATCGGCGTCGATTCGGGCTGGGAGATGTATGTGGGCGGCAACGGTGGCATCAAGACCGAGGTGGCGCATTTCTTCACCAAGCTCAAGACCGCCGAAGAGGTGATGGAGTACACGGGCGCCTTCATGCAGCTGTACCGGCTGGAAGGCTGGTATCTGGAGCGCACGGTGCACTACATCAATCGCGTGGGTCTGGACTATGTCAAGCGCCGCATTCTCGACGATGCCGAGGGCCGCAGGGCGCTGTGGCAGCAGCTGCAGTTTGCACTGGATGGCGAGCCCGATCCCTGGTTCGAAACCGACAAGGCATCCGTGGATACGCGCCAGTTCCAGGCTCTGCCTGCTGATGTGTCAGTTGTTGCCTGAAACCGAGAACCTCTTTCAATTTTTCAGCAATTTACGAACCTGGCGCGGCATAGCCAAGGGACGGCGAGCAAGGGCCTGGGCGGCCCCGCCGCCCCGTAGTGAGGCCGTCGTCCCCCTCCCGCGAAGCGAGAGAGGGGGAAGCCGCAAAGCGGCTCAGGGGGAGCTTAGGAGATGTAAATGAGCGAATGGATTTCTATCTGCACGATGGACGACATCCCCGTGCTGGGAGCACGCCGCGTGGCGCGTGCACAAGGGCTGGATGTGGCCGTGTTTCGCAATGCCGACGATGAGGTGTTTGCGCTGCTGGACCGCTGCCCGCACAAGGGCGGGCCGTTGTCGCAAGGCATTGTGTTCGGGCGCAGCGTGGCCTGCCCGCTGCACAACTGGACGATTGCACTCAGCACCGGCGAGGCGGCGGCGCCCGATGAGGGCTGCACGCCTTATTTCAGCGTGCGCGTGGAGAACGGCGAGGTGCAGCTGCGCGCCGACGAACTGGCCAGCCGCGCCCTGGAGCAGACCCGCCCGCATGCCGGTCCCGCACATTGCGCAGCCAGGTCCGGCTGTGCTGCGGCCTAGCGTCTTGATTGATATGAGTTGAGTAGCAGCATGCGCTTGATAGCCGGGCGCTGCGGCGCAATTTCACTGAAAGTCTGCCATGCATGAGACCCGATCCACCTGTCCCTATTGCGGTGTCGACTGCGGACTCGCCTTCGGCGGTCCGCGTAGGAGTGAATCTGAACGCCGCCGCCTCTCTCTGGTGACGCCATGAAAGAAACCAAGTCCACCTGTCCCTATTGCGGTGTCGGCTGCGGCGTGATCATCGAGTCCGATGGCCTGCAGATTACCGGCGTGCGCGGCGATCCCGAGCATCCTGCCAACTTCGGGCGCCTGTGCACCAAGGGCAGCACGCTGCATCTGACGGCAGCTCCTGCCTATGCTCAGCAGGGCCGTTTGCTGCAGCCCATGCGCAGGCTGGAGCGGACATCTGCGCCGCAGGCCGCGAGCTGGGATCAGGCCCTGGATGAACTGGCGGCGCGTATCGCCGGCATTCGCGCCGAACATGGGCCAGATGCACTGGGTTTCTATCTCAGTGGCCAGCTGCTGACCGAGGACTACTACGTCTTCAACAAACTGGTCAAAGGCCTGCTGGGCACCAACAATCTTGACACCAATTCGCGCCTGTGCATGAGCAGCGCCGTGGCCGGCTACAAGGCCACATTGGGCGATGATGCACCGCCGGCCTGCTATGAGGACATAGATCTGGCCGGCTGCCTGTTCATCACGGGCAGCAATATGGCCTGGGCGCATCCCATTCTGTTCCGGCGTGTGGAGGAGGCCAGGGCGCGCAATCCGCAGCTCAGGATCATCGTGGCCGATCCGCGCCGTACCGAGACCGCCGAGCTGGCCGATCTTTATCTGCCGTTGCAGCCGGGCAGCGATGTGATGCTGTTTCACGGTCTGCTGCACATCATGTTGTGGGAGGGCTGGACGGACAGCGCCTTCATCGCGCAGCACACCAGCGGCTTTGCACAGCTCAAGGAACTGGTGCGTGAAGCCACGCCCGAGAAGGTCGCTGCCATCTGCGGCCTGCCCGTGGCGGACCTGTACCGGGCGGCGCGCTGGATGGCGCTGGGCGGTGCCGAGGAGCCGACGGACGTGCGTCGTCCCACGCTCAGTCTGTACTGCCAGGGTCTGAACCAAAGCCGCAGCGGCACGGCGAACAACGCCGCGCTGATCAATCTGCATCTGGCAACGGGTCAGATCGGCAGGTCTGGCGCCGGGCCCCTGTCGCTGACGGGTCAGCCCAATGCCATGGGAGGACGCGAGGTGGGCGGACTGTCCAATCTGCTCAGCGCGCATCGTGATCTTTCCAACGCCGCGCACAGGGCCGAAGTGGCGCGGCTATGGGGTGTGGAGTCGATTCCGAAGCAGCCCGGAAAGTCCGCGCTGGAGATGTTCGAGGCCGCTGCCGACGGCCAGATCAAGGCCTTGTGGATTGCCTGCACCAATCCCGCGCAGAGCATGCCCGAACAGGCTATGGTGCGCAGGGCGCTGGAGCGTGCCGAGCTGGTGGTGGTGCAGGAGGCTTTTGCCGCAACCGAGACCACGGCCTATGCCGACTGGTTGCTGCCTGCCTCCACCTGGGGCGAGAAGCTGGGCACGGTCACGAACAGCGAGCGGCGCATCTCGCGGGTGCGCGCTGCCGTGGTCGCGCCGGGGGCGGCACGCCATGACTGGCAGATAGGCGTGCAGCTGGCGCGGCGCCTGGAGCAGCATCTGCGGCCCTCGCTGCCAAGCTTGTTTCCCTATGACACTGCGAATGTGGACGCGGGTGCCGAAGCCATCTGGAACGAGCATCGCGAGTCCACACGCGGGCGCGATCTGGATATCACGGGTCTGAGCTGGGCGGTGCTGGAAGTCAAGGGACCCCAGCAATGGCCCATGCCCCAAGGCGCCAGCCAGGGCCGTCAGCGTCTGTATGGCGACGCAGTCTTTGCAACCGATGACGGGCGCGCACGTTTTGATGCCCAGCCCTGGCAGGCGCCGGCCGTGCCGCGCGATGCGCGACATCCGTTCAGTCTCAACACCGGTCGCCTGCGTGATCAATGGCATGGCATGACGCGCACCGGCCAGCTGGGGCGCCTGTTTGCCCATGTCAGCGAACCGCAGCTGCAGGTCGGCCCTCAGGACATGCAGCGCCTGCAGCTGCAGGATGGCGATCTGGTCCATGTCTCCAACCGCTATGGCGCCATCGTGCTGCCCGTGCAGGCGGACCCGGGCTTGCAGCCCGCACAGCTCTATCTGCCCATGCACTGGGGCAGCATGTACCTGAGCGGCATGGGCTCCAAGGGGCAGCGGCTTGCGGGCGTCAACGCCCTGACCACGCCCGAGCGCTGCCCGCGCTCGAAGCAGCCCGAGCTCAAGCATGTGGCCGTCAAGCTGCTCAAGGCCGAGCTGCCCTGGACTTGTCTGGGCATGGCATGGCTGGATGAACAGCAGGTGCAGTCGGTTCGCCAGGCTTTGACCGAATTGATGGCCGAGTTCGATTTCGCCAGTTGCGTGCTGTTCGGGCGCGCCGTGCCGCTGGAAAAAGCGGATCAGGGCCGCACCGGCGTGCAGTTTCGCGCAGCGGCCTATGCCCAGCCCGGCGCCGAGGTGCTGGCGCGGCTGCATGGTCTGCTGCAGCTCGATGGCCCGCAGGCCATGCGCTATGTCGACGTGCGTCGCCAATGCAGCCGCGCCATGGCGATAGGCCGGCAGACGGAGGAGCCAAGGCTTGATGCCTTTTTGCTCTGTGGCGATGCCAGCGCGGGCCAGTGGCTGGGGCCTGTTCTGCGCGACGAGCAATCGGTGCAAACCTATGGCCGTCTGCTGCTGTCATCGGGCAGGAAGCCGCCCGCCGCCATGCCGGCCCGCTCGCCACAGATCTGTGCCTGCATGAATGTGGATGAGGCCAGCATCGGCTCGGCACTGACCACCTGCGAGGGCTCCGCCGACGAGCGGCTCGCGCAGCTCAAGACTTCTCTGGGTTGCGGCACGCGCTGCGGCTCCTGTATTCCCAGGATCAAACAACTGGTACATGCGACGCCTGCGCCTCAGTCGGCAGCCTTGCCGGTTGCCGCCTAGATTTCGATGTCCGGCAACGCATATGAAAGGCCAGTCATGACAAACAGCCATGCCACTTCCCTGCCGCCCGTGGGCCGCTGCTATCTGGTCGGTGCCGGCCCCGGTGATCCGGAGCTGCTCACGCTCAAGGCGCTGAGACTGATCCAGTCCGCCACGCTGCTGCTGGCAGACGATCTGGTGTCTGCCGACATCGTGAAGCTTGCCAGCGCTAGCGCCCGCATCGTTCATGTGGGCAAGCGTGGCGGGCGCGAGAGCACCTCGCAGGAATTCATCGAAAAGCTCATGATCATGGCGGCCCGCCAGGGTGAGCTGGTGGTGCGCCTCAAGGGCGGCGACCCCTTCATCTTTGGCCGTGGCGGCGAGGAGATCGAGCATCTGCGCATGGCGGGCATAGCCGTCGAAGTGGTCAACGGCATCACCGCCGGGCTGGCCGCGGCCACCAGCCTCGGCGTGCCGCTGACCCATCGCGACCATGCCCATGGTGTGGTGTTCATCACCGGTCATGCCAAGCCAGGCAGTGCCGGTCACGACTGGCAGTTGCTGGCCGGCACGGCCCGGATGCTGGGGCTGACGCTGGTGATCTACATGGGCGTTGCCACTGCCGGCATCATCCAGCAGCAGCTGCTGGCTGGCGGACTGCCGGCATCTACTCCGGTGGCCCTGGTCCAGAGCGCCAGCCTGCCCGCACAGCAGCAGATACTGACCGAGCTGGGGCAGATGACGCAGGCGCTGGCATGCAGCGGACTGGGCAGTCCCTGCGTGTTCGTGGTGGGCGAGGTGGTCAGGCAGGCCGCATCGTCCGCCGAGGGCTTGGGCGGGCTACTGGAGCAGGCGCAACTGCGCCGGGCCGTGGGCGCATGAGGCCGATTGCTGACAGCTGTCTCCCTTTTGTCTGAGTGCCGAGCCCGCATGACTAGAATTTGTCCGGTAACCCCTGAAAATTTGTCACACCCGGCCTCGTCAGTCTGCAGGGGGATAGCGGCGGCCGACACCTATGAGTCATGCGATGAGCACTGCATATCCCGATACCCAGCTTTTGATCGACGGACAGTGGCAGGACGCTGCCAGCGGCAAGAAAATTGATGTGCGCAACCCTGCAAGCGGCGAGGTGATTGGCCGTGTGGCCCATGCCGATATTGCCGACCTGGACCGCGCCCTGGCGGCGGCAGACAAGGGCTTTCAGGTCTGGCGCAAGGTGTCTGCCCATGAGCGCGGCGCCATCATGCGCCGTGCCGCAGCTCTGCTCAAGGAGCGTGCCGACGAGATCGCCGCGCTGCTGACGCAGGAGCAGGGCAAGCCGCTGGCCGAGGCCAAGGTGGAAATCATTGCCGGCGCCGGCATCATCGAATGGTTTGCCGACGAGGCCCTGCGTGTCTATGGCCGCATCGTGCCTTCGCGTCGCCCCGAGCAGCAGCAGCTGGTGATCAAGGACCCCGTGGGCCCGGTCGCCGCCTTCACGCCCTGGAACTTCCCCGTCAACCAGATCGTGCGCAAGATCGGCGCGGCCCTGGCTTCGGGCTGCTCCTTCCTGGTCAAGGCGCCCGAGGAAACCCCGGCCTCGCCCGCAGCCCTGCTCAAGTGCTTTGTCGATGCCGGCATTCCTGCCGGTGTTGTGGGCCTGGTCTATGGCAACCCCGCACAGATTTCCGAATATCTGATTGCTCACCCCGTAATCCGCAAGGTGACCTTCACGGGCTCCACGGCCGTGGGCAAGCAGCTGGCGGCGCTGGCCGGCCAGCACATGAAGCGCTCAACCATGGAGCTCGGCGGCCATGCCCCCGTGATCGTGGCCGAGGATGCCGATGTGCAACTGGCCGTCAAGGCCGCGGGGGCGGCCAAGTTCCGCAACGCGGGCCAGGTCTGCATCTCGCCCACGCGCTTTCTGGTGCACAACAGCGTGCGCGAGGAGTTCACGCGTGCCATGGTGGCCCATGCCGAGGCATTGAAGGTCGGCAACGGCCTGGAGCAGGGCACGCAGATGGGCCCGTTGGCCAATCCGCGCCGCGTGACGGCGCTGACCCAGCTGATCCAGAACGCCGAGCAAAGCGGTGCCAAGCTGATGACGGGCGGCGCATCCTTTGGCTCTGCCGGCAACTTCTTTGCGCCCACGGTGCTGGCCGACGTGCCGTTGACGGCCGATATCTTCAACCAGGAGCCCTTCGGCCCCGTGGCGGCGATTCGCGGCTTCGACAAGATCGAAGACGCCATTCAAGAGGCCAATCGCCTGTCCTATGGCCTGGCCGCCTATGCCTTCACGCGCTCGCTCAAGACGACGCACCAGCTGTCGCAGGACGTGGAAGCCGGCATGCTGTGGATCAACCAGCCGGCACTGCCGTCTGCCGAGCTGCCCTTTGGCGGCATCAAGGATTCGGGCTATGGCTCCGAAGGCGGCCCGGAGGCGCTGGAGGCCTACCTGGTGGCCAAGGCCGTGGCGATCAGCTGCGTTTGAATCTGCAAGGCATTTGATGCAAGGCCACCCTCGGGTGGCCTTTTTTCATGGGATGTGTATGCCGTGGGGCGTATGGGGACTGTTTGTCGATCGTTATTCCATAAATGAATAGCGGTGGCTAGAATCGACGGTTTTTTACATTCGACAACAAATTCCAGCCCGCGCCATGCCATTGCACTCCACGGTTTCCCAGATCCATCCTCCAAGTTTTGTTCTTCGCCGCAGCTGGTTGTGGGGCGCGCTGGCCATCGTGCCCATGGGCACGGCCTGGGCCCAGGTGTCAGCTGCGGGCGCAGCCGAAGCCGCCAGCCAGACTTTCACGCTGGGTACGGTGGAAGTCAGCGCGCGGCGCGAGGCCGAGGAACTCGGGGCCGGCGATATGCAGCGCGTGGGCAGTGCCGAGATGGAGCGCAGCAATGCCAGCACCGTGGCCGATGCCGTGCGCAATCTCCCCGGCGTGAGCCTGTCGCGCAACAACCGCAACGAGGAAATGATCAGCCTGCGCGGCTTCGACTCGCGCCAGGTGCCGATTTTTGTGGATGGCGTGCCGCTGTACGTGCCCTATGACGGTTATGTGGATCTGGGCCGCTTCACCACCTTCGACCTGGCCGAGATCAATGTGGCCAAGGCCGGCGCCTCGCTGCTGTACGGTCCCAATACGCTGGGCGGCGCCGTCAATCTGGTCACGCGCAAACCGGTCAAGCCCTTCGAAGGCGATGTGCGCCTGGGTGTGGGCAGCGGCGGCGAGCGCAGGGCGAGCTTCAACCTGGGCGGTAACCAGGGCAGTTGGTACTATCAGCTGGGTGCCTCCTACCTGGATGCCGACAGCTTTCCTCTGCCCCGGGGCTTCAGGGATTACAAGAAGCAGCCCACCGATACCGGCAGCAAGCGCGAGAACGCGGACCGCACCGACAAGCGCCTGTCCTTCAAGCTGGGACTCACGCCCAATGCCACGGACGAATACGCCATCGGCTATGTGCGCCAGGAAGGCGAGAAGGGCAATCCCGTCTACACCGGCCAGTCCACGCAGAAGAACGCCGTGCGCTACTGGCGCTGGCCCTACTGGGACAAGGACAGCCTGTATTTCCTGAGCACCACCCGTCTGAACGGCAGCAATGTGCTCAAGACGCGTCTCTACCACGACACCTACAAAAACGGTCTCGACATGTACAAGGACGCCAGCTACACGGCCCACGATCCGACCAGCAGCTACAAGGATGTGAGCAAGGGGGCCAGCGTGGAGTGGGTCAACTACGCCTTCTCCGGCCACGAGCTGCATGCGGCCTTCCACTACAAGCAGGACGAGCACACCGACGCGGCCTCGGGCAAGGACCCGCAGAAGCACTACCGCGATGTGACCACCTCGCTGGTGCTCGAGGATCACATCGCCCTGGCCGAGCGCTGGCGCCTGACGCTGGGCCTGAGCCATGACCAGCGCGACGCCAAGCAGGTCTACCAGTGGCCCACGGGCTCGACCAGCGCCACCAACGGCCTGGCACGCCTGAGCTATGCGCTCACGGCCCAGGGCGACGAGGTCTATCTGATTGCCTCGCACAAGACCCGTTTTGCGACCATCAAGGACCGCTATTCGGCACGCATGGGTACGGCCCTGGCCAACCCCGACCTCAAGCCCGAGGTGGCCAACCATCTGGAGTTGGGCCTGAGCGGCAAGCCCTGGCAGGGCGGCAAGGGCCAGGCGGCGCTGTTCTACAGCCGGGTGCGCGACCAGATCCAGACCATGGTCGTTGACTCCACGGCCTGCGGCGGCAAGACCTGCAACCAGGCGCAGAACGTGGGACGCACGCGCAATGCCGGTTTTGAGATATCGCTGGCGCAGCAACTGTCGGCCCAATGGGCTCTGCATGCGGGCTACACCTATCTGAGCCGCACCAACCTCAGCGACCGCAGCATCACCTTGACGGACACGCCGCGCCAGCGCCTGACAGCGGCCCTGCAATGGAATCCGCAGGCCCAGTGGCAGCTGCGCGCCGAGCTGGAAGCAGAACAGGGCCGCAAGGTGCCGCTGTCGGCCAGCGGCCAGGCCCAGGTCTATCAGATGGCCGGCTACGGCGTGGCCAATCTGCGCGCGCGCTATCTGCCGCGTCCGGACACCACGCTGGACTTCGGCGTGGCCAATCTGGGCGACAAGTGGTATCAGCTGGCCGACGGCCTGCCCATGCCGGGGCGCAGCTGGTATGTGAACCTGGGCTACCGGTTCTGACGGTCATGCAAAACCTGCTTCGGACATCGCTGGCACGGCGTGACTGGCTGCGCAGTCTGGCTGCCCTGGGCATGGCCGGTGGCCCGGCCCTGGGCATGGCCGGTGGCCCGGCCCTGGCGATGGGGGCACAACCCGCTTCGGGCACCGGCGTACAGGTGGCGGCCGTGGGCGGACTCGTGCTGTGCGGCGTGTGGCCGCGTGTGGCCGAGCAGGCCAGCCAGGCCCTGGCCATGCCGGTCACCACCGTGGCGGCCGCGCCCAAGGAGGGCGTGGTGCCCGCCTTCGCGTGCGGCGAGGCGCAGATGCTGCTGATCCACGCCAGCGACGAAGCCATGGCACTGGAGGCCAGCGGCATGGCTTCCGCCGCGCGCGTCTGGGGCTGGAACCAGCATGTGATTGCCGGACCCGCTCATGACCCCGCAGGCGTGCGTTCGGTCGCTGACGGCACGCAGGCGCTGCGGCGCATTGCCGAGACCGGCTCGCCCTTCATCGCGCTGCGCGACCCCGGCAGCTATACCGTGGTGCAGCGTCTGTGGCGGCGCGGCGGCATACGACCCGATGCGCGCTGGCTGCGCGCCGACACCGGCCCGCGACCACAGGCCGTGCTGGAGCTGGCGGCGCGCGAGCAGGCCTATGCCGTGGTCGGCCATATTCCCCTGGCCTTCGGCAAGATGGGCGCCCCTGGCATAGAACTTCTGCTGCATGGCGATCCGCTGATGCGCAGGCCCTATGTGCTGCTCACGCCCGGCCCGCGCCATCCGGCCACGCCGGAGCAGCGCCGGGCGGCGGGCCTGCTGGCCGAGTATCTGCTGTCTGCGGCCGGCCAGCAGGTGCTGGAAGCGGCCAGCGGCGCGGGCGGCCCCTGGGTGTTTGGGCGCGACAGCGTGCCCGCCGGCATGAGCGCCGGTGCCGATGGACAGACTTGAGCGAAGGAGCAGCATGAGCACCGCTATGACGCCGCCGCTGGCGGCATTGATTTACCCCGATGAGCGGCACGATATCGAGGACTTGCTCGAAGGCGTGGCGCGGCGGCTGCAACAGTCGGGCCGGCAGGTGGGCGGACTGGTGCATCGCCAGAGTCGCTATGCCAATGGCAACAAGTGCATGCGTCTCGTGGATCTGCGCAGCGGCCAGCAGTTCGAGATGACCGAGGACCTGGGCGCTGCCTCGCAGGCCTGCAGCCTCAATCCGCAGGCCCTGGCCCGGGCCAGCGTTGTGCTGCGCCAGGCACTGGCCGATGGTGTGGAGCTGGCCGTCGTCAACTGCTTCGGCCAGCTCGAAGCCGCTGGCGGCGGTTTTGTCCAGGAGATCGCCGCTTTTGTCGAGGCCGGCATTCCCGTGGTCACGGCCGTGGCGGCCCGCCACGAGGCTGGCTGGCAGAGCTTTACCGGTGGCGCCTTCGTGCGCCTGCCGGTTGACGAACAGGCACTGCTGCACTGGTGCCGTCAGCAGCTGCAGCGCGAAGACCTGGAAGACCGGTCATGCTGACGCGGCGCCAATGGCTGCAGGCCGGTGCTGCGACGCTGGCATCGGGCCTGTATCAGGGCGGGGCCTGGGCGCAGGATGGCGGCTCGGTCATTGCAGCCCGCTTTGGTTCGCTGCCGGCGCGGGCTGGCCGCGTGTTCGCTTCGGGGCCGCCGGCAGGCGTTTTGCTGGCTGCGCTGGCGCCGCAGCAACTGCTGGGCTGGCCCATGCAGCTTGGCGATGCGGCGCGCGCCCATCTGGGATCGCCGCTGCAGGCCTTGCCCTATCTGGGGCGCCTGTCGGGGCGCGGCAGCACGCTGCCGCTTGAAAAGCTGCTGGCGCTGCAACCCGATCTGGTGCTGGACTCCGGGACCTCCGACGCCACCCATGTCTCTGCCACCGAACGTCTGGCGCGCCAGACGGGCCTGGCATGCGTGCTGGTGCAGGGCAGCCTGAGCGACCATGCGCGCCAGCTGCGCGAGGTCGGTAGCTTGCTGGGTGCAGCCGAGCGTGGCGAGACCCTGGCCCGACATGCCGACGAAGTGGCCAGGCTGGTGCGCGCCGTGACCGCGGGGCTGGGGGAGCAGGCCCGGCCGCGCGTCTATCTGGGGCGCGGCGCCAACGGCCTGGAAACCGGGCTGGCCGGCTCCATCAATGTCGAGGTGATCGAGTATGCGGGCGGCCGCAATGTGGCGGCCCAGGCAGGCAGGGGCGGACTCACGCGCGTTTCCATGGAGCAGATCCTGGCCTGGGACCCCGAAGTCATACTGACCCAGGAGGCGGGTTTTGCAGAGCGCGTGCGCCAGGACCCCTTGTGGCGCGGCATCAGCGCCGTGCGCAGCGGCAGAGTGCACTGTGCGCCCGTGCTGCCTTTCGGCTGGCTGGACGGCCCGCCCAGCGTGAACCGGCTGATCGGCGTGCGCTGGCTGCTCGAGAAGCTGCATCCGGGCCGCTTCGCCCAGCAGGATGTCAAAGCCCTGGAGCAGGCGGTGAGCGAGTTCTATGCGCTGTTCTATGGTGTCCAACTGTCGCCGGCGCAGTTGCAAGCGCTGCTGCAGGCGGCGCGCTGAATGCATGGGGCTGGCATGAAGTCATTCGATATCAGCGAAGGCACTCAAAGCCCGAAAGAAGCGGGAAGCCTGGAAAGCGCGGCATCAAGCAATGCCTCCGGGCATAGTCGCCAGCGCAGTCATCTGCGTGTGGGCATGGGCTGGTGGCTGGCCCTGGTCCTGCTGGCTCTGGTGTTGCTCTGGGCGCTGGGCTCGGGCCAGTTTGCGCTGGCACCGGCACAACTGGCCGAAGCGCTATGGGCACGGGCTACGGGAGCGGCTTCGCCGCTGCCGCCAGCGGCCGAAACCGTGCTCTGGAACATCAGGCTGCCGCGCATCGCAGCCGGCGTGGCGGTCGGCGCGATGCTGGCTGCAGCCGGTGCGGCCTACCAGGGCATGTTTCGCAACCCGCTTGTCTCGCCTGACATCCTGGGCGTTTCGGCCGGTGCCGGCCTGGGTGCCGTCATCGCCATCTATCTGGGCCTGTCGATGTTTGCCGTGCAATGGCTGGCCTTTGGTGGCGGTCTGATCGCAGTGGCCGTCGTGGTGGCTATCAGCGCCTGCGTGCGCAGGCACGATCCGGTGCTGGTGTTGGTACTGGCCGGTATTGCACTGGGCGCCCTGCTGGGGGCCGGCATTGCCCTGATCAAGACCCTGGCCGACCCGAACACCCAGCTGCCGTCCATCACCTTCTGGCTCATGGGCGGCCTGTCGGCCGTGACGCTGCAGGAAGTGGCCGCCACGGCGCCCGTGATGCTGGCGGCCCTGCTGCCTTTGCTGTTGCTGCGCTGGCGTATCAATCTGCTGGCCCTGCCCGATGAGGAGGCCCGGGCTCTGGGCGTGCCGGTCGGGCGGCTGCGCCTGGTGCTGGTGGTTTGCGCCACGCTGGGGACGGCGGCGGCCGTGTCGCTGGCCGGCATCATCGGTTGGGTCGGGCTGGTGGTGCCGCATGTGGCGCGTCTGCTGGTCGGCCCCGATTTCGTGCGCCTGCTGCCGGCCTCGGCCCTGCTGGGCGCGGGCTTTGTCGTGGCGGCCGATACGCTGGCCCGCAGCATGGCGCGCATCGAGCTGCCGCTGGGCATTCTGACGGCCCTGGTCGGTGCACCGTTTTTTCTCTATCTGCTGGCCCGCACGGGCCGCCGCGAAGGAGATACCTGATGACGGTGCTGGACTTGCAGGGTCTGAGCACCGGCCATGGCCGCAGCGTGGTCAGCGAATCCGTGGATCTGTCGATTGCTACGGGCGAGGTGCTGTGTCTGCTCGGCCCCAACGGCTGCGGCAAGACCACGCTGTTTCGCACGGTGCTGGGCCTGCTGCCGCCGCTGGCGGGCCGGGTGCTGGTGGAGGGCCAGCCGGTACAGCACTGGCCGCGCGCGGAGTTCGCGCGCCGCGTCGGCTATGTGCCCCAGGCCCAGGCCGGGGTATTTGCCTTCGAGGCGCTGGACATGGTGCTCATGGGACGCGCCGCGCGCCTGCCCCTGCTGGCCAGGCCGTCCGGAGCGGACCGGGCCATGGCACTGGCCTGCATGGAGCGGCTGCAGATCTCCCATCTGGCCGCGCGCCGCTACACCGAGCTCAGTGGCGGCGAGCGGCAACTGGTGCTGATTGCACGCGCGCTGGCGCAGGAGCCGGCGCTGCTGGTCATGGACGAGCCCACGGCCAGCCTGGACTTCGGCAACCAGATCCGCGTGCTGGAGCAGATCGAGGCGCTGAGCGCACAGGGCATGGCCATGCTGTTGTCCACCCACCAGCCAGAGCACGGCTTGCGCGTGGCCAGCCGGATCGCTCTGCTGGGCCATGGTCGGCTGCTGGGCGTGGGCGAGCCGCGCGCCGTGGCCACGCCCGCAGCGCTGGCTGAGCTCTATGGCGTCAGCAAGGCAGCGATTGCCGCCCATCTCTCGGGCAGCCTCTGAAGCGCTCAGCGCAACGCGGCGCTGGAGGCAAAGAAGGCCGGATGCTCGCGGATGTCCTGGGCGGCCAGCCGCAGTTGCAGCGCCTGCTCGGGCTGGCGCTGCTGTATGCGCCGGGCCAGGCCTTGCAGCAGCGGCACGGCCCTGGCGGGAGCGCTGGGCAGTTGTTGCAGTCTCTGCAGCGTGCAGCGCACACCGCGCAAGCTGCTTTCGGACAGGAGTACATCCGCCTGCAGCTGGTGCAGGATCAGCACGGCCTTGCCCACCCGCAGCGCGGCCAGACCGCAGTCGGCCGCGTCCTGCACTGCGGGGGCGCTGACTTTTTCGGAGGCGCGCACCAGGCGCAGCAGGCGGTGGTAGAGGCGGGCGCGCCACACGCGCACGTCGCGGGCGTGCACCGGGGCGCAGGCCATGTCCTGCAGCTCATGAACCATCATGGCGCGCAGGCCGTTGAGCCTGCCTTGCGCGGTGACGGGCAGGATGAAGCGATAGGCGGCCCAGCCGGCCAGCGGGCCGGTGACGATGGCAAAAGCCATGGACAGCGAGTGGCCCACATCGAGCTGGTAGGGGAAATGCGGCGACAGCGCCAGCAGGATCACCATATTGCAGTCAAAGCCGTACAGCGTGGTGCGGCGGTGGCTGAGCAGCAGGGCGCCAAGGAAGATGAAGGGCAGCATCATCAGCACCATCTGCAGCTGGCTGTTGGCGAACGGCCAGGCAAACCACTGGCAGGCCAGCGCCACGCCCGCGCCCATGGCCTGGCCCAGAATCACGAAGCGCATGGTGAAGGCCGGGTTCTCGAACGAGGAGAACACGGTGATCATCACCGACAGGCCCAGCAACATATAGGCGCCGCCATGCCAGCCCGTGACGACCCAGATCAGGCCGACCAGAAAAATGGAGCTGAAGGCCCGCAGCATGGCCCGGCGCGCGCCCACCCAGTCGCTGTGCAGGACCACGGGCAACTGGCGTGCGCGATGGTGGGCCGGCAGAGTCAGGTCGCTGGCAGCCACAAAGTGGGCCTGCAGGGCCAGGCCGATATTGCCCAGGATTTCCTCGGCATGACCCCAGCCAGCGGCGGCGTTGCGGGCCGTGGCAATGGCGTCGATGGCGGCCAGCGGTGCGGGCTGGGTTTCGAGCAGCATGGCAGCCTGCTCCAGTGCAGCCGTCATGGCTTGGGCGTGGTCGGGCGAGAACTCGGGAGTGATGGTCTTGCCCGTGCTGTCGCGCAGCCAGAGCAGGGCCGAGATCTGGGTATTGATCAGGCGACGCAGCGCCCGCACGGCGCGGCGTGAACGCTGCGAGCCCGCGGCATGTGGGTCCAGCCCTTCTTCGATGGCAGCCATCACGGCCAGTCGCTCGGCCAGGTCCCTGGGGCTGAGGGCGCTATGCCCGCTGGCCGTGGCCTGTGCCGCATCGGCGATATCGCGCAGCAGACGCGCGCAGAGTCGTCGTACCCTGCCGTCGCCGGGGATTTCAGCTCCCACGGGCGTGAACAGCCAGCCCACGACGAGGGCGGCAGCCACGCCGGTCAGTGCGGTGAACAAACGATCCCAGCCCAGCGCGTAGACATGGGCGGGGTTGCCGTTGTCCAGCAGGGCCACCATGGAGGCCGAATAGCCGGCCAGCATGGTGCCGTAGGAGGCAAAGCTGCGCTGCAGATTGCCCAGGCCCGCGCAGATGCCTATCCACACCGCCAGTCCCGTGACCAGCCAGAGCAGATCTCCATTGGCCACCAGCACCAGCACCACGCCGGCGGCCGTGCCGACCAGCGTGCCCGTGGTACGGAAAAAGCTTTTCTCGAGCAACTGGCCGCGCAGCGGCTGGGAGGCGGCCCAGACCGTCATGCCCGCCCATTGCGGATGTTCCAGCCCCAGGGCCCAGGCTGCGAACACGGCAATACAGGCTGCAAAAGCCGTGCGCAGATGCTGGCGCAGGCGGGCGCTGTCAAAGCCCCATCGCGTGGCGCTTTCCAGCAGGCGGTCGTAGGCAGCCACGCTCATGCGCGCTCCTCGGTGTCGGGCTGGGCTTGGGCTGAGCGCTGCTCGTGCATCTGCTCGATGCGGGCGCGAATCTTGTTGACGCCGTCCAGCATGGCTTCGACCTCGCAGTCCTCAAGGTCCTGCAGCAGGCTGAGCTCGGCCTCGAGCATGGTGGCTCGGACATGGTCCACGGCGCCATGGCCTTCGGCAGTGAGAAAGATGCGCTTGCTGCGGCGGTCGGCCGCATCGGCGCGGCGCTCCACCCAGCCCTTGCCTTCGAGAATGTCCAGCAGGCGCACCAGGCTGGAGCTGTCCAGGCCCACGCGCTCGGCCAGCTCCTTTTGCGTCACGCCGTCGCCCCAGGCGCGCAGATGCAGAAGCGGCGTCCAGGTGGCGTCGGTCAGGCCGCTGGCCGCCAGCTGTTCTTCGACAAAACGCCGCCATTGGCGGGTCAGGGTGACCATGAGAAAGCCCAGGCGGTCGCGGGAGGGAGCATCGGCAAAAGACATGGCCGAATTTTGATGCAGACTCAATTAATTTGCAATTCAAACTAATTGAGTCTGCATTTATATCAAGGGTATTCCCTTGTATTTATGCAGCAAAAAAAGAGAGCGCCATGCGCTCTCCTTCAAAGGGTTTCAGACCTGTAGATGTTCTAGTTTTAATCCAGTCAGGCGCAAGCTGCTATCAAAACAGTGTTGGAATCCAGAGGTTCAATGCCAGGCCGGCGATCAGCAGCCAGGCAAACAGCGCCAGGGCCAGAATCAGCGGCCGGGTGCCGGCAGCACGCACGGCGCGGATATGGGTGGTCAGGCCCAGAGCGGCCATGGCCAGGGCCAGCAGCGCGTTGTCGAGTTGAATGCCGACGCTGACCGCTTCCTTGGGCAGCACGCCCAGGGAGTTGACGCCGGCCATGGCCACGAAGCCCACGGCAAACCAGGGAATGGTGATCCGGTTGGCGGGCTGGCCGTCGTTCACGCCCAGAGCTCGTTCGCTGCGTGTCAGCCACATGGACAACACCAGCAGGAAGGGCGCCAGCATCATCACGCGCACCATCTTGGCGATCACGGCCGTGTCTGCGGCCTGGCTGCCTATGGCTTCGCCGGCGGCCACGACCTGGGCCACCTCATGCACGGTGGAGCCGACGAAAACGCCGTACTGCTGCATGCTGGTGTCTATCCAGCCGTACTCGGCATTCCAGTGGAACAGCGCCGGGTAGAGAAAGGTGCCGATGGTGCCGAACACCACCACGGTGGCCACGGCCACGGCCACGTCTTCTGCGCGGCCCTTGACCACGGGTTCGGTGGCCAGCACGGCGGCGGCACCGCAAATGGAGGCGCCGGCCCCCACCAGCATGGTGGTGCGCTTGTCCATGCTCAGCAGCTTCTGGCCTATCCACTGCGCCAGCAAAAAGGTGCTGGACAGCACCAGCGCATCGATCACCACGCCGGCCATGCCGACCTGGCCGATGTCCTGGAAGGTCAGGCGCAGACCGTAGAGCACGATGCCGGTGCGCAGCAGGCGGGCCTTGGTGAAGGCGATACCGCTGGCACACTGGCTGGCGATGGCCGGATAGACGGTGTTGCCGATCAGCAGACCGATGATGATGGCCAGCGTCAGCGCGCTCAGGCCGTTGTTCCTGATGGCCGGAAACTGTGCGGCCCAGGTGGCCACGGCAGCGATGGCACCTGCCAGCAGCAGGCCGGGAATCATCCCGCCGGTCTTGTGCATCCAGCCTTGCGAGGGTGCGGAGTTTTTCAGTGTTGTAGTGTTCATCGTGAGCTTTCGCTGCAGGCAGGACAACAGGTCTGATTGCCGGCGTGGAGATCACTTTAGATTTCCTGGTTATATTTGTATAACTAATAGTTTTTGTAAGATCAACCTATAAAACAGGTAGATTAGGCTTTCTGGCGCCTGCGATTCGACTCAATCATTGACTGGATGAGCCGGTGCCGGAGGGCTGGGCTGCCTGTTTTTTGCTGGTAGGCCAGGGATTCTGGCGAGCCTGCTGTCATCGATACGAATATACGAATCATCGTCATGCTGCATCTCACCTTGCGTCAGTTCGAGATTTTCTGCGCCGTGGCCCAAAGCGGGACCACGGTGGCGGCTGCAGAGGCCGTAGCGCTTTCGCAGTCGGCCACCAGCGCCGCGCTGCAGCAGCTGGAGCAAGGCCTGGGCGTGCAACTGTTCGAGCGCGTGGGCAAGCGCCTGGTGCTCAACGATGCAGGGCGCGCGCTGCTGCCCCAGGCCCTGGGCGTGCTGGAGCAGGCCAGAGGCATAGAGCAGACGTTTTCCGCGCGTGCGGCCAATATGCCCGTGCGCCTGCGCGTGGCGGCCAGCACCACCATTGGCACCTATGCGCTGCCCGAAGTGCTGGCGCGTCTGGCACGCTCGCATCCGCTGGTGCGCGTGGACCTGCAGATCGCCAATACCCAGGAAGTGGGCGAAGCCGTGCTGGCCATGGAGGTCGACATGGGCCTGATCGAGGGCAGCAGCCACTGGCAGGGGCTGGAGGTCGAGCCCTGGCTGCGCGACGAACTGGTCATCGTGGCATCGCCACAGGACCCGCTGGCCGAGCAGGCGCGCAGCAAGCCGCTGGGCGTGGCAGCGCTGCGCAAGGCGGCATGGCTGCTGCGCGAGGCGGGATCGGGCACGCGCGAGATGGTCGAGCATGCGCTGCTGCCGCATCTGCACCAGTTGCCTGCGGCTGCCACGCTGGGCAGCTCCGAGGCGATTGCACGCTGTGTCGAGCAGGGGCTGGGCATCAGCTGTCTGTCGCGCGTGCTGGTGCAGTCACAGCTGCAGGCTCGTGCGCTGGAGATTCTGCCCACCACCTTGCCGCGCATGTGGCGCAACTTCTCTCTGGTGCAGCGCGCCGGAAAGCGCCGCTCGCCCGCGCTGCAGGCCTTTGTCGATGCCTGCAAGGCCGGCGAGCCGTCCGCAGCCCAAGCGCCAAACACGCTGTAGCACTTGAATGACAGTCGCAGGCAGCTATGGTTTTCTTGACAATGATTTTGCTTGCGGCGGCGGTTTTTGCCCCTATATTGGATAGACAAGTCGGGCGCGGGCTGTGCAGCGCCGGCTTTCTCAAGCAGGGAGGAACACCATGAAAACCATCGATGAAATGCTGCACCTGGACCTGCTCACCCATGAACAGCATCTGCAGATCAGCCACTGGATCGACGATGCGCAGTCCCCCGAGGCCATTTTGCAGATGCCTGCCGGACTCTGGCAGGCCGTGGAGCGCGCCAGCCAGGCCATGGGCGTGAACGAGGATTTGCTGCGCCCGCCGGCGCTGGACGCGGGTGGCCTGACTTTCAGTCAGTAAGTCGCCGGGCTGGGTCTCAGTCAAAACTACCTCAAACGCAGGCTGCACAAGCGCAGCCTGCTCTGATTTCTATTTCAACGGGATAGCCGTGCCCTGGGGCACGGCCACGGCGGTGACGCTGTTCTGCGGAGAGCCCTCGATCACCCGGTCCGAGTAGGTCATATAGATCAGGGCATTGCGCTTGGCATCGACCATGCGCACCACACGCAGGCGCTTGAACAGCAGCGAGGTGCGCTCGGTAAACACTTCTTCCTGCTGCCTGAGCGGCGCGGGGAACTGGATATTGCCCGTGGCCTGGCAGGAGATAGACGCTTCCGAGCGATCCTCGGCCAGGCCCAGGCCGCCCTTGATGCCGCCGGTCTTGGCACGCGAGACATAGCAGGTCACGCCCGGCACCTTTGGGTCGTCATAGGCATCGACCACGATCTTGTGATCCGGGCCAATCCACTTGAAGACGGTGTCCACGGCGCCTATCTGCTCGGCATGGCTCATGCCGACAAAGGCCATGGTTCCTACGGTGACGGCCGCAACGGCCAGAGCGGCGGAGAGCAATTTCATGGTGGTGCGCATACAGTGAATTAAGGGTTAACCCTTGTCTTTTGACAGGGCATTGTGTCCCGGGCAAGGGATTGGCAGCCGGCCTTAGGACAATACCGGCTGCTGCAGAGCTTTCTGTATTGCATCACGGTTTGTCCCGGCCTGCTGGCGGGCACCGGCAGCGGAGACGCTGCCACAGGCATGACACAGCGCATGCCGGTCTTGCTAACTCCCTCTTTGATCTGCGACGGCCCTCGGGCGGTGGCTCCATGCAAGCGCCGCATCCACCGGATGTGGCTGTTATCTATGTCGGTGAACGTTTCCGCGCCCGGTCTGAGCGCTTCCTCCCTGTTGCTGATGGCACTGGCCTGCGGCCTTTGCGCGGGCGGCAACTATTTCAACCAGCCGCTGCTGCACTCGATTGCCGGTCATTTCTCGGTCAGCGAGTCGGCGGCCGCGACCAGCGTGACGCTGGCCCAGGTGGCCTATGCGGCAGGCCTGTTGCTGCTGGCCCCGCTGGGCGACAAGCTGCAGCGCCGCGGCCTGGCGGTGAGCCTGATGCTGCTGGCGGCACTGGGGCAGGCGCTGTGCGGTCTGGCGGGGCAGTTCGATCTGTTTTTGCTGGGCACGCTGATGGCCGGTCTGTTCTCGGTTGCAGCCCAGGTGCTGGTGCCCATGGCGGCGGCCCTGGCCCAGCCGGGGCAAAGCGGGCGGGCCGTGGGCTGGGTGATGAGCGGTCTGCTGCTGGGCATTCTGCTGGCCCGCAGCGTGGCCGGCATGGTCTCGGAGGCCTGGGGCTGGCAAGCCGTCTACCAGGGCGCTGCGCTGGTGATGGCCGTGGTGGCGCTGTGGCTGTGGAGGGCGCTGCCGGCATCGCGCAACCCCAGTCCTGTCAGTTATTCACAGGTGCTGAGAAGCATGTGGCATCTGCTGCGCAGTCAGCCGGGTCTGCGCCAGCGCACCCTGGTCAGCGCGCTGGCGTTCGCCTCGGTCAGCGTGCTGTTCTCGACCATGGCGCTGCAGTTGTCCAGCGGTCCCCTGGGCCTGGACGACGGGCAGATCGGCTTGATCGGTCTGGCCGGCGCGGCGGGTGCCCTGGTGGCCACGCAGGCGGGGCGACTGGTGGACAAGGGCCTGGGCCGCGTGAGCTGCGCCATCGGGGCGCTGGCCCTGCTGCTGTCCTGGCCGCTGCTGTGGGTGGGCGGAGCGCATCTGGGCTGGTTCGTGCTGGGCATGGTGGTGATCGATCTGGGCCTGCAATGCCTGAATATCACCAACCAGGCCACAGTGGCCCAGTTGCTGCCCGCAGCGCGCGGCCGCATGAATGCCGTCTATATGACGGGCTATTTCACGGGCGCGGCGGCGGGCTCGGCGCTGGGGACTCTCGCCTGGCGCATCAACGGCTGGCAGGGGGCCTGCGCCCTGGGCCTGGCCCTGGCGCTGCTGGCCTGTCTGGGCACTTTCAGGATGCGCAAGACCCATGGCCTGGTGACCAGGCTGGCCTAGAGCCGCTGGCGTCTAAAGATCCCAGCGCAGGGAGGCGCTAAAGGTTCTCTGCGGATAGGGATGGAAGTTCCAGTACCTGGCATTGTTGGCGTTGTCTATGCCAAAGGCGGCCGACAACTGCTTGTCGATCTGATAGCGTGCCCGCAGATCGACGCTGAAGTACTGGCTGGCACCCATATAGGTGTCGGCATGGACATCGCTGTTGTCCAGATTCGAGTACTGGCGCCCGCTGTAGCGCGCGGCCACCGTCAGGGCCCAGCGTTCATCGGGCTTGTAGGTGGCCCATGCTGTGGCACGCCAGCGTGGCACGCGGGGTTGCCATTTGCCGACGCTGGCCGGGTTGGCGGCATTGGCCGTGATGCGCGAGTTGGCCCAGGTCAGGCTGCCGCCCAGGTCCAGCCCGCGAATCCACACCGACTGCGCCGAGTAAGCCAGTTCCAGCCCCGAGGTACGGACCTGATCCACGTTCTGCACCGCAGAGATGGTGGTGCCGGGAATCAGCTGGCTGTAGAGCGCATCGCGCGTGCGCTCGTGGAACCAGGTCGCGCGAAGCAAACCATTGCCCAGATCCTGCTCGGCCGTCAGCTCGCCCGTCCAGGACTTTTCAGGTTTCAGATTCGGGTCGTTGATGAAGGACAGTGCCCCGCCAGAGGTCGCGCCATACAGCTCGCCCACCGTGGGAAAGCGCACGGCACGGCCCAGCGAGGCCTTGAGTGTGGTGTTGCGGGCCAGTTGGTAGGCCAGCGCGGCCTTGGGCGAGAAATGCGATTCGCTGCGCTGGGCGTAATTCAGCTGGCTGCTGGTCGTGGCGGTGCGGCCCTGGCTGGCCGTCCAGTCTTCCCAGCGCAGACCCAGCACGGCCTTCCAGTCTCTGGCCAGCTGCCAGCTGTCCTGTGCCCAGGCATAGCGGGTCTCGGCCCTGCCGCCGACCTGGCTGACGATGGACTGCTCGTTGGCCGGGCCGGACTGCCAGTCGCCAACCACGTTGTATTTGCCGATGTTGAGCTTGTAGGCATCGCGGCCCAGGCCGAAGTCCACGATATGTGTGCCCTTGAGGCCTTGCGGTCGCCATGTGCCCTTGGCGGCCAGCGTGTTCCAGCCCGTGCCGTCCTGATCCTGCAGCGAACCCCTGCCACCCAGATTGGCAGCCGGCTGGGCTACGGTGGGCACGCGCTGCTGATCCTTGCCGTAGTCGTACAGGCTGGCGCTGAGCTCCCAGTCGAACTCGCCCTGGGTATGGCTTTTGAGCGAGACGCCATGCATGGTGTGGGTCTGCTGGTCCTGGCTCAGGCCGAAGGCGGTGTCGGCCAGCTTGTAGGTCTTGCCGTCGATATTGATATTGCCGCTGTACACCGGCTGGCCGTCGGGCCCGCGCAGATAGGTCTCGGAGCTGCCTCTGGCGCTGTTCTGCCACCAGCCCAGGGTGTAGCTGGCGCGCAGCGTGGGCGTGATGTCGTAGGCCAGCTTGATCTTGGCGTGATCCTGCCGGGTGCGGTACTGCGTGCCCGCGCCCAGGATGTACCAGGGCTGGTTGGTGGTGTTGAGCCCGGCAATGGCACCGGTCACGGGCGTGCCGGCACCGCCCGCCACGCCGGCGGACTGCAGCACGGTGGGGAAGGTCATGGGCTGGCCCTGGCTGTCGCTGCGGCTCAGATTGATCCAGTACGACCAGTCGCCGCTTCTGCTGCCGATGGAGGCGCTGGTATTCCAGCTGCGGTAATGGCCGCTGCTGCCCAGCACGTCGGCACTCTGGTGGGCATAGCCGGCGGCCACATGGGCTTCGAGCTTGTCGGGCATGCGCGTCACATACTCCACCACGGCGCCGGCGGAATTGCCGGGGTAGGCGGCGGAGAACGGGCCGTACATGACGTCGACGCGTTCGATCTCCTCGGGCGTCACCAGGCCCCAGCGCGGCGCATAGTTGCTGCCGTTGGCAATGCCATTGCCCAGATAGTTGGACAGCAGAATGCCGTCGGCATAGACGGCCGAGCGCGCGCTATTGCCCGTGCCCGAAGCGCGGGTAGAGAGGATGGCGTGGTTGTAGTCGCCGATATAGCGCTTGCGCACCAGCAGGCCTGGCAGATATTTGAGGGCATCCTCGCTGTCGGTGGCATTGATGCGGGTCTCTATCTCCTCGCGCGTGATGCCTTCGATGGTGGTCGGAATCTGCGTGGGCAGCGAGCTGGGCTGGCCGCCGTTGACGGTGACCACGCCCAGGGTCTTGGAGCGCTCAGGCAGGTCGGCGGAATCGGTTGAGGTCTGGGCCAGGCACGGCCATGCAATACCACTGACCACCAGCGGCAGAAAAATCTGTTTCATGAATGCTTACCTTGGGACGTGGTTGTCCCTATGAATCTGATTGCGGCCAGCGCAGATCGGAACTGCGCTAGAGCCTGAAATGGTTCAGAGGTAAACGGGAGGCGGTCCGCGCGCAGGCAGGGGGGCTGCGGTGAGTGAGGCGATGCGCGCCCGCTGCACGGGCTGCAGCGCATGCCACAGCGGCGACGCGGTAGGGGGCGGCAGCTGCAGCGCGGGCGGAGGCGGTGCTGCATGGGGCAGGCACATGGGGCAATCGAGGTGGCCCGCACCCAGGGCACTGCCGCCGTCTTCGCCCTTGACGATCAGCTTGACTGCGCCGGTGCTGGTGCAGATCAGCTCAAACCCCTGAGACTGGATCAGCGGCGCGGCTGCCGCCACCCCCATGGACAGTGCCATCCATGCCAGCACGCACCGGCCCAGCAGGCAGGTGGCAATGCGGCGAAGCTGTTGCAAGGTCATGGGTGTGCGGTGCTGATATGCGTCCGCATCATACGTCGTCCGCCGCCTCAGACCATGCGTGAAAACCGCCGCGCAAGCCCTGCCGCAGGTGCAAAGTGCTGTGACTTCAAATACAAAACCCGGCGCAAGGCCGGGTCGGTATGGAGGTGCCGAGGGTTCATGCACGGCTCCTGGGCTGGAATATAGGCACTCGCTCAAGCGAGAGATGGCAAGCAAGAGCCTGGCCGGCCGCGCCGCCTCGCGGCGAGGCCGTCGTCCCCCTCAGGGGGTCACTGTCCATTCACATGCTTGCGCAGATGTTCCAGAGCCTCTTCCACCTGATCCACCAGCACCAGGCACAGGTCGCCGGGCTGCAGGCGGGCCAGGGCATGGTCGATGGCGAGGAACTCGCCATGGATCTCTGTGCTGTAGCTGGTGCGCGGCGCGCCTTCCAGGCCCTTTTTCAGCAGGGCCAGCACTTCACCATCCACGCGGCCACGTTGGCAGGCGTCCTGATAGAGCACCACATCATCGAACACCTTGCCCAGGATCTGGGTCTGTTCGGTGATGTCCTGGTCGCGGCGATCGCCGGCGCCCGAGATCACCACGCTGCGGCGCTTGGCGGGCATGGCTTCCACGGCCTGCGACAGCGCGCGGATGGCGTCGGGGTTGTGGCCGTAATCGGCAATGATGGTGGCGCCCTTGTAGTCCATCACATTGAAGCGGCCGGGGGCGTTGTCGCTGTCATTGAGGAAGCCGGCCAGACCACGGCGAATGGTCTGCCAGGGCAGGCCTGCGGCCCATGCGGCGCCGATGGAGGCCATGACGTTTTCCACCTGGAAGGTGATGGTGCCGTTACGGGTCAGCGGAATGTCGCGCAGCGCGATGCTCTCGCGCCAGGAACCTTCTGCGGCCACGATGGCGTCGCCATCGACATAGACCACGCGGCTGCCCTGGGCACGGTGCGTGGCCATGACGGGGTGGTGGCGGTCGGCGGCAAAGAAGATGACCTTGCCGGGGCAGACATGGGCCATGGCCGCGACCAGTGAATCGGCGGCATTGAGCACGGCATAGCCCGTGGAAGCCACGTTTTGCACGATGACGCGCTTGAGAACGCTGACATCTTCCTTGGTGGTGATGAAGTTCAGGCCCAGGTGGTCGCCTTCGCCCACATTGGTGACCACGGCGACCTGGCAGCGGTCAAAGCCCAAGCCTTCACGCAAGATGCCGCCGCGTGCGCATTCCAGCACAGCCGCATCGGTCTCGGGGTGGGCCAGGGCGTTGCGCGCACTCTTGGGGCCGGAGCAGTCGCCGCTGTCGATCTGGCGACCGTTGACGTACACGCCATCGGTGTTGGTCATGGCAGTGCGCCAGCCATGCGAGGTGAACAGATGGGCGATCACGCGCGTGGTCGTGGTCTTGCCGTTGGTGCCGGTGACGGCGACCAGGGGGATGCGGCCGTCGTCGCCGGGCGCGAACAGCTCGTCCACCATGGGTACGCCCACATTGCGGGGACGGCCGAAGGAGGGCGCCAGGTGCATGCGCAGGCCGGGAGCGGCGTTGACTTCCACGATGCCGCCACTTTGCTCTTCCAGAGGCTTGAGCATGGTTTCGCAGACCACGTCCACGCCGCAGATATGCAGGCCTATGGTCTGTGCGGCCTCGATGGCGCGGGCGGCGATTTCGGGATGCACATCATCGGTCACATCGGTGGCGCTGCCGCCGGTGGACAAATTGGCGTTGTTGCGCAGCACCACGCGCTGGCCCTGGGCGGGCACGCTGTCAGGCGTCAGGCCTTCGCTGGCGATGCGGGCGATGGCGATATCGTCCAGCCGCACCTTGGTCAGTGCCGTGCCGTGGCCGGAGCCGCGGCGCGGGTCCTGGTTGACGATGTTCACCAGCTCGCGGATGGTGTGCAGGCCGTCGCCCAGCACCTGGGGAGGCTCGCGGCGGGCGGCAGCGACCAGCTGGCCGCCGACGACCAGCATGCGGAAGTCATGGCCGGGCAAAAAGCGCTCGACGAGGATCTCGTCGCCAAATTCGCTGGCGGTCTTGTAAGCGGCCTCCAGGCCTTCGCGGGTGGTGATGTTCACCACCACGCCCTTGCCCTGGTTGCCGTCCTGGGGTTTGACCACCACAGGCAGACCCACTTCCTGGGCCACGGCCCAGGCGTCTTCCACGTCGGTGACGGGACGGCCCATGGGCACGGGCACGCCGGCTGCATGCAGCAGGCGCTTGGTCAGATCCTTGTCCTGCGCAATGGACTCGGCCACGGCGCTGGTGGAGTCGATCTCGGCGGCCTGGAAGCGGCGCGCACGCGAACCCCAGCCCAGCTGCACCAGCGAGCCGGTGGTCAGGCGACGGAAGGGAATGCCGCGTGCCACGGCGGCATCGACGATGGCGCCGGTCGAGGGGCCGATACGGTCGTCCTCGTCCAGCTCGCGCAGCTCGGCAATCGTGGCGTCGGCGTCGAAGGGCGTGTCGTTCAATGCGGCCTGAATCAGGGCTTCGGCACGCTCCATGGCCAGCTTGCCCACGGATTCTTCGGTGTACTCGACCACCACCTGGAAGGTGCCTTGCTCCACGGTCTCGTGGGTGCGGCTGAAGGTGACGGGGCAGCCCGCCTGGGCCTGCAGCGACAGGGCGGCAACCTCCAGCACATGGGCCAGCGACAGGCGCTGGTCTGCGCCATGCGGCTGCAGCGTACCGATGGTGGGGAAACGCGCGCGCAGCTTTTCTTCAAAGCCGGGCATGGCGGTGTACAGCAGCTCGCTGTCTTCGCAGTGCACGATGGCTTCGATGGCTGTGCTGCGGGTCCAGAGGTTGGGGCCGCGCAAGGCTCGGTTGCGAGTGATCTGCATAGTGTTTCTTTCAGCTGAATTTCAAGCTTTTTCTTGGTCTGACGCTTGTGAGGAAAGCGTCAGCAGCTATATCTGTTGAAGCGTTTTATGGGGCAATCAAGCCTGGTATTCAAAGGTCTTGATGCCGGCGCCGATCAGCTCGGGTGTGATGTCCAGCGCCCAGGCGGAGGCAATCGCAGCCAGCAGCGCGCTGGTGTCGGGGCGCTTGCCGCCGGCCAGGGACAGCGCTTCCAGCGTGCCCAGCACACGTTCCTGTGTGCCGGTGGCCAGCACCACGTTGTTGCCCTTGAGGAAGACGGCGCGGCCGCCTTCATGACGGGCTTCGGTGTTGGCGCGGTGGGCGGCGACAAATTCATTCTCGGCGCCGGTGGCGTACAGAATGACTTCGCCGTCGCAGAGCTCGGCCAGATCGGCCACTTCGGGCAGGTCGGCGTTGAGCACACCCGCGCCTTCGTCCAGTACCACGTCGATCTGGGTGCGCATCACGCGGCGCATCTGGCCGGGCTCCAGCACATCGTGATCGGCCAGTTGCTCGTAGCCGTCCATGTCGGTGACCACGCCGACCAGGCAGCGGTCATAGGCCAGGCCTTCTTCCAGAATGGAACGGGCCGTGGTCTGGATGACGGCGGCTTCGGCCAGACGGTTGGTCAGCAGACGATGGGCTCCGGCCCAGTTGGCGGTATTGGTCTTTTGCGTATGGCGATTGGCGAGGAACATGCCTTCGCTGCTGGCCACGCCGGTCAGCTTGCCCGACAGCTGCAGCAGCCAGCCGACCAGGCGCGAAATGAAGGCGTTGTTGCGTGTGCCCACAATGCCGACCACGGGGATGCGACCGGCGCCGGCACCGTCTTCGCGGGGGAAGAGATGGTCGGCAATCGCCATGCCCACGGGGCGCGGTGCGCCGCTGGTGGGCTTGAGGTGCATCAACAGGCCGGGGCCGGCGTTGACTTCCAGAATTGCTCCCTGGCCCTGCATGGGCTTGGAGACATCCTTGAGGATCATGTCCATGCCGGCAATGTCCAGGCCGACGATCTTGGCGGCCAGCACGGCGTAGTAAGCCACGTCGGGGTGCACGTCGTCGAGGCAGTCGATGGCCATATTGCCGTTGCGCTGCAGCAGCACGCCCTGACCCTGGGGAATCACGCTGTCGGGCGTCACATGCTGGCGATTGAGTTCCAGCTTGACGGCACCGGCTTCCAGATTGATCCAGTCCAGCGGGTATTCCTGCTCGGGGCCGCGGCGCGGGTCCTGGTTCAGCACTTCCACCAGCTCACGCAGCGTGGCATTGCCATTGCCGTAGACGGAAACCGTCTCGCCCTTGGTCGCGGCCACCACCTTGCCGCCCACGACCAGCAGGCGGTGCTCCACGCCGTCGATGAATTTTTCGACGATCACGTCCGAGCCTTCGGGCTGGGCCAGTGCAAACGCGGCCTTGATGTCGGCTTCCTTGGACAGCTCCAGGGTCACGCCACGGGCATGGTTGCCGTCCGAGGGCTTGACGGTCACGGGAAAGCCGATGTCCTGCGCCACTTCCCAGGCTTCTTCGGGCGATGCCACGATCTGGCCTTCGGGCACGGGCACGCCGCAGGCGGCCAGCAGGCGCTTGGTGAAGTCCTTGTCCTGGGCAATGCCTTCGGCGATGGCGCTGGTCTGGTCGGACTCTGCCGTCCAGATGCGGCGCTGTGCCGCGCCATAACCGAGCTGCACCAGGTTGCCGTCGTTGAGGCGGATATGGGGAATGCGGCGCTCGCTGGCGGCATCGACGATGCAGCCGGTCGAGGGGCCCAGGTAGCGGTCGTTGATGGCCGTCTTGATGGCATGCACGGCGGGCTTGAGGTCGAACGGCTCGTCATTGATGGCCGCCATCAGCAGCTTGTGCCCATATTCCAGCGCCACGCGGGCCACGGCCTCTTCGGGGCAGCGGAACACCATGCGGTACACGCCGCGTCTGGAAATTTCGCGGGTCTGACCGAATTCTGCGGGCATGCCGGCCAGGTTCAGCAGCTCGATGATGACATGCTCCATCACGTGACCCATCCAGGTGCCGCCTTCCAGGCGCTGGATAAAGCCGCCGCGTTCACCGACACCGCAGGTGTGCTCGATCAGATCGGGCAGCCAGCTGGTCAGGCGCTCGTTGAGGCCGGGGATCTTGTTGGACGGATAGTCTTCCAGCTCTCCCAGATCCAGCCAGACCTCCAGTACCGGGCGGTAGGTCCAGACACTGGGGCCACGCAGGAAAGTTGTGCGCAAGAGTTGGATGTCGTTGAATTTCGCCATGTTGATCAGCGGATAGGAATGAGGAGAGCAGGTTTTCTTAAACTCCTGCCCCTGATAGGTTGGCATTGTGCGCCCAGAATCTGCATTGTGAAGCTTGTCAGCCTAAATGCAGGTTCGCGCGTTAACCAGGATATATCGGACGTCAGGCGCAGCCATATTCACCATGCCGATGCGGTTGCCCGCATGACTCTTGGAGCCGCCATCGGCGGAGAAAAATAACTCAACATGCAACATCACCATACTGTGGACGCCTCGGCAGTCTTTGCCGGCCCCCTGGGGGGCGAGCTGCGAGCAAGACTCGCTGAACATGAAAACGTATTAGCCGTCGTCCCGGTTGACCTGAGTGCGGATTTGCAGTTCGGCAGCGGCCTGCTGGCACTGACCCAGGAGCGTCTGCTGGCCTGCGATCCCAAGACCCAGCAGTGGTGTGAATGGGCCCTGGCGGTAGATCAAAGCCTGCGCCTGCAGGATCATGGCGGTGTGGGCAACCTGGAACTGCATGACAGGAGCGCGCGTCTTGCACAGTGGCTGATCACGCTGAAGCATCAGAGCTCCATGCTGCAGCTGATGCAGCAGTTCGACCGCCAGCGCGAGCGCATCGCACGTCAGGAGGCCTATAGCGCGGTCAGCGATGAGGATGTCCCGCATTGCCCGGTCTGCCGCTCGGTGCTGCCGCCCGATACCGAGGAATGCCCGGCCTGCGCACGCCAGCAGGCACCCCAGACCTCCACCTGGGTGCTGCTGCGCCTGTGGCGTTTTGCCAAACCCTATCAGGGCCAGCTGCTGCTGGGCTTCTTGCTGACCCTGGCCACCACGGCGGCCCAGTTGGTGGCTCCTTATCTGACCATCCCGCTGATGGACAAGATCCTGATTCCGTTCCAGAACGGTGAAAAAATCGACCGGGATCTGGTTTTCTTCTATCTGGGCATGCTGCTGCTGTCGGCGCTGCTGGCCTGGGCATTGGGCTGGGCACGTACTTTCGTGCTGGCCAAGGTGTCCGAGCGCATAGGCTCCAATCTGCGCACCACCACCTACAACCACTTGCTGAACCTGTCGGTGGATTACTACGGCAGCAAGCGTACGGGGGATCTGATGGCGCGTATCGGTGCCGAAACCGATCGCATCAATCTGTTTCTGTCGCTCAACGCACTTGATTTTGCAACCGATGTGCTGATGATCGTGATGACATCGGCCATCCTGTTCTCCATCAACCCCTGGCTGGCGCTGGTCACGCTGGTGCCGCTGCCCTTCATCGCCTGGATGATCCACACCGTGCGCGATCGCCTGCGCACGGGCTTCGAGAAGATAGACCGCGTCTGGTCCGAGGTGACCAATGTGCTGGCTGACACCATTCCCGGTATCCGCGTGGTCAAGGCCTTTGCCCAGGAAAAGCGTGAAGCCGACCGCTTTGCCGACGCCAATCTGATCAATCTGCAGGCCAACGACAAGGTCAACAAGACCTGGTCGCTGTTCACCCCCACGGTGACGCTGCTGACCGAGGTCGGCATTCTGGTGGTCTGGGGCTTCGGCATCTATCTGGTGGCCGGCGGCTCCATCACGGTCGGTGTGCTGACCGCCTTCATCGCCTATATCGGCCGTTTCTATACCCGCCTGGATTCGATGAGCCGCATTGTCTCGGTCACGCAGAAGGCTGCTGCCGGTGCCAAGCGCATCTTCGACATCCTCGACCATGTCAGCAATGTGCCCGAGCCCAGCAACCCCGTGAAGCTGCCCGGCAAGGCCAAGGGTGCCATCACCATGGAGGATGTGGGCTTTCGCTACGGCAGCCGTGCCGTCATCAAGCATCTGAACCTGGAGATCAAGCCCGGCGAGATGATCGGACTGGTCGGCCACAGCGGCTCGGGCAAGAGCACCCTGGTCAATCTGATCTGCCGTTTCTACGACGTCTCCGAGGGCTCCATCCAGCTCGACGGCGTGGACGTGCGCCGCATGTCCGTGTCCGACTACCGCAGCAATATCGGCCTGGTGCTGCAGGAGCCCTTCCTGTTCTTCGGTACGATTGCCGAGAACATCGCCTACGGCAAGCCCGATGCCACGCGCGAGGAAATCGTGGCCGCGGCGCGTGCCGCCCATGCCCACGAGTTCATCCTGCGCCTGCCCCACGGCTATGACTCCCTGGTCGGCGAGCGCGGACAGGGCCTGTCCGGTGGCGAGCGCCAGCGCATTTCCATCGCGCGTGCGCTGCTGATCGATCCGCGCATCCTGATCCTCGACGAAGCCACCTCGGCCGTGGATACCGAGACCGAAAAGGAAATCCAGAAGGCGCTGGACAATCTGGTCCAGGGGCGCACCACGATCGCCATTGCCCACCGCCTGTCCACCTTGCGCAAGGCCGACCGTCTGGTGGTCATGGATCGTGGCGAGATCGTCGAAGTCGGCCCGCACTACGAGCTGATGGATCTCAAGGGCCATTACTTCCGCCTGTACGACGCCCAGGCACGCCGTGCCGAAGAGGATGCGCAAGCGGCCGGCCTCAAGCTGCAGACCAAGGAAACACAATGATCGAAGCTCCCCAATCCAATCTGAGCGGCATGCAGCTGGAGCGCAACGCCCATGGCCGTCTGGTGCTGACCCTGGGTAACGGCCTGGTCTACGAAGCCGTCGTTCCCGTGCGTGCATTTCCGATTGCCGCGCCTGCCGAAGGGCTGTCGCTGATCGCCGCCGATGGCAAGGAAGCGCTGTGGGTGGCCCGCATGGCCGACCTGCAGCCCGAGCATCGTCAGCTGATCGAGCAGGACCTGGCAGTGCGGGAGTTCGTGCCGACCATAGAGCGCATCCTCAAGGTCTCGAGTTTTTCCACCCCCAGCACCTGGGAGCTGCAGACGGATCGCGGCCTGACGCAGATGGTGCTCAAGGCCGAGGAAGACATTCGCAAGCTGGCCGGGCGCACCCGACTGCAGATCACGGGCCAGGATGGCGTGCAATATCGGATTCCCGACAGCAGCAAGCTGGACCGGCATTCGCGCAAGCTGCTGGAGCGCTTTCTGTAAGCTGCGCAGCGCGACTATTTCAAGGGCCTTGCATAATCGCGAGGCCCTTTTTTGTATCAAATTGCGCAGTGGCGCTTGATATACATAGGCTAATAGCTATCAAAATAGGATTGAAAACAATCCTACAGTTTTCTCAAGCGTGGCCGATAACAGGGCGAGATAGCTGATTTTCCGCCTGCACCTTTTTACTGCCGAGGGCCAAGCCATGCAAATTCCACCTCTAGACCGGACACAGACGCCCTGGCGTACCCAGGGTGCGGATTTGTATTCCACAGGCGCCTCTGGCGCCGCGCCGGTGCGCCCCGTGAATGCGGTGAATGCCACGGAGTCGGTGGACAAGATCGGCGAGGGCCGCACGGTGCGCGAGCCCGAGAAGCCCTCGGCTCCCGATACCGAGAACCGCGACTGGACGCTGGCCGAGGAGATCAAGCAAAAGGAGGAGGTCGAGGAGCCGCCCAAGGAGCCGATCTCCAAGCAGCTGATCGAGTTCATCCAGTCCATGTGGCGCGCCAGCGCCCAGGCGGTGGAGCAGGCGCAGGAAACCAGCAAGTCGGAAGATCTGCTGCAGAGCAAGCAGACGGCGCGCAATGAACCGCTGACTTATTCCGAGCCCCGGATAAAGCGCAGCGGCAACGCCAAGTAAGCGATTGCTTTTGTTTTGAGAGCTGATTGCGCTTGATATTCAAGCGCTTCAGCTATTTTTATAGATTATTTGCTTTCAGGGCCTGCGCTATCAGCTTCTGATTTGTGAGCATCGTCCTTGGCCGGCGCAGCAGCCACGGCTTCCGCGGCCTTGGCCTTTTCACGTGCTGCCCGGTATTTGACGGCAAAGGCGCGCACTTCCTCATAGGTGACGAAGCCGTCCTTGTTGGTGTCGGTTTCGTCAAAGGCGGCGGCCAGCTTGGGGATGATGGCCACTTCCTTGCGGCTGAGTTTGCCATCCTGATTGAAGTCCAGCATCTTGAATTGCTGCTGGGCCTTGATCTCGCCCTTGGAGAGCTGGGTTCCCTGTCTTTCCGCCATCCTGTCGCCGGCGGTTTCCTCGGCGCGCACCGTGGGCAGCAGCAGCACGGCGCTGGTCAGCAGCACGCCCATGGCGGTCTTCATGACCGAGCTGCTGCGCGCGACGAAGGGGTGGTTCTTGGCTTTTGACATAGCGGTACAGATGAGGGCCATGACGGCATTCTCAAGCACCGTCCCGCCGCACTTTCAAAGTTTTGCATTCGCTTGCCGGACTTTGCCAAGCTTTACGTAGGCAGCGCCGTCTTGTCATGGGCAATGCCGCTGCGCACATGGCCCGAGGGAACATGTCCGGCCGCATTGCGCACATGGCCGGTCTGGTCGTCGAAGAAGAAGTCGGGCTCGAACTCGCGCAGAAACCCGCCCTTGGCCAATCCGCCGAGGAACATGGCTTCATCGACATCGATCTTCCAGTCCATCAGCGTATTGAGCGCGCGCTCATGGGCCGGGGCGCTGCGCGCCGTGACCAGGGCCGTGCGCACGCGCATGCCGGCCACATCGGCCTGCTGCAGGCGGTGCAGGGCGGCCAGCAGGGGCTTGAACGGGCCTTCGGGCAGCGGCTGGGCGGCTTTCTCCAGCTCATGCTGCTGGAAAGCCTCCAGGCCCTGGGCCTGGAAGATGCGCTCGGCCTCGTCGGAAAACAGCACGGCATCGCCGTCGAAAGCGATGCGCACTTCGCGCGGATGGCTGCTGCTGGCGCGCATGGAGTCGGTGAACACATGGGCGGCCGGGTAGCCCAGCTGCAGTGCCTGGGTCACGTCATCGGCGTTTGCCGACAGAAACAGCTGGGCTCCCAGCGGGCGCAGATAACCGAAAGGGTCACGCCCCTGGGTGAACACGCCGCGCTGTATGGAATGCAGGCCGTGGGCCTTGGCCGAGCGGAAGACGCGCATGCCGCTGACGGGGTCGTTGCGCGAGAGCAGCACCACCTCCACATGCTGCTGTCCCTCGGTGTTGAAGGCCAGCAGCTTCTTGACCAGCGAGAAGGCAACGCCCGGTGCGGCAGGCACGTTGAGCCGCTCGCGCTGCAGGCGCAGATAGCTCGCCGGGTCGCTGTCCTCGAAGAGGCGGTTTTCCTCCTCGAAATCGAACAGGGCTCGCGAGGAGATGGCAACGACGAGCTTGTCGTTCAGGGTCATGGCCATGGCGGTACGGCTTTGAGCGGATGTGCAGACAAGCTCCGATGATACGCAGGCCGTGGCTGCCTCACCAGTTGGCTTCGCGCTCTGGCGTGGCACTGATGTGGTGGATGGACAGATCGGCGCCGTCGAATTCCTGCTCCTGGCTCAGACGCAGGCCCATGGTCTTCTTGAGCAGGCCGTAGACCAGCAGGCCACCCAGCGCGGCCCATGCCACGCCCATCAGCGTGCCTATAAGCTGGGCCAGCGGATGCACGCCGCCAAGCCCGCCCAGTGCCTGCGTGCCGAAGATGCCGGCCGCAATGCCGCCCCAGGCGCCGCACAGACCGTGCAGCGGCCACACGCCCAGCACATCGTCGATCTTCCATTTGTTCTGCGTCAGCGTGAACATGAAGACAAAGATGGCGCCGGCGGCAGCCCCCACGACCAGCGCCCCCAGGGGGTGCATCAGATCCGAGCCCGCGCAGACGGCAACCAGGCCGGCCAGCGGGCCGTTATGCACAAAACCCGGGTCGTTTTTGCCCACTGCCAGGGCAGTCAGCGTGCCGCCCACCATGGCCATCAGCGAGTTCACGGCGACCAGACCCGAGATCTTGTCCAGACTCTGGGCACTCATCACATTGAAGCCGAACCAGCCCACGATCAGAATCCAGGCGCCCAGCGCCAGGAAGGGAATGCTGGAGGGCGGTGTGGCGGCAATCGCTCCGCCCTGGCGGTAGCGATTGCGGCGTGGGCCCAGCAGCAGCACGGCTCCCAGGGCGATCCAGCCTCCCACGGCGTGGACCACCACGCTGCCGGCAAAGTCATGGAATTCGGCGCCGGTCAGCGCCTTGATCCAGGCCTGAACGCCGAAATGCTGGTTCCAGGCAATGCCCTCGAAGAAGGGGTAGATCAGGCCCACGATCATGGCCGTGGCGATCAGCTGAGGCCAGAACTTGGCGCGTTCGGCAATGCCGCCCGAGATGATGGCGGGAATGGCAGCGGCGAAGGTCAGCAGAAAGAAGAACTTGACCAGGCCGTAGCCGTTGAGTGCCGCCAGCTGCTCGGCGCCCACGAAAAAGTGCGTGCCGTAGGCCACGCCATAGCCGAGCGCGAAATAGACCACGGTGGAGACCGAGAAGTCGACCAGGATCTTGACCAGGGCATTGACCTGGTTCTTGCGGCGCACGGTGCCCAGTTCAAGAAACGCGAAACCGGCGTGCATGGCCAGGACCATGACGGCGCCCATCAGAATGAACAGGGCATCCGCGCCCTGTTTTAGTGCTTGCATGAAAACGCTCCAGCTGAAATTTGCTATTTATTGGTGCGAAATTGCGGAAAAAACCCGCAATGCACTAAAAGAAAGCAAGAATTGCGCCAAGCTGGAGTGGGCGCTTCCGCACCGTTGCGGGCGCGGCCGGCCTATTTGACAAACTGGTTGAGCTGGATGATGGGCATGAGCACGGCCAGAACGATGAGCATGACCACCAGTCCCATGACGACGATGAGCAGGGGCTCCAGAATCGTGGCCAGGTGCATGGCACGGCGCTGGACCTCGGTGGACAGCTGGGTGGCGGCACGCTGCAGCATCAGCGGCAGCTGGCCCGTCTGCTCGCCCAGCCGCGCGAACATGGCAACCAGGCCCGGAAAGCGCTTCTTCTGCGCCAGGGCCGAGGCCAGCGGCGCGCCTTCGCGCACCAGCACCAGCGCATCCATGGCATCGGCGCGCAGCGCGCGGTTGTTCAGCGTCTCGGCGGCGGCCTGCAGGGCCTTGAGAATGGGTACGCCCGCTCCGGCCAGCATGGCCAGCGTGCCGGCAAAGCGCGCCGCGTTATAGCTGCGCGAGAGCCGGCCTATGAGCGGCAGACGCAGCCACTGGGCATCGAAGCGCTCGCGCAAGGCCTCGTTCCTGAGCGCCAGCCGAAGGCCCACGGCAGCCAGCAGCACCACGGCCAGCATGAACCAGCCGTAGTGGCGCACAAAGTCGCTGATGCCGAGCATGACCACGGTGAGAAACGGCAGCGCCCGCTTGGTGCCGGCAAAAACGCCGGCTACCTGCGGCACCACATAGCTGACCAGAAAGATCACGATGACGATGGCCACCAGCGTCACGATGGCCGGATAAAGCGAGGCGCCGATGAGCTTGGACTGCAAGGCCTGGCGCGCCTCCAGGTCGTCGGCCAGGTTCTCCAGCACCGGGCCCAGGCTGCCGCTGGATTCGCCGGCACCGATCACGGCGCAAAAAATATCGGAAAACTCGCGTGGGTGCTGCTCCAGTGCCCTGGCAAAGCTGGAGCCGGCATTGACCTCGGCCCTCAGCGCCGCGATCAGATGATGCTGGCGCTCGTCCTCGGCTTCCTCGGCCAGCGCGGCCAGCGCGCGTTCTATGGGCAGGCCCGAGCTGACCAGTCCCGAGAGCTGGCGCGTCCATACCGCGAGGCTGGTGGAGTTGAAGACCGGGCGCGTGAACCATCCGGAAGCGCCGGTGCGGCCCTGGCCCTTGCCTGCGGCGACGGGCTCGACCTGCAGCGGCACCAGGGCCTGGCTGCGCAGCTGGCTGCGCGCGGCACGGGCGTTGTCGGCTTCCAGGGTGCCCTTGCGGGTCTGGCCCTGGGCATCCAGGGCTTCAAAGGTAAAGGCGGGCATGCGCGAATCGATCTGACGGGTGAGGGGTTAGTGCAGATGGTAGCGACTAATGATGTCAGCACTTAGGCGTTTGAGAGAGCGAGCCCGGCTTGACGCAGGTCAGGACTACCGCGGGCGAGGTCGGCACAATGGTCTGCCGATTCAAGAATGCGAGGTTTCGATGCTCAAGGACAAGGTTGCATTGGTGACGGGGGCTGCATCCGGCATAGGCCGTTGTGTGGCGCTGACATGGGCCAGGGAAGGCGCGCGGGTGGTGCTGGCCGACCTCAACGAGGAGCAGGGTCAGGAGAGCGCGGCCCTGGTGCGCGAGCTGGGTGCCGAGGCACTGTATCTGCGCGCCGACGCCGGCAGCCCGGCGGATCATGAAGCGCTGGTGGCCCTGACCATGCGCCACTTCGGCAGGCTGGACGTGGCCTGCAACAACGCCGGCATTGGCGGAGCCAGTGCGCCAACCGCCGACTATCCACTCGATGCCTGGGAGCAGGTGCTGCGCGTCAATCTCTCGGGTGTCTTCTATGCCTGCAAATACCAGATTGCCGCCATGCTGCAAGGCGGTGGCGGCTCCATCATCAATATGGCGTCCATCCTCGGCGCCGTGGGCTTTGCCAACTCTGCGGCCTATACGGCGGCCAAGCATGGCGTGCTGGGCCTGACCAAGGCGGCAGCTCTCGAATATTCGGCCTGGGGCGTGCGCGTCAATGCCGTGGGGCCGGGCTTTATCCAGACCCCCATGATCAGCGGTCTGGAGCAGGACCCGGCCACGCATGCGGCGCTGGTGGCGGCCCACCCCATGGGACGGCTGGGCCGGCCCGAGGAGATCGCCGAGCTGGTGGCCTGGCTGGCCAGTGACCGCGCGTCGTTTGTGACGGGCGCTTATTACCCGGTCGACGGCGGTTACTTGGCGCGCTGAGTGGTCTGCAGCGGTTTGCTATAGGTTTTGATGACCCTGCGCTTGACTGGCAAGCGCTGCGGGTCAAAACCTTAAACGACTGGCGCCATGGCGGCGGCTTGCATATCGCCGTCGATCTCGTCGGCTCGCACCGAGGCTGCACGCTGCAGCAGCGGCGTGGCATAGGCCTCGAACTCGGGCCGCCTGGGCAAGCTGCCGTCCATCATGCTCCAGCCGATATAGCTGGCCAGATACAGATCGGCGGCCGTGAAGTGGTCGCCGCAGACATAGCGTTTGCCGGCCACCGCATGCAGCAAGGTGTTCAGCACATCGTCAAAGCGGCCAAAGCCCGCGCTTATGGCCTGCTGATGAGTTTGCGATTGCAGCCAGCCTTCGTTGCGGGCGGTTGTGACGGCCTCCACCGGCCCGGCGACAAAGAACAGCCAGCGAAAGTAGCTGGCCCGTTCCGGGCTGCCCATCGCCGGGGCCAGTCGTTTCTCGGGAAAAAGCTCGGCCAGATAGGCGAGGATGGCTCCGGTCTCGGTGACCACGGCATCGCCATGCTGCAGCGCCGGGACCTTGCCCATAGGGTTGATGGACAGGTACTCGGGCGACTTCATCTCGGGTCCGAATTCCAGCTCAACGGTTTCATAGTCGGCACCGCATTCCTCCAGCATCCAGCGCACCATGCGGGCGCGTGATCTGGGGTTGCTGAAAAAGCGCAGCTTGGGTTGCTGAGGTGTGGACATTGCGGCTCTCCTTGGCGGGCTGTTGTGACATGGCAAAAACGCCATGCAGCCAATGTAGGAGCGAGGGCTGACAGTTTCTGTCAGCAGCGCCGTTCAATCCAGCGTGTAGCCGGTTTCGTCCAGCCAGCGCTGTATCAGCGCCTGGCGTCGCTGCGGATAGCGTTCGCCCAAATCCTCCAGCGCGTCCACGCGGTCGGCGCGAAAGTGACGAAAGGCCTGGCGCAACTCGCACCATGCCGAGACCACGCGGCTGCGCTCGAAGTAGGCCATGGCAAACGGCCAGACCCGGCGCTGGCTCGGCACGCCATGCTGGTCGCGGTAATGCAGCACGACCTTGTGTTCGGCGCGGATGGCGCGGCGCAGCGCGGCCTGCCAGGGCTCGGGCGGCGGGTCGTTCTGCATATTGGGAACCAGCAGGCCGCTGGTATCGACGGCAATGCGCAGCTCCAGTGGCAATGCCGAACGGATGCGGTCCATGGCGGCGGTGGCGGCCTGGGCCAGTTGCGGATCGGCCTGCAGGCTGGCCCAGCGCGCGCCCAGCAGCAGTGCCTCCAGCTCGTCGGCGTTGAACATCAGAGGCGGCAGCAGAAAGCCGGGCCGCATCTCGAAGCCTATGCCGGGGTCGCCCAGGATGTCGGCGCCCTGGGTGCGCAAGGTGGCGATGTCGCGGTACAGCGTGCGCAGGCTGATGCGCAGCGCCTGGGCCAGCTCGGGCCCGGTCTGCGGCTGACGGGCGCGGCGCAGCGTATCCAGCAATTGCAGCAAACGGGCGGAACGGCTCATGGGAAAAGTTCAGAGGAGAACGACGCAGGAGTTTGGCATGCTCTCATGCCGGGACGCAGGTTTGTCGTTCTCTGTGCGCTCCCCCCTTCCGCGCAGCGTGAGAGGGGGGAGCTGCCAGATCCGCTCAGGAGGCGGTGTTCATGGCGCCAGCCGTGATCTCCAGGCTGCGCAGGCGCAGCTCGGCGTCATAGACATCGCTGACGATCATGAATTCATCGGCCTGGGTCTCGTCTGCCAGCTTTTGCAGGCCCTGGCGCACGGTATCGGGGCCGCCGATGACGCCCACGGCCAGAAAATCGGCAATCGCCGCCTGGGCGCGCCCATCCAGCTGCTCCCAGAAGTCCGGTATCGGGGGCATGAGGCGGGTGCGGTTTCCGGTCAGAATGCCGAGCACGCGCTGATAGGTGCTGCTGGCCAGAAACCGCGCCTCTTCATCGCTGGGGGCTGCAATCACGGGCACGCCGACAATCGCGTAAGGCTTGGCCAGCGTGGCACTGGGCTTGAACATCTGGCGGTACAGGGCCAGGGCCTGGTGCAGCATGCGTGGCGCAAAGTGCGAGGCAAAGGCGTAGGGCAGGCCCATGTGTGCAGCCAGCTGGGCAGAGAACAGGCTGGAGCCCAGCAGCCAGATGGGCACGTGGGTGCCGGCACCGGGCATGGCGATGATGCGTGCTCCATCCTGCTGATCGCCGAGCAGGCGCTGCAGCTCCTGCACGTCGCGTGGGAAGTCTTCCTCGGTCTCCACGCGGTCGCGGCGCAGGGCGCGCATGGTCGCTCCGTCGGTGCCCGGCGCGCGTCCCAGGCCCAGGTCGATGCGGCCCGGGTAGAGCTCGGCCAGCGTGCCGAAGGCCTCGGCCACCACCAGCGGTGCATGGTTGGGTAGCATGATGCCGCCCGAACCCACACGAATCTTCTGCGTGGCGCCCGCGATGTGGCCGATCAGCACGGCCGTGGCCGAACTCGCAATGCCCGGCATATTGTGGTGCTCGGCCAGCCAGTAGCGGGTGAAGCCCAGCTTCTCGGCCTGCTGCGCGGTGCGCACGGCAATCTGCAGAGCATCGGCCACCGTTGCACCTTCGCGCACGGCGACCAGGTCCAGCATGGACAGCTTGACGTTGTTCAGGGATTTCATGGCGATTGATCTATATGGTTTTGTTAGCTTGCAGCGTTTTCTGGGTCAGCGTTTGCGGCCGATCTCACGTCCAAAAACAATGCCGACCAGCACGCCCCAGGCCAGCAGCACGGCGGCCATGGCGTAATAGCTGCTGCCAGCCTGCATGGCGAATACCGAGCCCAGCAAGGCCACCAGCGCCGCCATGCGGATCATGCGGCGCAACTGGTCCACGGGAAGACGGCCCTTGATGTTGAACAGCACGGCGAGGCTGATGACAGCCAGGGCGATCAGCAGCAGAAACAGATCGCCGCCATAGGGCTGGACGGAAGTGCGAAGGTTTTCAAGCATGGCAACGATTCTGGCAAAGCTCAATGACCGCTGCTGGCTGAGGCCATGCATGAAAAAGCCCACCGAGAGGTGGGCTGTGCTGCGCTAGGGCGGGGAGTCAGTTCAGGCCGAGGGCGGCAAGCAGCGCATCGGCTGCCGTGCCATTGAGCCGCTGCTGATTGCTGACCATCTGCTTGTCCCGATAGCCGACATAGGTGATGCCGCCGCGCTCGACGAACAGGCGGTAGCTCTGGAAGTTGCTGCCGTTGAGCTGGGTGGGCTCCTGTGCGAAGCGCAGCACCTTGGCATCTGCCTGGGTGGCGATGCTGTAATTGCTGACCAGGATCGTCTTGCAGGTGGACACGCCGTTGATGAACAGGGTCCGGTTGCTGGGCAAGCTGCTCATATCGCCCTCGCATTCATAAAAGCGTGCGCGCTGTTCGCCGCCGTTCTCGAAACCCACCATATAGCGCTTGTAGGCGGCGCTGCCATCGGGCTTGAGATAGTCGCGGCGGCTGACCAGCACGCGCGAGTTGTTGCCATGCACATCGGCGGCCGAGACATTGGGCGCAAAGTCGCCGGCATTCCACGCGATGAATTCCGCAAGCGTGGCGCTGCGCCAGGTGCTGGTGTCAGGGTTGTTCGGTGCGTCGGCACGGGCAATGGTGGCGCGGTTGGCGTTGTTGCTCAGGTAGTAGTCGCTGCCGCCCAGGTCGGTGACGGTGCGATAGCTGAGCGTGGAGCCGCTGGGGAAGGTCGTTTCGGCCGGAAGCTGATCGGGCCTGGGGCCCCAGTTGGCAAAGCTGCCGTCGGCAGAGTCCTGCCAGGGGGCGGAGCGGATCTCGGTGACGATGTCACGCATCTTCAGGCCTGCGATATTGCGCACACTCTGCTTGGCTCTGCTGACCAGGCTCTTGCAGTACAGGGATTCGCTCTCTCCGCTCGCGAGGCTGGTGACCTGCTGCACGAAATCGGTGGGACAGGCAAACCATTCGCTGCCGGTCCAATAGACCTGCGGCCGGGTCCAGGGCTGCTCCTGGCCGCCGACCACGCGCTCGCGGAACTCCGTGAAATAGCGTTTGCCGTTGGCATCGGGAGTGTTCTGCTCGGCCGTGGCTTCGAAGGCCCGGATGTAGTAGTTGCTGGTGTCGGTAAAGCTGAGCCAGCGCAGCTGCGTGCTCGCCGCGGGGCCGCCGGCCTCGGGGCTGCTGGATTGCGACTGCATGGCTGCGATCAGGCCCACATTGCCGGCCGTGACGCCCGAGGCACTGGCCACCTGCTGGGCGGCGGTTTCCATGGCGGATTGCTTGTCCTTCATGGAGCTGCTGGTGTCGCTGAGGGCGGGATTGTCCAGCACGGCCGTGGCCAGGGTTTGCAGCTGCTGCAGCAGCACGCTGTTGACGGCGGCGTTGAGCTGTACCGAAGTCAGCGGCGCGCCGTCGACGCCTGTGGCGCCTGCCGTGTTGCTGAGCTGGGTCTGGGTGGTCACCACGATCAGGCGCGCCATGGTTGCGGCCAGCTTGCCGGCGTCGCTGCCGTCCTGGGTGAAATCCGCCAGCGCCGAAGTGCCCAGGCCCAGCTGGCTCTGGATGGCTGCTGCCGCATCGCTGGTGCTGCTGCCCGTGGCCTGGCTGTGCGCCTGGACCAGGGTGCTCAGCGGGCTGACGACGCCAGGCTGATCGGCGGGCGCTCGCAATATGAAAGCCACGGGAACGGCGCCGGTGTCGGCATCGACGGAGTCCTTGGTGACCAGGGCCAGAATCGGGAACTTGCCCACATCGGCCTCTGGCACTTCCAGGCTGGCCTGACCGGCTGCATTGGTGACGGCACTGGGCTCCCCTGTGTCGCAGCTGCCGTTGTCGTTTCTGTCCATGCAGACCCTGACGTTTTGCAAGGCGCCGTCGATCACGGTGGTGGAGATCGATTTTGTGGCCGGAGCCGGGGCGGGCGACGGAGCGGGAGAGGCGCTGTCGCTGCCGCCGCCGCAGCCGGCAATGGAGGCAATCAGGACCAGGGTGCCCAGGGACACTGAGCGGCGGATGAATGGTGTGGTGGTGGGTGCTTGTGACATGGCAGCCTTTGGTTGATAGGGTGGCTGTCGTTGTTTGTAAGCACTTGTTGTCGCGAAAACATCACCAAAATGGGTGAAGGGTTTGCAGCTATTTCAAAGTGTGAGTAAATGAAATGAATCCCCAGCGAAGCTCCATGAGGTGCTTGCTGTGGCGAGCCTTGGAAGGAGGCTCTATGGCGGTAGCGCATCTGCCTTTGATGTTGCAGGAACGGTTGCCCGCATTGATTGCGGCCATCTACGAGTCGGCACTGGAGCCGGCGCGCTGGCAGGGCTTTCTGGCCTTGTTAGGCGCGGCCCTGCGTTCACCGGCCAGCGTGATCTGGGCCAACGACTTTGCGCAGCGGACGGTGGATCTGGACGGGGGCTTTGGCACTTTCGGCGCCAGTCAGGGCTTTGCCGCCGCCGAACTGGAAAGCTTTGCCACGCACTACTGTCAGTGCAATGTCTGGCTGCAGGACCAGAGCCTGCATAGACCGGGCACGGTGGTGAATTCCTCCACCCTGTTTCCCGACCGGAACCTGCCGGGTACCGAGTGGTATGGCGACTGGCTGCGGCCTCAGGACCTGTTCTATTCCTGCGCGGCCGTGGTCGACAATCAGCATGACCGATCGTTCAACATCACCGTTGTCAGGCCGCATGCCGTGGGTGCCTACAGCGCCGAAGAGCTGGGCCTTGTGCAGCAGCTCATGCCGCATCTGCAGAGCGCGTTTGCGATGCACCGACGCCTGTATCGTACCCAGGCATTGCTGAATGCATCGCTGGCCGTACTGGAGGATCTGCCGGTAGGCGTGGTTCTTCTGGACGAGCGTGCGGCCGTGATGCATGCCAGCAGCCGGGCCTTGCGCCTGATGGAGCAAAGCCAGCTGATGTATCGCGCGGCCGACGAGAGCCTGCAGGCCACCAATGCCGCAGACCAGCGCTGGTTGCAGAAAGCCATGCGGGACTGTGTTGCCACGGGGCTGGGCAAGGCGCTGCACCACGGGCGGGCCAGCCGCTTCACAGGGCTGGCCGGACAGCAGTTGCAGGTCATGGTGTCGCCCTTGCCCATACATAGCAGCCCCTATGGCGAGCGCAGTGCCGCCATGCTGCTGATCAGCGATCCGGCGCTGAGCATTCCTTCGCTGCAGGACTTGCTGCGCAATCTCTATCGGCTCACGCTGGCAGAGGCTCAACTGGCCCAGGCGCTGATCAATGGCTGGACCCTGCAGGAGTTCGCCGAGAGACAGGGCCTGTCCATCCATACCGCGCGTTCGCAATTCAAATCGGCAGCGGTCAAGGTCGGTGTGGGGCGGCAGGCTGATTTCGTGCGCGTGCTGCTCACGGGGCCTGCCATGCTGCGCTGGCGCGAGTGAGTCTCGGACCCTCAGTCGCGCGTGACGCGCATCACCTCGGCTTGCGTGGTGATGCCTTCGCGAACCAGGCGTTCGCCATCCTCGCGCATGAGCTGCATGCCTGCAGCCATGGCAGTCTCGCGGATCTCGGCCTCGCTGGCACCGCGATGGATCTGGGCGCGAATCGCATCGTCCACGGCCAGCAGCTCGAAGATGCCGGTGCGGCCCCGGTAGCCGCTGGGCTCGCTTTGGTCGACCTTGCGTACCAGGCGCTGTGCCAGCACTCCCAGCAGTGAGGACGACAGCAAAAAGGGCTCGACCCCCATGTCGATCAGGCGGGTGACGGCGCTGGGTGCGTCGTTGGTGTGCAGCGTGGCCAGTACCAGGTGGCCGGTGAGCGAAGCCTGGATGGCGATCTGCGCGGTTTCGAAGTCGCGGATTTCGCCGATCATGATCACGTCCGGGTCCTGGCGCAGCAGGGCGCGCAAGGCCTTGGCAAAGGTCAGCTCGATCTTGGCGTTGACCTGGGTCTGGCCCACGCCGGCCAGCTCATATTCGATGGGGTCTTCCACCGTCATGATGTTGCTGTGGCTGGCATCCATGCGCTGCAGCGCGGCGTAGAGCGTGGTGGTCTTGCCCGAGCCCGTGGGGCCGGTGACCAGAACGATGCCGTGTGGCTGCGCCGTGAGATGGGTAAAGCGCCTGAGCGTCTCGCCGCTCATGCCCACGGCTTCCAGGCTGAGCTTGCTCTCGCTCTTGTCCAGCAGACGCAGCACGGCGCGCTCGCCGTGGGCACTGGGCAGGGTGGAGACGCGCACGTCAATGGCTCGTGTGCCCAGGCGCAGGCTGATGCGCCCGTCCTGGGGCAGACGCTTCTCGGCAATGTCCAGGTCGGCCATGATCTTCAGGCGGCTGATCAGGGCGGCGTGCAGGGCGCGATTGGGCTGCACCACTTCGCGCAGATCGCCGTCCACGCGAAAGCGCACGCTGGAATGGCGCTCGTAGGGCTCGATATGGATGTCCGACGCGCCGTCGCGTGCCGCCTGCGTGAGCAGGGCGTTGAGCATGCGGATGATGGGGGCGTCGTCGGCGGTTTCCAGCAAGTCCTCCACGGCTGGCAGGTCCTGCATCATGCGCGTCAGATCGGCATCGGACTCGACTTCGCTGACCACCATGGCCGCGCTGGAGTCGCTTTGCGCATAGGCCGCGCTGATGCGATGGGCCAGCGCGCCGCTGTCCAGCAACTGCCAGCGTTGCACCGCATGCTTGCGCTGCACTTCGGAGATGGCCGACCAGTCGGGTTGCGGACCATGCCAGAGCACGGGCTCCTGGCCGTCATCCTCGATCAGCAGCTGGCTGCTGCGGGCAAAGCCATAGGGCAGGGGGTAGCGCATGCCTGGCCTTCGCTTACAGGGTGCCCGGGGGCAGGGTGGCGGGCGTCACAGGCGTCACGGTCACAGGCTGGCCGTTCACCGTGGGCTGGCCGGGACGCGTGAAATCCACGATCTCGGGCTTGGCGCCGGGCACGATGACCACATTGGCCGCGCGAGCCGGCGTTGCACTGCTGGAGGCTGGCAACAAAGGCGCGGCATTGACATTGCGCATCAGCAGATTGGGGTCGGGCTGCACGGTCTGCTGCATGCCGCGAATCGACTCATAGCGGTCCTGCGAGAGCTGGCTGGTGGAGTTGGCGTCACGCAGCACGGTGGGGCGCAGAAACACCATCAGATTGGTCTTCTTGCGCTCGCGGCTGGTGTTGCGGAACAGATTGCCCAGCAGGGGAATGTCGCCCAGCAGCGGCACGCGCTCCTGGCTCTGGCTGTATTCGTCGGCAATCAGGCCGCCCAGCACCACGATGGCACCGTCCTCGACCAGCACATTCGACTCGATGGAGCGCTTGGTGGTGGTGGCGCCGGACTGTGCATTCGCCGTTCCCTGTTTGACCGCAGAGTTCTCCTGGTAGACGGCCATCTTGATGGTGCCGTTCTCGTTGATCTGCGGACGAATCTTGAGCAGCGTACCCACGTCCTTGCGCTCATAGGTGGTGAAGGGATTGACCGAGCCCGAGGTGCCGGCGGTGTTGGTATAGGAGCCTGTGGGGAAGGGCACGTTCTCGCCCACCATGATGCTGGCCTCCTCGTTGTCCAGCGTCATCAGATTGGGCGTGGAGAGAATGTTGGTGTCGCCGTCGCCCTGCATCAGGTTGACCAGGGCGCCCAGGCTGGTGTTGCCGTTGACGTTCTGGGTGAAGCCCAGGTTCATGCCCTTCATGCCGCCGATCGCCGAGGCCTGGCTGTCGGTGAGGGGCGTGCCGTTGACCAGATTGCCCACGGCACCCGACAGGCCGAAGATGTTCGAGATGCCGCTGATGGAAGTGCCGTTGCCGAGCACGCCCAGCACGCGGCCGTTGTTGCGGATCACCGAACTCCATTGCACGCCGAGCTGGGCCGCCTTGTCGGCGGAGACTTCGACAATCAGTGCTTCGATCAGCACCTGGGCGCGGCGGCCGTCGAGCTTGTCGATGACGGTGCGCAACTGACGGTACAGCGGGCCGGGGGCGGTGATGATCAGCGAGTTGGTCGTGGGGTCGGCCTGGATCATGCCGCCCGTGGAGGGTTGCTGGGCCGTGCCAAAGCGTGAGCTGGGGCCGCTGTTGCCACCGCCCAGGCCTACGGTGGCGCTGCCGTCCGTGCCGCGGGAAATCACGGGCTGGGAGCTGGCTGCATTCGTGGTCGAGCCGGCGGCTGCCGTCATGCCCGGCTGGCCGCCCAGGGCGGTGCTGGCACTGGTCTGGGCGTTGATGGCGGCACGCAGCGTGGCGGCCAGGGACACCGCGTCGGCGTTCTTGAGATACACCACATGGATGTTGCCGTCATCACCGTTGCCCGTCATGGCCGGCTGGTCCAGACGCGCGATCAGCGAGCGGATCTGAGACAGCTTGGCCGGGTTGGCCGCACGGATCAGCACCGAGTTGCTGCGCGGCTCTGCCAGTATGGAGGTGCGGAAGCTGGTGTCCGCCTGGCCTGCTGCCGCGCCGGCTCCGGCCTGGACCACGCCGCCTGCGGTGGCAGAGCCGCCTTCCATGAGGCGATTGACCAGGGCCACCATGTCGGCGGCCACGGCATGGCGCAGCGAGATGACTTCCACATCGGTGGCGTTGGATACATCGGTGCTGGCGATGATGCGCGAGATGCGCTGCAGATTGTCCGCGTAGTCGGTGATGATCAGCGAGTTGTTGCCGGGGTTGACGTTGATGGTGTTGTTGGGGCTGATCAGCGGCCGCAGCACGGGCACCAGATTGTTGGCGTTCTCGTAGTTGAGCTTGAAGATCTGCGTGACGATCTGTCCGCCGCCAGCCTGACTGCCGCGTCCGCCCTGGCCGACGGAGACCTCGCTGGACTGCAGCTTGGCATCGGCTTCTGGAATCACCTTGAACAGACCTGCCGACTCCGTCACCGTGAAGCCCTGCATGCGCAGTGCCGCCAGGTACTGCTGATAGGCAGTGGCAGGCGAGACGGCCTTGTCGGTCAGCAGCGTGATCTGGCCCTTGACGCGCGGATCCACCACCACGTTGCGATTGGTGATGGCTGCCATGGCGCGCGACACGGCCTCGATATCGGCATTGGTGAAGTTCAGCGTGACCGGCTCGCCAGGTCGCAGACTGGGAGTGGCATTCGCTTGTCCGCTCTGGGTTTGAGCATGAATAGGTGCTGAAATGCAGACGGCAAGCGAGGCAACAGCTATCGAATGCAGTGTGTTTTGCCAGGCGGTGCGTGAATGCTGAGTCATGTGTCAACCAAAGGTGATGATGGAGCGCGCACCCTGGCGGCGCCCCAAGATATTGAGCAAATTCGACAGAGCGGCTTCGCGCTCGGGGCTGGCAGAGGCTTCGCCCCTGAAATGCAGGCGCGAGCCCACCCATTGCCCCTGGCCGCTGAGCTGCAGGTCGCCGCCCAGCGTGGTCAGATTCAGCTGGGCATTGTCTCCGCCCTGTATATCGAGGCGGTAGCTGCCCAGGGGCTTGAGCGACGACAGCCTGGACGATACGGCCAGGGCTTCGAGCCGCGTCAGGCCCTGGCTGTTGGCACGACCGGCGCGATACTGCAGCGTCAGCCCGACGGTGGACAGGCGCAACTGGCCCTGCAGGGCCACGGTGTTCCAGGGCGTGCCCAGGCCGGCCAGCATGTCGGCGGGCAGTTGCAGCACGCTGTCCTTGAAGCGCACCGTCATGGCGTTCCAGCCCGGCTGCAACTGCGCCAGCATCGGGGTGCTGGTGCAGCAATCGCTTTGCAGGCTGATGCTGGCGCCGCTCAGGCCGGGTCGCAGTGTCCAGTTCAGGCGCGTGGGCAGGCTGCTCTGGTCCTGGCTGTCCTTGCCGCCTGTGAGCACCAGCCTGGCCGAGCCGCGCCAGAGCGTGCCGCGCGGCTCCTGCAGCTGTACCTGGTCGGCTGTGATCGATTGCACGCCTGCGGCCAGCCAGGCCGCCGGAGCCTGGACCAGCACCGTCAGCAGAGCACCCAGCAAGGCACCGCCCACTGCCCAGCGGCGCGGCGAACGCGGATCGCCCGCATCGCGCTGTCTGCGCAGGGCTTGGCTGGCGGGGCGTGATCGGGACAGTTTCATGGCCTGGGCTCAGTTCTGCCCGCCCGCGTTGTCGGGCAAATCGAGCAGCAGATTGCCGCTCCAGCGTGTAACGGCAGCGCCGTCGACGCTTTCTCCGAGATTGCGGTTGAGCTTCATCTCGGCCACCGAGGCATGGCTGTTATCACGCACCTGTGCCAGCCAGCGGGCCAGGGCGGGGGCGGCGGCATTGCTCAGGCTGACCTGGGCACGGTTGCCCAGCCACTGCAACTGTGCGCTGTTGCCGAGTTCGGTCTTGAGCGACTGCTCCAGCTGCGTGCGCGCATCGGCGCTATTGCCCTGCGGCTGCTGGCGCAGCAGCTCGGCCTGGGCCTGCATCTGCAGCATGTTCTGCAGCTCGCGCTCCGCTGCCGCATGGCGTGCGGGGGCCGTGCGCAGGCTGTGCAGTGCCGGTGCCAGCGCCACCCACCAGAGCAGGGCCAGCAACACGACGCTGGCGGCGATCAGCAACAGATTCTGTTCGCGCTGGGCCAGGGCACTCCAGCGCTGGCGCAGCGGAGCCAATGCGGTTTTCAAGGCGTTTTTCTGCTTCATGGCCTAGCCTTTGCACTGAGCACCAGATCTGCTCCTTCGCGTTGCAGCATATAGCCATTGGCCTGCAGGCTTTGCTGTGCGTCGCCCAGTGCTTCGGGATTCAGGTCCAGACCCGAGATACGCAGCTGCTTGTCCTGGTATTGCAGGCTCTTGGCATTCTGCACGCCCTGAATGCCGGCGCTAGCGGCCAGCAGGGCTTCAAGGTCGCTGGCGGACAGTGCGCCGGAGTTGCTGCGCAGCAGATCCAGTTCGCGTTGCATCTGTACCGGAGCATCGATGACGACGGGCACGTGAGGGAAGGTGGTCTGAAGTACCTGCTTGGCCTGCTGCTGGCGCAGTTCGATGGCACGGTTTTCCCTGAAGGCCCAGGCGTTGAGTCCGGCCAGCTGGGCGACGACGGCAATGCCTGCTGCCCAGCGCGCAGCACGCCATTGCGGGGCCTTGGCGAAACCATGCCAGGCATCGAGCAGGCGGCGCTTGGCGCGGGTGCTGCCGCCCAGGTCCAGATCGAACTGGGCCAGGTCGCCGGCGTAGCCATGGCTTTGCAGCAGCCGCTGGGCGGCGGTGAAGATGCTGACCGGGCGCTGCAGTGTCTCCGCGCTGTGTGCCAGATGGGGTTCGGCCAGCACCGGCAGATCCTCGGGCAGGCGAGCCAGCAGTGGCTGCAACAGGCCGCCATCGGCATGCAGGGGCAGGACGACGAGGCAGGTCTGTGCATCCAGTCCGGTGGCACTCAGCTGGGGCAGGGTGCTGTCGCCTGACAGAAGCAGCTGGGCCTTGCTGCTGGGCCATTGTTCGGGCACCAGGCGGCTGGCGGCATGACCATGCTGCTCCAGGGCCTGCAGATGGGATTGCAGCCAGCCCTTGTCGCAGGCAGCCACCCAGCAGGTCTGACCCGCCGCCGAGCCAGCGTCCAGTGCCAGGTGCATGGCGGACGGCTCATCGAGCAGCTTTTCTTCCAGCAAACCCTCAAGCACGGCGCGCAGACGCTGCTGGCGCCGGCTTTGCACATTCAGCCCCAAAGGCAGGGTGACGGCATGCCAGGACAACTGAGCTGCGGGGATGACGGCGGTGATCTGGGCCGTGCGGCCCGTGGCCGGCAGCAGGGACGCCGCAGCCTGGCCGCTGCGCTGAATGCTTTGGCCATCGTCGCTGAGGACGTAGAGATATTCCGTGGCGGAGTTGGCGTGCTTCGCCGACAGCTGTATTAGCAATGTGCTCATGAGGGAAGATGCAGCATTCTATGGGGGCAGTGTGACATCAGGGTGTCAGGGTCTGGCAACCGCGGGCATACCCCAGTCGGCATGCTCCTGCCACAGGGTAGTCACGCTCATGTCCTTGCGCTGAATCAGTGAACGCTGGCTCAAGACGTTGTCCCCGAGGCGCAGGCGACCGCGGGCTTCGAAATAGCTGGTGGTCACGGAGTGCATGGCACTGTTGAAGACGCCGCTCAGGCCTATGGCCGCAGCCGCTGCATTCAGGGACTTGAAAGGCGAGGCGTCGCGCAACTGCACCAGCTGGTTGGCGCGGGCCCAGTCCAGGTCCTCGGTGCTGGCCCAGATGACCTCGGCGCTGGCCGTATTGAGATTGACCATGGTGCGCTCGGGCAACAGCGAGACATAGGGCTCGATGCGCGCGATGATGCGCGGATCGACGCCCAGCCAGCCCAGTTGCCCGACGGTGCGCGGCATCAGCGGCGCAGCCAGGCTCTTGCCGCGCAGGGCTTGCTGCAAGGCCGTGGCGATCTGCATGACGGAGCTTCCGGGCAGACCCAGGCGCTCGAACAGGCGCAGAAAAGGCTTGAGGTTCTCCTCCTTCACGCTCGAATCGGCCCCGCTGAGCAGATTGCGCAGATTCAGGCGCGACTGCAGATCCACGATCTCGCCCGAGAGAAAAGCGTCCTGCATGTCGGCAAGACCGTCATCGACCTGGCTGACATTGTTCTTGGCTGCCAGAAATGTGGACAGGCGAGCCTCCTTCAGCGGCACCGCCCAGGGCTCGCCCAGATGATCGACCGGGTTGCTGCGGTTGGCGCGCGAGTCCTCCTGCAGCACCACGCGCGACCAGTCCAGCGCACCCAGCAGCAACCAGTTGGCCTGCACGCGATTGCGTTCGGCGGTCTCGATTTCCACATCGCGCCATTGCTGCCAGAGCGCGGCCGAGGCCAGGGTGGCAACCAGCACCACCGTCAGCATGGCTGCCAGCAGTGCTGCACCGCGCTGGCGCGCGTGTCTGAAACTGGCACGCCCCAAGCCGGAAACCCCGAGCATGGGCCGTCCCGTAGCGATGGCGTTGTCCCCCTGGGGGGAAGGCGCGAAGCGGCTCAGGGGGGATTTCATGATCTGGAGTTCGAGCGCAGCGGGTTGACCCAGTCCACCGTCATCACTCCATTGAGCGCGCGGCCTGGGGGCAGTGTCAGTTCTATGCGTATGCCGTCGGGCACGACGGGCAGCACGGGGTTGCCGTCGCTGCCGACGCTGCTGCCGTCATCGCTGCCCTGATCGCTGGACTGCGGATTGGTCCAGGCGTTGCTGCGGTAGTAGTAGACGCGCCACAGATCAAGCGGGATCAGCACGGTCTCGCGGCGCATCTGGTCGCTGGAAGGATTGCGGCCCCATTGGGCCGCCTGGTTCCAGGCATCGTTCCATTCGCTGACCGTGCGCGCGGGCAGCGATTGCCAGCGCACCCATTGGAAGCGGCCATCGACATTGCGGCGGCTCCAGGCCACGATGAGCGCCCCGTTGTCGACGGCTGCACTGGTCTTGCGCGTCAGGCGCAGCACCTGGCCGTCCCAGTCCAGCACCTGGCGGCCCTGCAGCGGCATCAGCGCGTTGAGGTCGGCATTCCACTGGGCCAGCACGGTCTGCATGACGGCGTGTTGCTCACCTTGCTCGCGTGTCACTTCCTGAGCCCTCAGCATGCCGTCGATGCCGCGCCAGCTCATGATGGCCAGCAGGGCCATGGCGGCCAGGGCGACCAGCAGCTCGATCAGCGTGAAACCTTGGTTTCTGTTGCGCATGCTGCTCATGATTCAGTAGCGACCGACGATGGTGGAGACGCGCAGCACCGCAGCAGCCTCGGAAAACACCTGGGCATCCACGCGCCTGAAACTGGGATTGGGCGTGGGGCGCACGCTGAGCTGTACCTGCATCTGTCTGCCGGCCTGCTGGCACTGGATGCTGGTGTCGCCGACGGCAGGCATCTGATTGAACAGGCGCAGTCGCACCAGTTCGTTCTGCGCGCAGAGCTGGGCCAGGATGACGTCGGACTGGCGTTGGGCGTTGCGCGTCAGGGCGCTGCTGGCCTGAAGTCCAGCCAGCAGGGTGACGCCGACAATGCCGACCGCGACCAGTACCTCGATCAGCGTGAATCCGCGCTGCAGCAGGACGGGCTTCATGGCGTCACCTGCAGGCTTTGAATACTGAACGGGCGCAGCCCGTCGGTGGCCAGCCGCAGTGGTGCCGAGTTGCTGCCGGGCAGCGACAAGGTAATGCTCTGTCTTGGAATCAGCGGCTCCGGCCCCAGCACCACGGGTGTATTGGGCTGCACCAGCACAGGAGTCTGCAGCCATTGAGTGGGCATCTTGACGTTGGGTGGCAGGCCTTCAAACCGGAAGCCCTGCGGCAGCGGGCGCCAGACCACCAGCGTGCCGTTGGTGCGGGCCTGGGCGCGTGCCGACTCCAGCAGCGTGGCCAGGCGCTGGGCTTCGCGTTCAAGCTGTTGCTCTCCGCTGTCGCGTATGGCCAGGCTCACACCCGCCGTCGCCAGTGCCATGATGGAAATCACCACCAGCAACTCCAGCAAGGTAAATCCGGCGTGTTTGAGTTGAGCCATGAAGGAGTGAGCGGCCGAATTGCTGATGTGAAGCAGGTTAGACGGAGGACGTTTCGCCGCCGGGCAGCCCCAAGGCGAAACTCGGCTTTAGCCGGTCAGGGCCCCTTGGGGGCAGCGACCACACGCAGTGAGGGAGCGTGAGGTCGATGCTCTTGTGGGGGCCTCCTTAACGCTCATTGCCAGGAGCCAATATCCGCATCCTTGCCTTCGCCGCCGGCCTTGCCGTCAGCGCCCAGGGACATGATGTCAATGGGGCCCTTCACGCCTGGGTTCAGGTATTGATAAGGATTGCCCCAGGGGTCATTGGGCAGCTTTTCCAGGTAGGGCTTCCAGTTCTGCGGAGCGGGGCCGGTGGTGGGTTTGACCACCAGCGCCTGCAGGCCCTGTTCGGCCGTTGGATAGCGCTGGTTGTCGAGGCGGTAGAGCTTGAGCGCCTGGTTGATATTGGCGATATCGGTCTTGGCTGCGGTCACGCGGGCATCGTCGGCGCGGTCCAGCACATTGGGCACGATAAGCGCTGCCAGCACGCCAATGATGACCAGCACCACCATCAATTCGATCAGGGTAAAGCCGCGTGATGCGGCGTGGCGAATAGCAGACATCGGATGACGGCAGTTGGTGCTCATTGGAAACTGTAGGAAAAATGCAGTATTGCGCCATCATAATCGTCGAATGCGACTGCAATCTTTCAATACCGGTCAGGGCCTTTCCATGCCGGTCAAACTCACGACCCTGCTGCTGTGGGCGATGGCCGCTGCGGTGGTGGTGTTCTGGACACTCCGGTTCGTCGGCAGTGCCAGTGAGCAGTTACCCTCGGTTGTACCTGCTCAGCCGGTACAGGCCAATGCCCAGGCCATGGCCAAGGCTTTGGGGGCGGTCGCAGCGCCTGTCGCCGCCGTGGCCGCACCGGTGGCCAGCCGCTATGCGCTGCTCGGGGTGCTGGCAGGGCACGAAACAGGAGGCGGTGCCGCCGTGATTGCCGTGGAAGGCAAGGGCAGCAAGGCCGTGCGTGTGGGCGAGGCCGTGGAGGAGGGCGTGATTTTGCAATCGCTGGCGGCGCGCGAAGCGCGACTGGGTCCTGCCAACGGGCCGACCAGCACGGTGCTGCAATTGCCCAGTCCGCCCATGGCCAGCTTCAACTGAGTTCGAGCCGCAGACACTGTCCATAGGCGGGCGCCGGCAAGGTCCACTCATGGCTTTGCGGCAGCCGGCGGCCATGCTGCGGCAGCCACTGCGCGCAGCGCGCCACGCCTGCGTGGCAGATCCACACCATATGCTCGCTGTTGCTGCTGAGCGCGTCCTGCAGCGCCTCATTCACGCGCTGCAGCATTTGTGCCAGGGATTCGCCGTCGCCGGGCGCGTGCAGCGCCAGATCGTGCGCCCAGGCGCCGATGGCGGCTTCGCCGATGTCGTTCCAGCGCAGGCCTTCCCAGTGGCCGAAATCCATCTCCAGCAAGCGGCCGTCGGGAGTGGAGACGAAATCCGGCTCCAGCGTCTGAAGGTAGAGTGCCAGCTGCCTGCATCTTTGCAGCGGCGAATGCCGGATCTGCAGCCTGCCATGCAGGGGCCGCAAAGATTGCTGCAAGGCCTGGGCGGCTTGCCGGTTGGCCTCTGCATCGGCGGCGATATCGAGGCGGCCGTAACAGCGCTCGGTATCGATCAAGGGACGTGCGTGGCGCACCAGCCATAAGGTCTTCATGGCCGTTTAGAGCAGCTGGCGCAGATAGATGCAGCTGGCCAGCAGCAGCGCCAGTTCATTGAGCTGCTGGCAGGCGCCCAGACAGTCGCCCGTCATGCCGCCAAGGCGCTTGCTCAGCCAGAGCCGCATCAGCCAGGTGGTGAGCAGCATGGCCGCCAGCAGGCTGGGCACAAAGCTCCAGACGCCGAGCCAGCCCAGCAGGCCCAGTGCCGGCAGGCACCAGAGGCCGCCGGTCAGCAGCCCTTGCCAGCCCAGTTGCTTGCCTGCGATATGCAGGGTCTTGCTGCTCGCGGCCAGGCCGACGTGGGGCAGGCTGCGCATCAGCACCAGCGGCGCAAAGCGCGACAGCACATGAATGCAGCACACGAGGATGAGCACCGGCACCGGTCCCCAGAAGGGCTGCATGACGGACAGCAGCAGGGCGATCAGCACGACCTTGGTGAGCAGGGCCATGAGCAGCGCCATCACGCCATAGGCACCGATGCGCGAATCCTTCATGATCTCCAGCGCGCGCTCGGGTGGGACCAGGCCGCCCAGCCCGTCGGCGACGTCGGCCAGGCCGTCCTCGTGGAAACCGCCGGTCAGCCAGAGCGTGCCGGCGGTGCTGATGAGGGCCGCCGCCAGTGGCGACCAGGGGCTTGCCGGCAGCAGCCAGAGCAGGGCTGCAAGCAGCAACGCGGCCCACAGGCCCACCAGCCAGCCCACGCCGGGCAGATGCGCGGCGCTGGCACGCTGCATCTCGGGGCTCCAGCCCACCCAGGCCGCCAGACGTCCAGCCACGGGGATGCGGCTGAAGAACTGGACGGCCAGCAGATAGTGGCGCAGGGCTTGCATGGTGTTGCGAATAAAAAAGGAGCTTACTTAGCTTGGTATTCCTATGTTTCAGAGTCTTTTTTATCTGAAATCAATACAGGAAGCGTGATAGCAGCTCCTATTTTTATTACTTCAAGAACAATTGGTAGGCAGGATTACCGGTTTCCTCCACCCAGGGATAGCCGAGGTTCTTGAGGAAGCTGTCGAACTTCTTGTGGTCCTTGGCAGGCACCTGCATGCCGACCAGAATGCGGCCGTAGTCGGCGCCCTGGTTGCGGTAGTGGAACAGCGAGATATTCCAGGTCGGTGCCATCAGGCTCAGGAACTTGAACAGCGCGCCGGGACGCTCGGGGAAGACAAAGCGCAGCAGGCGCTCGTCCTGTGCCAGCGGCGAGTGTCCGCCCACCATATGGCGCAGATGCTCCTTGGCCATCTCGTCGAAGGTCAGATCCAGCGCCTCGAAGCCGTTCTTCTGGAAGTTCTTGCAGATCTTCTCGGACTCGCCTCGGGTCGGCGTGGTCAGGCCCACAAACACATGGGCCTTGCTGTCGTGGCTGATGCGGTAGTTGAACTCGGTCACGTTGCGCGGGCCGCCGGGCAGCTTGCCCACCACCTCGCAAAAATGCTTGAAGCTGCCGCGCTCCTCGGGGATGGTGACAGCGAACAGGGCTTCTCGCTCCTCGCCGACTTCGGCGCGCTCGGCTACGAAGCGCAAGCGGTCGAAGTTCATATTGGCGCCGCTCAGTATGGCAGCGTAGGTTTCGCCCTTGGTCTTGTGCCTGGCCACATACTGCTTGATGGCCGCCACGCCCAGGGCGCCCGAGGGCTCGACGATGGAGCGGGTGTCGGTGAAGATGTCCTTGATGGCGGCGCAGACGGCATCGGTGTCCACGGTTACATAGTCATCCACCAGGCCCTGGGTGACACGGAAGGTTTCCGCCCCCACCAGCTTCACGGCCGTGCCATCGGCGAACAGACCCACATCGGCCAGCTCCACGCGCTCGCCCGCCTGCACGGACTGCATCATGGCGTTCGAGTCCTTGGTGTGCACGCCGATCACCTTCACCTCGGGGCGCACGGCCTTGATGTAGTTGGCAATGCCGGCAATCAGACCGCCGCCGCCGATGGGCACGAAGATGGCATCCAGACGCTGGCTGCCCAGCTTCTGCAGCTGGCGCAGCAACTCCATGGCGATGGTGCCCTGGCCGGCAATCACATCGGGGTCGTCAAAGGGGTGGACAAAGGTCAGCCCCTCGGACTTTTGCAGCTTGACGGCATGCTTGTAGGCGTCCGAGTAACTTTCTCCGGCCAGCACCGCCTCACCGCCCAGGGCGATCACGGCATCGATCTTCACCTGGGGGGTGGTGGTGGGCATCACGATCACGGCGCGGCAGCCCAGCTTCTTGGCACTCATCGCCGTGCCCTGGGCATGGTTGCCCGCGCTGGCGCAGATCACGCCCTTTTGAAGCTGCTCGGCCGTCAGATTGGCCATCTTGTTATAGGCGCCGCGCAACTTGAAGCTGAACACGGGCTGCTGGTCCTCGCGCTTCAGAAGCACTTTGTTGTGCAGGCGGCGGCTGAGGTTCTTGGCAATGTCCAGATCCGACTCCACGGCCACGTCATAGACGCGTGCATTGAGGATGCGAGTCAGATAATCGGCAGGGGTCAGGGCTTGAGTCATGGTGCAAATCGAAAGCAGAGCACCAGAGTCAGGGTAATCAGCCTGCCGGGTGCATGGAAGCCGACCATGATAGGCGCTTGCTTGCTGCGCTGCAGTACTCGCTCAAGAGGTGCATGCTGCTGCTCTGAGAAGCGCGATGAGCAGGCACGAAAAAAAGCCCCTAGCTCAGGAGCTAGGGGCTGAATCCACCATTAGAGGAGGTGGAGGAGACAAATGGTGCGATACAGATTGGTGTTAACCAGTAATCTGCAGTCTGCCTGCGGGTTTGACCTCACAGGTAACGCTTGGGTTGTATTGTATGGGGCTTGTGTTTTCTGTGCATCAAAAGATTCGGGTTTTTATGTATTTGATGCAAAATTGCAACAGTTTCGAGAGGAAAAACAATGGAATGCACGGTTAGTTGGACAGGCGCGGCCACCGGAACGCGCTCGGGCATGGGTTTTGTGGCAGAGACCGGCAGCGGCCATGTGGTCAATATGGATGGCGCGCCGGACGAGAAGAACCCGGCCAACGGCGGTCGCAATCAGGCTCCGCGCCCCATGGAGATGCTGCTGGCCGGCGCCGGCGGCTGCACGGCCTACGACGTGGTGCTCATCCTCAAACGCGGTCGCCACGATGTGAAGGGCTGCAGCGTGCAGCTGACTTCCGAGCGCGCCGAGACCGACCCCAAGGTGTTCACCAAGATTCACATGCAGTTCACGGTCAGCGGCAAGAGCCTGCCGGCCGGTGCCGTCGAGCGTGCCATCGCCATGAGCCACGACAAATACTGCTCGGCGACCATCATGCTGGGCAAGACGGCCGAAATCACTACGGGCTTCGACATCGTCGAAGCCTGAACTGGACGTTCGATCGAAAAACGGGCCTCAACGGCCCGTTTTTGTTGAACAGACGCTAATCAGATGCGATGCGCCGTAAACGTCATGACTTTGGCCGCCACACGCATCAGCCCCTGGGCAATCGGGGGCAGCTGCATCGCACCTTCGTCGATCGCTGCTGCGGCATGACGCTCTTCGTCATCCTTCATGCGCTCGACCACGGCACGCGAAGCCTGGTCTTCCTCGGGTAGGCGACCCAGATGGCTTGCCAGGTGGGCAGAAACCTGATTTTCTGTCTCGACCACAAAACCCAGGCTGGCGGCATCGCTGAATTTGGCGGCAATCGTACCGATGGCAAAAGCGCCAGCAAACCACAGCGGGTTCAGCAAGGAGGGCCTGTCACCCAGAGCATGCAGGCGCTCGCGGGTCCAGGCTAGGTGGTCCATTTCCTCGCGAGCGGCATGCAGTAGATGCTCGCGCAACTTCATGTCCTTGGTCACCATGGCCTGGGCGTTGTACAGCGCCTGAGCGCAGACCTCGCCCACATGATTGACGCGCATCAAGGCTGCGGAGAGCTTGCGCTGCTCATCGCTCAGATCGGCTTCGGCGATCCCTGCTGCAGGCGAGCGCTCTGCGGCCACCGGGTCGGCAAACAGAGTGCGAAGAGCTGCATCGGCAGCGGTCAGAAACTTGTCCATGGCTAAAAAGAACTCAGTGCGGCGCCTGTCTGGCGTCAATGCACATAAGGTACACCAGAGTGACTCATCCGCAACTTGCGCTGGGGCAATCCTAGGCCGAAACCCTTAAGGGTGTGCCCGCTAGTGCGGCTTGGTGTTTGTTGCGGTGGTGCAACGAAAACGCGCCGAATCGAGCAGTTTTGGGTGAATTCCTTTGCGCTGGGCTCGGTGGTCTGGTGCAATAGACCCAACTTCCCCACCAGGAGGTTGGCGCGGGAAACCGGTGGAGCTCGAGGCTCAAGTCTCTCTCCCATAGAACCGGCGCCCTTCTAAACCTTGGAGTAACTCGTAATGAAAAAATCTCTGATCGCCCTGGCAGTGCTGGCCGCTTCCGGCGCCGCAATGGCTCAATCTTCCGTGACCCTGTTTGGTGTGGTTGACACCGGCGTTTCCTACGTCAAGGGCAATGGTAACGGTGGCACTTCCAACTACGGTCTGCACAATGGTTCCAACGCTTCTTCCCGTCTGGGCGTGCGCGGTGTTGAAGACCTGGGTGGCGGTCTGAAGGCCGGTTTCTGGCTGGAAGGCGCTATCGGCACTGACGTGGGCGATGGCTCCGGTGCTGGTCTGTCGGGTGGTTCCGGTTTCCAATTTGGTCGCCGTTCCACCGTGAGCCTGATGGGCAACTTCGGTGAAGTGCGTCTGGGTCGTGACGAAGTGGTCGCCTACAACAAGCTGTCCGCTCACTCCAACTTCAGCGTGATCGGTATTGGCGGCTTCCGCGGCTGGGGCTACAGCCAAGACGGCGCTATCCGTCAAAACAACAAGATCACTTACCTGACACCTAACTTCTCCGGCTTCACTGCTGGCGTGGACTACGCCTTTGGTGAAAAGGCTGGCGACGGTCAAAACGGTCGTTACTTCGGCGGTTTTGTGGCTTACAACAACGGCCCTCTGGCTGTGACTCTGGGTGCTGACCGCAAGAACAATCCTTCTACCACTGACGGTTCCTACACTGGTTCCAATCTTGCCTTCACACAAGGCGACAAGCTGGACTCCTACGGTCTGGGCGCTACTTATGACTTCGGCGTGGCCAAGGTCAACGGCCTGTTCCTGCAAGTCAAGGAAAAGGGCGCTGCTGTGAACTCCAAGCTGACCAGCTACGCTCTGGGCGTGTCCGCTCCCGTGGGTGGCGTGGGTGAAGTCAAGGCTCAGTACGCTCTGTACAAGAACGGCGGCGACCTGGCTGGTAAGGCTCACCAGCTGAGCCTGGGTTATGTGCACAACCTGTCCAAGCGTACTGCTCTGTACGGCACATACTCCTTCCTGAAGAACAAGGATGACGCTACATTCAAGCTGGGTGGTGCTCAGTCCTACACTGTTGCCCCCGGCAAGGCTAGCAACGGTATCCAAGTTGGTATCCGCCACGCTTTCTAATCAATTGCTGGCGTAAGCCAGTAACTGCTTAAAAGCCAAAGGCCTGTCGAAAGACAGGCCTTTTTTGTTTTTCCGGGTTAGACCTTAAAGGGTGATTGCTGAGAGGTTTGCCCCCAGAGGGAAAGGCCTGTGTTGCGCTTGTGCCAATGCTCGCGCGGTTGAGGAAAGCATTTCTAGAATGAATTTTCCACCAACTGTTTGCGAATTGAATTAAGAGAGAGGCAACACAATGGCAGCTTCATTTGTGAAAAAAACATTGGCCTTGGCTGTGCTGGGAACCATGGGAACTCTGGCATATGCACAAAGCAGCGTTCAGCTATATGGCATTGTGGATGCGGCAATTCGCCATACGAATAATGAGGGAGCGAATAAAAGCGGTCTGACCAAAATGATTGGCGGCGGCATGTCCGAAAGCCGCTGGGGTATCAATATCAAGGAAGATCTGGGGGGCGGCCTGTCGGCGATTGCCAATCTTGAAAATCGTTTCTGGACGGATTCCGGCACTCCAAGCACCGCACAGCCTTATTTCGCCCAGTCCTGGGTAGGCTTGCGCAGCACCAGTTTCGGTCAGCTGACCATGGGTCGCCAATACAACGTCTTGTTCGATCTGGTGACTTCTACCTACGCATCGTTCCCATATTCCCCATATATGGATGCCTACAAGCCTGAAATCGGCATGTCTCTGGGCGCGCGTGCAAACAATATGCTGAAATACGTGGCCGAGTTCGGCCCTGTTCGTGCGGGCTTGCAGTACTCGTTTGACGAGAGCAATACCTTTGCGAAGAAAGGGGCTGGAGTGGATATGACTCCGGGCGGTCTGGCATTGAAGACCGCAGGCGGCTATCTGCGCTATTCTGCCGACGGCATTTCTGTGGGTGGCGCTTTCCAGCGTTCGACCTTGCCGGCCGGCACCGATGTGGATGCCTGGACATTGGGCGGCTCCTATCGCACCGGACCTCTTTATCTGATGGCTGGTTATGGCCAGAACAAGGTCAAGGATAGTCTGGCGGCTGCGGGCGCAGGTGCTGCTTTTGATGCCGGCTTGCTCAACGCATATTGGACAGGTTCGTCCAATGGTGGCTTTATCGCAGGCAATGCCCCTGGAAATTTTGCCAACAAGCGTGAGATGTTCAAGGTGGGCTTCGGCTACCAGGTCACGCCGCAGCTCAATGCCGGCATGCACTACTACCATGCCAAGCAATCGGGGTCGGCGACTGGCGCCTTCAATGGCAAGGCTGACTTTATCGTTGCCGTGGCCGACTATGCCTTCTCCAAGCGTACCGATGCCTATTTCGCGGTGGACCACACCAAGACCAAAGGCGGTGCGGGCGTGATGCTCGATGCCAATGGCGCGAAAAAGCGTACCGGCATCACCATCGGTCTGCGTCATCGCTTCTAAGGCGAATCTTTGGATGTAAAAGCCAGTCGATATCGGGCTGGCTTTTTTTGTTCCCGGAGTTGAGCAGCTTGAAGCAAAAAGAAAAGACCGCAGATGCGGTCTTTTCTTTTGTGCAAAACCGGATGGTGCAGACCACCCGGTAGCAGCAGAGCAATTACATGCCCATGCCACCCATGCCGCCCATACCACCCATATCGGGCATGGCAGGAGCTGCGTCAGCCTTGGGGGCTTCGGCGATCATGCACTCGGTGGTCAGCAGCAGGGAAGCCACGGAAGCGGCGTTCTGCAGGGCAGTGCGAGTCACCTTGGTGGGGTCCAGGATACCCATTTCCAGCATGTCGCCGTAGGTGTCGTTGGCGGCGTTGAAGCCGTAGTTGCCGGAACCGTTCAGCACGGCGTTCACGACCACCGAGGGTTCGCCACCGGCGTTGGCCACGATTTCGCGCAGAGGGGCTTCGATGGCCTTCAGAACCAGCTTGATGCCGGCGTCTTGTTCGGCATTGCCGGTCGCCAGGGCGCCAACGGCTTGCTTGGCGCGCAGCAGGGCCACGCCACCGCCGGCCACGATGCCTTCTTCCACAGCAGCGCGGGTAGCGTGCAGGGCGTCTTCAACGCGGGCCTTCTTTTCCTTCATTTCGACTTCGGTGGCAGCGCCAACCTTGATCACGGCAACACCGCCGGCCAGCTTGGCCACGCGCTCTTGCAGCTTTTCACGGTCGTAGTCGGAAGTGGCTTCTTCGATCTGGATGCGGATTTGCTTGACGCGGGCTTCGATTTCGTCAGCAGCGCCGGCACCGTCGATGATGGTGGTGTTTTCCTTGCCGATTTCGACGCGAGCAGCCTGGCCCAGATCTTCCAGAGTCACCTTGTCCAGCGACAGGCCCACTTCTTCAGCGATGACCTTGCCGCCAGTCAGGATGGCGATGTCTTCCAGCATGGCCTTGCGACGGTCGCCGAAGCCGGGAGCCTTCACAGCCACAACCTTCAGGATGCCGCGGATGGTGTTCACCACCAGAGTCGCCAGGGCTTCGCCTTCGACGTCTTCGGCAATGATCAGCAGGGGACGGCCGGCCTTGGCCACAGCTTCCAGCGTGGGCAGCAGGTCGCGGATGTTGCTGATCTTCTTGTCGAACAGCAGCACGAAGGGGTTGTCCAGAATCGCGGCTTGCTTTTCGGGGTTGTTGATGAAGTAGGGCGACAGGTAGCCGCGGTCGAATTGCATGCCTTCGACGACATCCAGTTCGTTGGCCAGGCTCTTGCCTTCTTCAACAGTGATCACGCCTTCCTTGCCGACCTTGTCCATGGCCTGAGCGATGATTTCGCCCACGTCGGAGTCGGAGTTGGCGGAGATCGTGCCCACTTGAGCGATTTCCTTGGAGGTGGTGGTGGCCTTGGATTGCTTCTTCAGCTCTTCCACCAGGGCGGCGACAGCCTTGTCGATGCCGCGCTTCAGGTCCATGGGGTTCAGGCCGGCGGCCACGTACTTGGAGCCTTCGCGCACGATGGCTTGGGCCAGCACGGTAGCGGTGGTCGTGCCGTCACCAGCGATGTCGTTGGTCTTGGAGGCCACTTCCTTCACGAGCTGGGCGCCCATGTTCTGCAGCTTGTCCTTGAGTTCGATTTCCTTGGCCACGGACACGCCGTCCTTGGTCACGGTGGGGGCGCCGAAGGAGCGCTCCAGAACCACGTTGCGACCCTTGGGGCCCAGGGTAACCTTGACTGCGTTAGCCAGGATGTTCACGCCTTCAACCATGCGTGCACGTGCTTCACCGCCGAAAACTACGTCTTTTGCTGCCATTTTTGGCTCCTAAAGAATGAGGTTCAATTGGGCTGCCAGCGCTTGTCAATCAGTCGCCGACAGCCATGAAGAGGAGAATGTGTTCGGGAAGGATTACTTCTCGACGACTGCGAACAGGTCGTCTTCCTTCATGACCAGCAGCTCGTCGCCGTGGATCTTCACGGTTTGGCCAGAGTACTTGCCGAACAGAACGCGGTCGCCGACCTTCACGTTCAGAGCGATCAGCTCGCCCTTGTCATTGCGCTTGCCGGGACCCACAGCCAGCACTTCGCCCTGGTCAGGCTTCTCGGTGGCAGCATCAGGGAGCACGATGCCCGAGGCTGTCTTGGTTTCGTTTTCGAGGCGCTTGACGATCACGCGATCGTGCAGGGGACGCAGGTTCATACCAACTCCTAAATACATCAACAAAGTTGAAACAAGACTTGCCAGCCATCCTGGCCGACATTCGGAATATCTAGGGTCAAGCTGTTAGCACTCAACCCCATCGAGTGCTAATAATAAGGCAAATTCCTGAGCTTTCAAGACCTCTCCCCCGTCGGTTGCAGGACAAATCTGCGAGGAAACAGGGTTTGTTCTTAGTCATGTGTAACGTGTTTTTACAAATAGGCCTGGCTTTTGCTCTGCCAAAACATGCCTCCAGAAACCATGACTGCCCCGGCGCAGCGCGCCCAAGACCTGTTGCAGACAGATGTCTTCATTCCCCATATGCGCCAGGTCGGGCGCTGCGAGAGTTCGCTCAGGGAGCTGAATCTGATGTGGCGGCTCATAGAGTCCTCCGCCAAGATGAACTGCCCACAGGAAGCGCAGGCCTTGCTGCCCATGATGGCCGCCACGCGCGGCGGCTTCGAGCGTCTGGAGCAGGACCTGGTGCAGTCCATGGTGATGCAGGCTGTGACGGGGGTGACGGCGGGGCTGGCCAGTCAGGCACAGCATCTGATCGATACCCTGGTGCGTAATCTCTACGAGCGCACGGCCGACGTGGGGTTTCTGGCGACCGACGCCATGCTGTGCCAGTTCATGGCCGCAGCGGATGGCGATGAGGCGGCCATCACCCAGCGTCTGCGTGCCTACCGCAGCAAGTACACGGTCTACGCGGACATTCTGCTGCTGGATGCCGAAGGCCAGGTGCGAGCGAGTGCGCGCGAGAGGAGTCAGGCCACAGATCAGCCATGCCGGGATGCATTGATTGCCCGCGCTCTGCAAAGCCAGGGCTTTGTGCAGAGTTTCGGCGCCACCGACCTGCTGTCGGGGCACGGCAGCGCGCTGATCTATGCGCATCGCATGCTGCACGCCGGCAACCGCCAGCCTATTGGCGTGCTGTGCCTGTGTTTTGACTTTGATGGCGAGATGCAAGGCATCTGGAGCGGCCGAGACCGGACAGACGGTAGCGGTGCGCCCGAAGCTCAGACCAGCATCGCCCTGTTGCTCGATGATCAGGGACTGGTGCTGGCCAGCAGCGATCCGCACTGGATTGGTGTGGGGGCGAAGCTGCAGGCTCACCGTGATGGTGCGGATCCACTGTATGTACACTGCGGGCGCACCTATCTGGTGCAATCGGCGGCATCGGGAGGCTATCAAGGCTATATGGGCCCCCAGGGCTGGCGGGCGCAGATCATGACGCCGCTGGAGCTGGCCTTCGGTCTTCAGTCGCAAGCGGGTCTGGGTGGGCTGGACGCGGCCGTGGCCCAGGGCCTGCTGGCGCATGCACGTCGCTTCTGTCCACCTCTGCACGCCATACGCAGCGCAGCGGACACCATACGCCGTGTGGTCTGGAACGGCCGCGTCATGACGGCAGGCAAGCAGATGGACAACACGCGGCTGCAGGCCGTGCTGGAGCAGATTGGCGAGACCGGGGCAAGGACCAACGAGGTCTTCTCCCAGTCCATTGATGCGCTCTACGGCACGGTGCTCAATACCGCACTGAGAGACAACAGCCTGTTGACCAGTCTGCTGGTGGATCTGCTCGATCGCAATCTCTACGAGCGTGCCAACGACTGCCGCTGGTGGGCCTTGACGCCGCAGCTGTCCGAATTGCTCGAGGAGCAGGCCCTGGGCGAGATGGCCCCAGATCAGGTGAGCGAGGCCTGTGCGCTGCTCACCGCCATTCACGACCTGTATACGGTCTACCAGCAAATCATGGTCTATGACGTTCGCGGCAGGGTCGTGGCCGTCAGCCAGCGAGGCCGCCCGGATGCCGAGGTCCGTGGGCTGCTGGGCACTTATATAGAGATGGACAGCCTGCACCAGGTTCTGGCGCTGGGCGGGACCCAGGCCTATCACGTCTCGCCATGGCGCCCCTGTGTGCAGCACGAGGATGACGGCGCGACCTATGTCTATCACGCGGCCATACGCAATGCCGATGGCGTGGTGCTGGGTGGAATCGGCCTGGTGTTCCATGCACAGCGTGAGTTCAAGGCCATGCTCGAGGGCGTGACCGGCGCTCAGGCGGCAGGTGCAGGCAGCAGGTTGGTGGCCTACCTGAACCGCTCGGGCCTGGTCATGTCCTCCTCGGATGTGCAGCTGCAGCCGGGCATGCAGCTGGATCTGCCGCCACAGATGCTGGCCCTGGCACCTGGACAGAGCATGGCCCGTGCCATGGTGTATCAGGGCCAGTATTGTGTGGTGGCGATCACGGCGGGCAGCGGTTACCGGGAGTTCAAGCGCAGCGATGGCTATCGCGAAGAGGTACTGGCCTTGTCCGTGCAGGCGTTTGGTGCTGTGCAGGACGATGCGCTGGCGGCCGTCTCTCGACGCAACACCAGGGTGCAAAGCCTGGTGGCGGCCAGCCAGGGCAGTGCAGCCGGCATGGAGATGGCGACTTTTTTTGTGGGGCGCAGCGTGCTGGCCGTTGATGCGGCCTGCGTGCTCGAGGCCCAGAGCGCCTCGGCCATCGCTCCCGTTTCGGCCGGTCGCTTGCCGCATTGCGTGGGAACGCTGGCGCGGCGCAGCCAGGGAGTCGTGGCCGGCTATGTATGGGTCTTCGATCTGGGAGCCCTGCTCTTTGGCAAACCTGTCATCAGGACGGCGCAAAGCCAGGTGATCGTGCTGGAGCACCAGGGGCTCAAGCTGGGCGTGCTGGTCAGCGATCTCGAAGGCGTGGTGCGCTTCGAGAGCGGGCAGTTGCGACTGGCTCCTGCAATGGCGGGTGCGGCAGATCAGCTTGTGGACCGCTTGATCCGTGCCAATGACGGAGATCTGCTCATCCAATGCCTGAACGTGACGGCCCTGGTGCGCATGCTCAAGGCACCGCTGCCGGCGGAGCAGGGTGCCGGCGGCTGAACGGCCGGGCCGCTTATTGAACCGGGAACGGGTTTTTTTCGTCGCGAGGGGCGCTGAAGTCCACGGTAGGCGTGGTCTTGATCTCGTACTGGCCGCGATCCTTGCCTTCGATCCACTTCGGGGGCTTGCCGCGGCCGGTCCAGGTCGCACCACTTTCGGGGTCGTAGTACCTGGCTTCGACCTTTTTCTTTTCTTCAGGCTTCCAGGGGAAAACCTGCTGAGAGGTAAAGCCGAAGGTGGCGATCAGTTGCTTGACGGTGGCCAGGGCTTCCTTGGCTTCGGTGCTGCGCGCTTCTTCGATGCGCTTGTCCAGCGCATTTTTCTGAGCGATGAGTTCTTGATAGCTTGGCATTCTGGATTCCAGAGATAGTGTGAAAGGTCAGCACTGATTGCCGCCTTGGTTATTGCTTTGCAAAACCATTCATTCTGGCCCAAGCGCGAACGCGCCGCATTGTTGATGTTGCGTACACTCAATCTGCAAAGGGGCGCACATCACTTCGAAGGGCTGCACACATCACTCTGGATGATCCGGTCTGGGGCTCAAGCCTGTTTGTCACCCGTGGCCATGGCCTGCAGGGCCGAGCCCGTCATGCGATAGCGGATCCACTCGGTCTGTGGCAGAGCGCCCAGGCTGTCATAGAACTTGATGGAGGGCGTGTTCCAGTCCAGGCAACTCCATTCAAAGCGGCCGCAGTCCTTTTCCATGGCGATCCGGGCCAGATGCTGGAGCAGGGCCTTGCCGGCGCCGTGGCCGCGGGCGTCGGGAGTGATGTACAGATCTTCCAGATACAGGCCATGCTGGCCCTGCCAGGTGGAATAGTTGAAGAAATACACGGCAAAGCCCACGGCCTTGCCCTCGATCTCGCAGATCAGTCCAAAGACAGAAGGGTTGGCGCAGAACAGCGTGCGACGCACATGGTCGGGCGTGGCCTTGACCTCATGCTCGGCCTTTTCATAGATGGCGAGTTCACGTACGAAGTGCAGGATCAGGTCGATGTCTTGCTCGGTGGCGGGGCGGATATGGAGCTGGCTCATGGAATAACGGGGAAAAGTAGCTCAAGCTATTGATGGTAAAGCGCTTTAAGCTATGGTTTTGTTCTCTCAGGCGACCTGGAGCTCGGGCTCGCTCTGAGCCAGAGTCACGGGTAGGAACTGGCACAGGATCTGGAAATGGTCCTCGAAGAACTCGGCTTCCATGCGGGGCAGATCGGCAATCGGCACCCAGCGGGCCAGGGCGGCGTCGTCCGCGCCTTGTACCGGGGGCAGGCTGGGCTGCACGCCCAGGTCCAGATAGTGCACATGGGTGATGGTACGCCCGCGCAGGCTGCGGTCCGGGTGATCGAAGACCTGCACGGCCTGCAGGGCCGCCAGCAGATCGGCCTCGCTGATGGAGGAGCAAGTCTCTTCACGCAGCTCGCGCATGCAGGATTGCCAGAGGCTGTCACGCTGCTCGAGAAACCCGCCGGGCAGTGCCCAGAGGCCCTGGCCCGGCGCATGGCCGCGCTGGATCAGCAGAACCTGGTCCTGGCCCTTGGCACGGCAGCGCAGCAGCGCATCCACGGTGACGAACACCGGTGCATAAGGCGCCTTGGCCCAGGCCCGCTTGTAGTCCTGCAGCATATGCCATTCTTTTTGCAGGCGCAGATACAGCGGTGTCTGGGCCCAGCGGCGCAGAAAGTCCAGCGTGCTCTCGGGCATCTGGGAGGAAAGCCTGGCCAGAGCGGCATCCATGGTTTCGGGCGAGGCGCCGCCTTCGCCAAAGAAGATTTCGCGCAGCGGCGTGGCGTCGAACTGGCCCAGGCGCGGCAGGCTGATCAGCTCCCAGCCCGGAAAGCGGGCCAGATAGCTGCTGCTGGAGTCCTTGAAATGCCCGACCAGGGCCACGCTCGCGCCCTCGGGCACATGGGCCTGCACGGCTTCGCGCACGGCATGCACCCACAGCGGCTCGTTGTAGTAGTCGCGCACGGGAACGCAGCGCACGCGCTCGGCATCCTCTTTCGATAGCGCATTGCGCAGCATCTGCGCGCGCTCCTGCCAGCTGAACGGGTTTTTGGGATTGGGTGCCTGCCAGGCGCTGCCCAGCACCACCACGACCTGGCGAGCCCGCTCCAGTGCGGCATGCAGCAAGGCCATATGGCCGTTGTGCAGTGGCTGAAAGCGGCCGATCAGCACGGCGGTATGCAGGGGCACGGAGGTGGGCAGGATCTCGGGGGCGGCGGCGATGACACGCTTGCTGGAGGTGTTGGGACTGGCTTGAGGCATGAGAGCGAAACCCGTACAGAAATCGGCGCCCGCAAGGGCAAATATTGGTGAAAACGCGCTAAACACTTACTGGGTAAGCGAGAGTAGCTCACATTTTTAAATGTTTAGCCAGGCCCGGCACGGCCAAAGTCGGCATTCGAGACAGGCTGCCAGGCGCTCGACCACACCCAAGGTGCTGCAAGGCTTTGCCACCATGTCTCAAGCGGGTGCCGGGCATTGCTATTCGTAGTGTGCCGCAATCGGCATCTGCCGGCCCGTGCCAAAGGCCCGTGGGCGTACTCTGAGCATGGGCGGAGCCTGGCGGCGCTTGTATTCGCTGCGGAACACCAGCTTCTGCACGCGGGCAATGGTCTCGGGCCCGCCGGCCTGGGTGCGCAGCTTGGCCACAAAGGCCGCGGCCTGCGCATATTCCTTGTTCGACAGATGCTGGCCCTCGATATGCCATTTGAGAATCTCGTCGAGCACGGCATAGGGCGGCAGGCTGTCCTCGTCCTTCTGGCCGGGAGCCAGTTCGGCCGAGGGCGGCTTGTCGATGATGGCCTGCGGGATCAGCTCGCGGCCCGCATGGCGGTTGATATGGCGTGACAGCTCGAAGACCTCGGTCTTGTACAGATCGCCGAGCAGACCCAGACCGCCGTTGGTGTCGCCATAGAGGGTGCAATAGCCCACCGAGACTTCGGACTTGTTGCCCGTGGTCAGCAGCAGATGACCGAAGGCATTGGAGAACTCCATCAGCGTGGTGCCGCGTGCGCGGGCCTGCAGATTCTCCAGCGCCAGACCCTTGAGCGGTTCGCCAAAGCTGGCCTCGAACTGGCGTGCATAGGTGGTGACCAGCTCCTTGATCGGATGCTCGTAGAGTCTGATGCCCAGATTGCGGCACAGCTGCACGGAGTCGTCGACCGAGCCCGCCGAGGAGTAGCTCGACGGCATGGTGATGCCGACCACGTTGTCCGCCCCCAGGGCATCGACGGCCAGGGCCAGCGTCAATGCCGAATCGATGCCGCCCGAGCTGCCCACCACCACCTGCTGGAAGCCGCAGCGGCGCGCATAGTCGCGCAGGCCCAGCACGATCTGCTGGCGGTAGAACTCCATGGTGGGCAGGCCTTGCGTCGGCACGGCAGGCAAGGCCGTGCCGTCACAGGCCTGAAACCGGCCCTGCGCATTCAGCTCCAGCGTGCAGACATCTTCTTCGAAGCGCCTGGCTTCAAAAACCAGTCCCGCCTCGGGCTCGACGGCAAACGATGCGCCGTCGAACACGATCTGGTCCTGGCCGCCGATCTGGTTGATGTAGAGGATGGCCAGCTTGTGGCGCGCCGCCGCCTGGGTGAAGACCTCATGGCGCTGCTCGCGCTTGCCCAGGTGGCTGGGGCTGGCGTTGATGCTGATGACCAGATCGGGGGCCGCATCGCCCATGCGCACGAACGGGTTGGTGGCGTAGTCGGCGCCCTGGTCGTTCCAGCCGTCCTCGCAGACCAGAAAGCCCACCTGGCAGTTGCCCACGCGCAGCACCTTGGCCGTGTCGGCCCCGGGCTCGAAGTGGCGGCGCTCGTCAAAGATGTTGTAGGTGGGCAGCAGTTGCTTGTCGTACTGCAGGCGGATCTGTCCGTTCTTGAGCACCAGCAGGCTGTTGTGCAGCGGTTTGCCGGGGCCATCGTGGCGAGTGGGCGCTCCCACGACCCAGTGCAGATCGGGGAACTGGCACGTGGCCTGCAGCAACTCCTGCAGACCTGCATCGAGTCTTTGCAGAAAGCTGGGCTCGTCCAGCAGGTCGCCGGGGTAGTAGCCGCACAGCGACAGCTCGGAAAACACCACCAGATCGGCCTGTTCGGCCGCCGCCCTGGTTGCGGCTTCTCTCATGCGGCGGATATTGCCGCTGATGTCGCCCACCATGTAGTTGAGCTGGGCGAGGGTGACTTTCAGCATGGTTTTCTCCAGGGAATCAGGCGGCCTTGGCAGCAGGCTCAGGAATGTTGAAGACCTGGCGCAGATAGGCCAGATAGGTCTCGTCGTTGCACAGCGTCTTGCCGGGCGAGTCCGAAATCTTGGCCACGGGTTGGCCGTTGGCATGGGTCAGCTTCATCACGATATTGATCGTGGTCAGTCCCATGTCATTGGTCAATCGCGTGCCTATGCCGAAGCCGCACTGGATGCGATCGGCAAAGCGGTGGTAGAGCGCCAGTGCCGTGTCCAGATCGAGTCCGTCCGAGAACACCAGGCGCTTGCTCTGCGGCGCAATGCGCAGCTTTTCATAGTGGGCAATGGCCTTCTCGCCCCACTCGAAGGGATCGCCGGAGTCATGGCGCAGGCCGTCGAAGAGCTTGGCAAAGTACATGTCGAAGTCGGCCAGAAAGGCGTCCATGCCCACGGTATCGGTCAGGGCGATACCGAGGTCGCCGCGGTATTCCTGCACCCAGTCCTCGAGGGCGGCCACCTGGAAGTCGCGCAGGCGCACGCCCAGGGCCTGATAGGTCTGCAGATACTCATGGGCCATGGTGCCAATGGGGACCAGGTTCAGATCACGAGCCAGCAGCACGTTGGACGTGCCCTTGAACCACTGCGCGGTCTCCTGGGCAAAAGCCTGCACCACCTCGCGTTGCCAGGCTCCCGAGAAGCGGCGGCGCACGCCGAAGTCGAACAGCTCGAAGGGGTTGCGCAGCCTGGCCTCGACAGCCAGATGCTTGAGCTGGGCCAGCTTGACCTGGAGGCGCTTGCGGCCTTCGACAAGGGCGGCATCGGCATCGAAGCGGCGAAAATACAGCTCGTTGACGATGGCCAGCACATAGATCTCGAAGCCCATCACATGGACTTGCGGGCCCTTGGCCACGATATGGAGCCGGTCGCCTTCGGCCCAGGCGCGGATGAAGGCGCGCTGGAACTGGAAGATGCGCAGAAAGTCGATGAAGTCGCTCTTCATGAAACGCAGGCCGGCCAGGTAGTCCAGCTCGCCCTGGTCAAAGCGCAGGCTGCACAGGGCGTCCAGCTCGCGTTCCACCTCGGGCAGCAGCTCGGCCAGCGGGAAGGCCGTGGGCGTGCGGCAGACAAATTCGTACTCGGCCTCGGTCTGGGGGTGGCGGTGCAGCATGGCCTGCCACATCGTGAATTTGTAGAGGTCGGTGTCCAGCAGGCTGGTGATGATGGGCTTCATGCCGTTCTTCTTTTCAAAAAATATGAGCTGCTAGCGCTTTATCCATGGGAGCTAGAGGCCGATTTGTCTCATAAGCCAAAGCTGGCACTGGTTTCGCAGCGTACACCGGTTGCGCGCATGCGCTGCAGGAAGTCCTGGTGCGCGGCCTCGAATCCGGCGACCGGGCTCATGCAGTCCGTCAGCAGCACGATACGCGAGTAGTCGTTGCTGCCCCAGTGCTCCACGATGTGCTCGGTGGTGGCGCGCACGCAGTGGCTGCTGGCCTCGCCCGCGATCACCAGGGTGCTGCTCTGGCGCAACTGGGCCAGCAAGGCGGTGTTCAAGCCGGTCTCATCATCCTGCGGGTCGGGAACCTCGGCACGAATGGCGCTGTAGTGCTCGGTCCAGGGGTTCATGCCCTTGAAGACATTGCGGGTGGCACGGTGCTGCAGCTCCTGCCACTGGCGGCAGGCCGCGAGCACGCCGGCATGCATGCCATGGCCCCAGCTGCCTATCTCGCAGTGCAGCGGCCAGACCATGAGGGTGTAGCTGCCCTGGGCCTCCAGCTGATCCAGGTATTGCAGAGTGCGTTCGCGCTCGGCAGCGTTGCGCGGCGCATAGTCGCCGGCACGCACCTGCGCTGCCGTGATCGAGGTGAATGGCAGGACGGCATGGCCATCGCGCTGCTGCCAGAAGGCGGGGTGGGCAATGTCATAAGCCTGGTGCGAGTCCAGAGTGATGGTGATCTGGTCCAGCTTGTCTCCCTGGGCTGCCATCCAACTGCTCAGGCGCTGCATATCGGCATGAGCGCCCGCCACCGCAAGGCTGGGTGCTATCAGCTGATGAGTGTCTGGTGAGCGGGGGCACCAGTCGGCAGGCAGGTCGCAGAAGTCGTTTTGCGGGTCAATGATGAGCAGCTGGGCTTGTGGATGACTCATGGTGTTCAGCTTTCATGCGAGATGCAATGTCTGCAGTCTAAAACACTTAAAATATTTTTGCAACTAAGTATTTTTAGATTGCTGTGAAATAATCAGGCAAGAAAAACTAAGTTGGTAAAAAAGTGAATCAAAGCAGTGAGCACAGGGAAGCCGTGCAGGTGAGTGTGGATGTGGTGCTGCTGACCCTGGTGGAGCAGCAGCTGCATGCCGTGCTGCTGCGTCGTCAGGCGGCGCCTTTTGCCGGGGTGTGGGCCTTGCCTGGCGGCTTTATTCATACCGATGAGGATGCGGACGCCAAGGCCAGTGCGGCGCGCGTGCTCAGAACCAAGGTGGGCATAGAAGGTGCATATCTGGAGCAGCTGGCCACTTTCAGCGGCCCGGCACGCGATCCGCGCGGCTGGTCGGTGGCAATCGCCTATTGCGCTCTGCTGCCCGTGCAGAACCTGCCCCCCGATCGCTTCGATATCAGCGTGGTGCCGCTCTCGGCTCTGCCGCAGCTGCCGTTCGATCACCGTGCCATTCTGGACGCAGCCTTGGAGCGCGTGCGCAGCAAAAGCCTGTATTCCTCCTTGCCCGTGCATCTGTGCGGCGAAACCTTCACGCTGCCGCAGCTGCAGCAGGTCTATGAAAACATTCTGGGCGAGCCGCTGAACAAGGTCAGCTTCAGGCGCAAGATGGACGAGATGGACTGGCTGGAAGCCGTGCCAGGGGCCATGCAAGGTGGCGGGGCGCACCGGCCCGCCCAGCTTTACCGGGCCAAGCCCGGCTTCAGCCAGACGCTGGCGCTGACTGCCCGGGGACTTTGAGGCCAGCCTGCATGAAAAATGCCTGCACAAGGCAGGCATTTGGGTTGGTGTTTCGGGGGCCGGCTGCGTCGACTAGCTGACTGCGCCGATGCCCAGCAGGGCAAGAACCACGAAGATCACGGCAACGGCAATGAAAATAAAGAACAGGATCTTGGCTATGCCGGCTGCGCCCGCGGCTACGCCGGTAAAGCCGAAAACACCGGCCACCAGGGAAATGATGGCAAAAATAATGGCCCACTTGAGCATCGGAACTCCTTTGTCTGAAGCGATGTCTCGAGACTAAGTCGCCAGGCGCGGACCCATGGTGCTCATTTGGGGAAAATCCTTGTCGGCTTGATCCGACAACAAAAAAGCCACCGCGATGGTTCGCGATGGCTTATTGACGAGGCTTGAGGGCTCAAGCCCTCATATCCTCAGGCCCGCTTTTGCGGGTGTCCGAATCACTTCAGACCGGCAGCGGCGCGCAGCAAAGCCGCCTTGTCGGTGCGTTCCCAGGTGAACTCGGGCTCTTCGCGACCGAAGTGACCGTAAGCTGCGGTCTTGCTGTAGATGGGGCGCAGCAGATCCAGCATCTGGATGATGCCCTTGGGGCGCAGGTCGAAATGCGCGGCCACCAGCTTGGCGATTTCCGCATCGGGAATCACGCCCGTGCCTTCGGTGTACACGGTGATGTTCATGGGGCGGGCCACGCCGATGGCGTAAGCGACCTGCACCTGGCACTGGCGCGCCAGACCGGCGGCCACCACGTTCTTGGCCACATAGCGGGCGGCGTAGGCGGCCGAGCGGTCCACCTTGGTTGGATCCTTGCCGGAGAAGGCACCGCCGCCATGGGGGCAGGCACCGCCGTAGGTGTCCACGATGATCTTGCGGCCGGTCAGGCCGCAGTCGCCCTGAGGGCCGCCCACGACGAAGCGACCGGTGGGGTTGATCAGGTACTTGGTCTCTTGCAGCCACTCGGAGGGCAGCACGGGCTTGATGATCTCTTCGATGATGGCTTCGGTGAACGATGCCTTCATCTTGGTTGCCGTTTCCGACTGATCGGGGCTGTGCTGGGTGGACAGCACCACGGTGTCGATGCTGTGGGGCTTGCCGTCCACATAACGCAGGGTCACCTGGCTCTTGGCGTCGGGGCGCAGGAAAGGCAGGCGGCCATCCTTGCGCAACTGGGCCTGGCGTTCCATCAGGCGGTGTGCGTAATAGATGGGCGCGGGCATCAGCTCGGGCGTTTCGTCGCAGGCATAGCCGAACATCAGGCCCTGGTCGCCAGCGCCGGTGTTCAGCTCGTCATCGCTGGCCTTGTCCACACCCTGGGCGATGTCCTGGCTTTGCTTGTCGTAGGCGACGAGTACCGAGCAACCCTTGTAGTCGATGCCGTATTCGGTGTTGTCGTAGCCGATGCGCTTGATGGTGTCGCGTGCGACCTGGATGTAGTCCACATTTGCACCGGTGGTGATTTCACCGGCCAATACCACCAGACCGGTGTTGGTCAGTGTCTCGGCAGCCACGCGGCTGTGCGGGTCTTGGGTGAAAATAGCGTCCAGAATCGCGTCAGAGATCTGGTCGGCGACCTTGTCGGGGTGGCCTTCAGAAACCGATTCCGAGGTAAACAGAAAATCGCTGTTCGCCATTGATATAACTCCTTGTAGCTTGGGCAATTGCGTTGCCCGAGCTTCGAAGTCTGGCGAACGCTTTAGCAGTTTTGTTTTTACGTCGCCCTGCAAGTTGCTCTTTAACTCAGCGACCCCGCTATTCTAATGCCTTCCCTGTTTCGACTGTTTGCTGCACTGCCTTTATGGCTATTGCATGGCCTTGGTGCGGCCATGGGGTGGGTGACCTGGGTGCTATCTCCCACCTATCGGCGCCGATTTGCAGCCAATGCGGCGCAGGCTGGCTATGCATTTGCGCAGGTCAGGGCTGCGGTGGGACATGCGGGTCGCATGGTGTTCGAGATGCCGCGCATCTGGCTGGGCCAGTTGCCGGATTGCGATATCGTCAATGGAGCCGTGGCCGAGCAGGCCTATGCGCGTGGCAAGGGCATTGTGTTTCTCACGCCGCATCTGGGTTGCTTCGAGATGTCCGTGCAGGCCGCGGCGCGGCGCTGGTCGGACCGGCATGGCGCAATCACCGTGCTCTACCGCCCCGCACGTCAGGGCTGGCTGGCCGAAATTCTGGAAACCGCGCGCAATCGTCCTGGCGTTCAGGCCGTTCCCACCACTCTCGCGGGTGTGCGCCAGATGATCAAGGCGCTGCGCCAGGGTGCGGCCGTGGGGCTGCTGCCCGATCAGGTGCCGCCCAACGGTCTGGGCATCTGGTCGCCTTTTTTCGGCCGTGATGCGTATACGATGACATTGGCGGCACGCCTGGTGCTGCAAACCGGGGCCACGGTCATCGTGGCGCGGTGCGAGCGCAAGTCCTGGGGGCGGGGCTACACGCTGTATCTAGAGGAATTGCCTGTGCCCGAATCTCAATCGCTGGAAGCCACCGTGGCGCTGATCAATCACGCCATGGAAACCACCATCCGCCAGTCTCCGCAGCAATACCTGTGGGGCTATGGCCGCTACAAGCAGCCGCGTGAAGACAAGCAACTCTCGGGGGAGAAGGCATGAGCGCCAGCAAGATCGCTATCGGCTGCATGCATGTGCTGGCCAAGCTGCCGCTGCCCGTGCTGCGTGGCCTGGGCAAGTGTGTGGGGCGTGTGCTGTTTGTGGTGGCGGGCCAGCGCCGGCGCATCGCACTGCGCAATTTCGAGCTGTGCTTTCCCGATGTGCCTGAGGCGCAGCGCAAAGCCTGGGCGAAAGAGTCTTTTGAGGTCTTTTGCCAGACTTTTCTCGATAGAAGCTGGCTGTGGTTCGGATCGGAGGAGCTGGTGCGCAGCCGTGTCAAGCTGGTCGGAGCCACGCATGAGCTGGAAGGCGATACGCCCACCATCGTCTTCGCGCCGCATTTCTACAGCATGGATGCCGGTGGCCTGGCCCTGCCGCTCAATACCGAGCGCGAGTTCACCTCCATCTTTGCCACCAATCCCGATCCGGACCTGGATGCCTGGTTCATGAATGGCCGTCAGCGCTTCGGCAATGTGAAGATGCTCAATCGTGCCGATGGCGTCAAGCCCATCATCCAGTGCCTGCGCAAGGGCGGGCTGCTGTATCTGCTGCCCGATATGGACTATGGCAAGAACGATTCGGTGTTCGTGCCCTTTTTTGCGGTGGAAAACACGGCCACGATTCCCTCGCTTTCGCGCTTTGCGCGTCTGGGCAAGGCCAAGGTGGTGGCGCTCTACAACCGCATGACGCCTGAAGGCTATGTGGCCGAGTTGACGCCGGCCTGGGAGAACTTCCCGACCGACGACCATGTGGCCGACACCGCCCGCATGAACCGCGAGCTGCAGGCCGCCATCATGACCATGGTTCCGCAGTATTACTGGGTGCACAAGCGCTTCAAGACGCGCCCCGATGGCGAGCCATCGCTGTACTCCGGGAAATAGGCGTCAAATCGTTTCCATGCCTGATGGCATGGGCGCCAGAGGCTTCCTTTTCAGGAGCGAGCTGGCGCTGAAAGAAACTCCGCCAGAGCGCGCTGCACGGCCTCCGGCCTCTCGTGGACCACCCAGTGACTGCAGCCTTGCAGATGCTCTATCGCAAGCTGCGGCACCCATTGCTCCAGCCCATGCAGCAAGGCGGGCTGCAGTGCCAGGTCGCTATCGCCCCAGAGAATGCGCACCGGCACAGGGATGTGCAGCATTTCATCGGGCAGGCTGAGCTCGCGAATGTCCTGCAGCTCATCGGCGCTGCCGCCGGGTCGGGGCGGTACCAGCGGGCTGGCAGCGTAGAACATGCAAGCACCGTGCACGCCCAGATCCCAATGCTCGCGGTATTGCTGCTGACGCTCGGGCGTCAGCCATGCGGGCATGCTGCCGTCGGGGTTCTGAAAGAATCCCAGCATGCGCTGCCAGCCGTTTTCAGCCAGCAGCTCGGGGGCGTCGGGCCGGCGCAGAAAATGCATGTACTGGCTGGCGGACTGCTGCACAGGGTTGGACTGAAGTTCGCGCAAGAAGCTGCCGGGATGCGGGGAGTTGAGTATGAGCAGCCGTTCAAGCTGCTGGGGATAGCGGTTGGCCAGGCCCCAGGCCACGGCACCGCCCCAATCATGGGCAATCACGCAGGCAGCGCGCTTGGCAGGGCTTTCCAGCGCAATCAGGGCGGCAAGATCCTCCACCAGGTATTTGGCACGGTAGTCGCTGATGGATGTGGGTTGGCTGGAGCGGCCATAGCCGCGCAGATTGGGCGCCACGCAGCGGTAGCGGCTGCCGAATTGCTCAAGCAGCGCATCCCAGATGAAAGCGCCTTCGGGGAAACCGTGCAGAAACAGCAACAGGGGCTGACCCGGCTCGCCGCTGGTGCGGCATTCCAGTTCAACCCCTGTGGACAGGGTATGCGTGCAAGTCATGACCATGAAGCTCTCCTTTTTGTAGCTTCTGGCGCTTGCAAGATAAGCGCCTATGGCTGATTTTGCGCAGGTGTCTCGTCTGCGGGCGTCGCTTGGGTGACGGGAGCCGCCTGGGGCATTCCCGCCTGGGGCGTCCCCGCCTGGGGCAACCCCTCGGGGTGGCACCAGTGCCACAGCAACTGGGCCACATCGTCCACGCCCTGCTTTTTGAGGGCGGAGAACAGGCGCACCTCGCCACCGCCCGCATTGAGCTTGGTGATGGACAGGATCTTGGCCTGCTCGGCGCGGGTCAGCTTGTCGGCCTTGGTCAGCACGATGAGGAACTTCAGACCTTGCTCCACGCGCGGACGGATGGCATCCAGCAGGGCTTCGTCGAGTTCGGTCAGACCCAGGCGCGGATCGCACAGCAGCACCACGGCGGAGAGGCTTTCGCGGCTCATCAGATAGTTGAGCATGACGCGCTGCCAGCGCTCCTTGTCGGTGCGCGAGACGGCAGCGTAGCCGTAGCCGGGCAGGTCGGCCAGCACGGCATCGGTCACGCCCTGCTTGCCCAGAGCAAACAGGTTGATGTGCTGGGTGCGGCCAGGCTTCTTGGAGGCGAAAGCCAGCTGCTTTTGCTGGGTCAGCGTATTAATGGCGGTGGACTTGCCGGCGTTGGAGCGACCGACGAAGGCAATCTCGGGAACCTCGACCTTGGGCAGCTGGTTGAGCTGGGCCGCAGTCGTGAAAAAGCGCGCGGTGTGCATCCAGCCCATCGCAAGCTTGCTGTCGATCAAAGAAAGTGTTTTTCCGGCAGTGGTATCCGGGGAAGCATGGGTCATGACGGTAACTATTTCAGGGAGGCCCATTGTAGAATTTGACGGATTCGCGCTCTCAACAATAGACCCAGCCCCTTGATATGAAGTTGCTTGCCTCTTTGCTGACTGCTGCCATTTTCGCAGCACCTGCCTTCCCCGCATTTTCGGCGGGAGAAACACCTGTGAAGGCGGATGCTGCCAAAGGGCAAGCCAGTTATGGGGCGGTTTGCGCCGCCTGTCACGCCGCAGACGGCAATTCCACCATTCCCCTGCAGCCCAAGCTGGCAGGCCAGCACCCCGAGTATCTGGTCAAGCAGCTGCGCGAGTTCAAGGATGGCAAGCGCAACGACCCGGTGATGAAGGGCTTCGCCGCCACGCTCAGCGATGGCGACATGCAGAACATTGCGGCCTGGCTGCATACCCAGGCACCCAAGAACGGCTTCTCCAAGGACAAGGACTCCATCGCCCTGGGTGAACGCATTTATCGCGGCGGCATTCAGGATCGCCAGATTGCCGCCTGCGCGAGCTGCCACAGCCCCAACGGCTCCGGCATTCCGGCCCAGTACCCGCGTCTGTCGGGTCAGCATGCGGAATACACCGTGAAGTCGTTGACGGACTTCCGCGACGGCAAGCGCAGCAATAGCATTCCCATGGCCCAGGTTGCTGCCAAGCTTAATGATCGCGAAATCAAGGCCGTGGCAGACTATATAGCTGGCTTGCGTTAAAAATCCTTTTCACCAGATGCGCGGGTGACTCCGGGAACTTTCAGGCATCTGGCACCCCCCAAGTCAGGCGGGCCCATCGGCTAGTTCAGCAGATGGCCCGCCTTTTTGCGTTCGGCTCTATCTCATCCTCATGTCAGACCTTCCACTTCGCGATCGTGACTCCTCTCGCTCACAGGCAGTGCGCGCGACTCTGGAGTTGCTGGCCTCCATGCGCTTTGCGATTTCACTGCTCACGGTGATCTGCATCGCATCGGTCATCGGCACGGTGCTCAAGCAACATGAACCGCTGGTCAACTATGTCAACCAGTTCGGTCCCTTCTGGGCGCAGCTGTTTCTGGCGCTGAAGCTCAATGCGGTCTACAGCGCCTGGTGGTTTCTGCTGATTCTGGCCTTCCTGGTCATCAGCACTTCGCTGTGCGTGAGCCGTCATGCCCCCAAATATCTGGCCGACATCCGTAACTACAAGGAGAATCTCCGCGAGCAAAGCCTCAAGGCTTTCCATCATCGCGCCGAGGCGGATGTGGCTGGCAGCACCGAAGAGGCGGCCAAGCGCATCGGCCAGCAACTGGTGTCTGGCGGCTGGAAGGTCAAGATGCAGCAGCGCGACACGGCGGCCGGGCCCGGTACCGGCTGGATGCTGTCAGCCAAGGCCGGTGCGGCCAACAAGCTGGGCTATATCGCCGCGCATTGCGCGATCGTGCTGATCTGCATTGGCGGGCTGTTTGACGGCGACCTCATCGTGCGGGCCCAGATGCTGCTGGGCGGCAAAACGCCTTATACCGGCGGCGGCATGATCTCGGACGTGGCGCCAGAGCATCGTCTGTCGATCAAGAACCCGACCTTCCGCGGCAACCTCATGGTGTCCGAAGGCACGCAGTCCGGTACTGCGATCCTGAATCAATCGGATGGCATCTTGCTGCAAGATCTGCCATTTTCGGTGGAACTCAAGAAATTCATCGTGGAGTACTACTCCACCGGCATGCCCAAGCTGTTTGCCAGCGATATAGTGATTCATGACCGCGCCACCGGCGAGAAGCTGGAAAAGCGCGTGGAAGTGAACCATCCGGCCAGCTACAAGGGCATCGAGATCTACCAGAGCAGCTTCGATGACGGCGGCTCCAGCGTCAAGCTGCATGCCGTGCCCATGGATGGCGTCTCCCAGCCCTTCGACGTGGAGGGCGTGATCGGCAACTCCACCGAGTTCGTGCGCAAGCTGGCCGATGGCCAGCAGGACAAGGTGACTCTGGAGTACACGGCGCTGCGCACCATCAATGTGGAGAACTTCGGCGGCCAGGACAAGGGCGGTGCCGGCACCGATGTGCGCAAGGTCGATCTGAAGCAGGCTATCGACGAGCGTCTGGGCGCTGCCCACAAGACCACGGACAAAAAGGATTTGCGCAATATCGGCCCCAGCGTGGGCTACAAGCTGCGCGATGCCTCGGGTCAGGCGCGCGAGTTCCAGAACTATATGCTGCCCGTGGACACGGGCGAGGGCCAGCCCGTCTTCCTGCTTGGCGTGCGTGAGAACCAGGCCGACCAGATGCGCTATCTGCGCGTGCCTGCCGATCCTGAAGGCACGATGAACACCTTCATGCAGCTGCGCCAGGCCATGCAGAGCAAGACCCAGGCCGAAAAGGCGGCGCGTGCCTATGTGCAGCGGGCGGTCGATGTCTCCAAGCCCGAGCTGGCCGAGCCGCTGACGCAGTCCGCTCTCAAGGCGCTGGAGCTGTTTGCCGGTCAGGACGCCAAGCTCAAGGGCCCTGACGGCCGCCAACTGGGGGGTCTGCAGGCGATATCGGACTTCATGGACAGCAATGTGCCCGAGGCCGAGCGCGAGCGCGCCGGCGAGGTGCTGGTGCGGATTCTCAACGGCGTGCTGTTCGAGCTGGCCCAGCAGGTACGCCAGCAGGCAGGGCTCAAGCCTTTCGAGAACGACGAGAAGACCCAGGCCTTCATGACGCAATCGGTGTTCTCGCTCAGCGATGCGCAGTTCTATCCGGCACCCGTGGTCTTCATGCTGCAGGACTTCAAGCAGGTGCAGGCCAGCGTGTTCCAGGTGGCGAGAGCTCCCGGTAAAAACATTGTTTACCTGGGTTGCCTCTTCCTGATCATCGGCGTTTTTGCCATGCTGTACGTGCGTGACCGCCGCATCTGGATCTGGCTGACCCCTGCGAATGGTGGCAGCCATGCGAACATGGCCTTGTCCACCAACCGCAAGACCATGGATGGCGACCGCGAATTCGTCATGCTGGCCGACAAGCTGATCGGGGCCAAGCCCTTACAAAAGAAGACTCCCGGAGGTTCTGTATGAACACCGCAACCACGACATTGACTCTGAATGAAGGCTATTTCGCCCGCCGCAACTGGTTTGACTGGTTGTTCGCGGTCGTGGTGGCCGTGGGCCTGGGCTATGCGCTGCAGCGCTACGCCGCCTATATGGATGTGTATGAGAAGGGCATTTTGCTGGCGACCATCCCGGCCATGATCTGGATGGGCTGGTTCTGGCGCCCGCTGGCGGTGCTGATGCTGACCGTGGCCGGCTTCTCGCTGATGGCCATCGGTCTGTACCAGGGAGGAGATGGCGGCGAACTGGCACGGTCGGAGACTGTCTTCGGCCTGAAGTACTTCCTCTCCAGCCAGTCCGCCATCCTGTGGATGAGCATGGTGTTCTTCATCAGCACGGCGTTCTACTGGATAGGCGTGTTTGCCAAGGGCGAGCGCTCGGTGATGTCGCTGCTGGGCTCGCGCCTGGCCTGGCTGGCCGTGGCCATGGCGCTGATTGGCACCATGGTGCGCTGGTACGAGAGCTATCTGCTGGGTCCCGACATCGGCCATATCCCCGTCAGCAATCTCTACGAAGTGTTCGTCATGTTCTGCTGGATGACGGCCATTTTCTATCTGTACTACGAGCAGCATTACGACACGCGTGCCCTGGGCGGCTTTGTGATGCTGGTGGTCAGCGCGGCCGTGGGCTTTCTGCTCTGGTACACGCTGGTGCGCCAGGCCCATGAGATTCAGCCCCTGGTGCCGGCTCTCAAGAGCTGGTGGATGAAGCTGCATGTGCCCGCCAACTTCATAGGCTACGGCACGTTTGCGCTGTCGGCCATGGTGGCGTTTGCCTATCTGATCAAGCTGCAGGCCACCGAGACCAAGTGGTACAAGCTTGCGCCGCTGTGGCTGCTGGGCGTGGTGCTGTGCTTCGAGCCCATCGTCTTTCGCAAGGGCGCGACCGAGAACGGCGGCAGCTACTGGATGGTGTACTTCGGCATCTCGGCCCTGATCGTGGCCGGCATCCTGCTCTCGCGCAAGCGCATTGCGGCCCGCCTGCCTGCGTTCGAGATTCTGGACGACGTGATGTACAAGGCCATCGCCGTGGGCTTTGCCTTTTTCACCATCGCCACCGTGCTCGGCGCCCTGTGGGCGGCCGAGGCCTGGGGCGGCTACTGGAGCTGGGACCCCAAGGAAACCTGGGCACTGATCGTCTGGCTCAACTATGCAGCCTGGCTGCATATGCGCCTGATGAAGGGCCTGCGCGGCACGGTGTCCGCCTGGTGGGCGCTGGCGGGTCTGGCCGTCACCACCTTTGCCTTCCTGGGCGTGAACATGTTCCTGTCGGGCCTGCACAGCTACGGCGAGCTGTAGGTCGCGTAACAAGCACTCCAAAAAACAGGAGCTGCTTGCGCTGATTGAGTAAGGATTTCAGGTTGAAAACAATCTGAAACCATTGATCATCAAGCGCAAGCAGCTCCTTTTTTATTAAGCACTTCGGGGGAACTTTGCTGACGCAGAGGACTTCCAAATCGCACTACTCTTGATTGTCGTTTGGGAGCATTCCTATGCTGATTCGTCACAGCAACCAAGGCTTCGAGCATCCGCTGGGCAGCGAGATCACGCCTCAGACCCAATACATGCAGCGCCGGGACTTTCTGCAGACCCTGGCCATGGGGGCGGCGGGCGCCACCTTGGCCGGCTGGGCCGGCCGCGATGCGCTGGCTGCGGCCGATCGCGTGCATCTACCCGCCCTGAAGGGCGTGGCCAGCAAGGTGGCCGGCGCCATGACCGTGGAGGCGACCACCAGCTACCAGGACGTGACCAGCTACAACAACTATTACGAGTTCGGGCTCGACAAGGACGAGCCTGCACGCAATGCGCACACGCTCAAGACCCGGCCCTGGACGGTGCGCATAGAAGGTCTGGTGCAGAAGCCGCAGACCCTGGATATCGAAAGCCTGCTCAAGCTTGCGCCCATGGAGGAGCGCATCTACCGCCTGCGCTGCGTGGAGGGCTGGTCCATGGTCATCCCCTGGGTCGGCTACTCGCTGTCCGAACTGCTCAAGAAAGTGCGGCCGCTCTCCGGCGCCAGGTATGTGGAGTTCGTCACCCTGGCCGACAAGGCCCAGATGCCAGGACTCAGAAGCGGCGTGCTGGACTGGCCCTATACCGAAGGCTTGCGGCTGGATGAGGCCATGCACCCGCTGACGCTGCTGGCCTTCGGCATGTACGGCGAGGTACTGCCCAACCAGAATGGTGCGCCTCTGCGCCTGGTCGTGCCCTGGAAGTATGGTTTCAAGAGCGCCAAGTCGCTGGTGGCGATCCGCCTGACCGACAAGGAGCCAGGCACCGCCTGGAACAAGGCGGCACGCAACGAGTACGGCTTTTATTCGAATGTGAATCCCGAGGTCGATCATCCGCGCTGGAGCCAGGCCACCGAGCGGCGCATCGGTGAGGGCGGGTTGTTCGCCAAGCGCCGCAAGACTCTGCTGTTCAACGGCTATGGCGATCAGGTGGCGTCGCTGTATGCGGGCATGGACCTGAAGAAGTTCTACTGATGCAGGCCTGGTTGCTCAAGCCCTGGGCCAAGCCACTGGTCTTCATGCTGTGCCTGCTGCCTTGCGCATGGCTGTTCTATGCGGCGTTCACCGACGGGCTGGGGGCCAATCCGGCCGAAGCCCTGCTGCGCAGCACGGGCGACTGGACCCTGCGCTTTCTCTGCATCGTGCTGGCGGTGACGCCGCTGCGCCAGATCAGCGGCTGGAATCTGCTGGTGCGTTACCGGCGCATGCTGGGCCTGTATGTGTTCTTCTACGCCTGTCTGCACCTGCTTTGCTATGCCTGGTTCGACATGGGGCTGGACTGGGGCGATATCGTGGCCGATATTCCCAAGCGCCCGTTCATCTTGGTGGGTTTCAGCACCTGGCTGCTGCTGCTGGTGCTGACCGTCACCTCGCCAAAGTTCATGCTCAGGGCTCTGGGCGGCAAGCGCTGGCAATGGCTGCACCGTGCCGTCTATGTGGCGGTGCCGCTGGCCTTGCTGCATTTTTTCTGGATGCGCGCCGGCAAGAACAATTTTGGCGAGGTGGCCGTCTATGCGACCATTCTCGGTAGCTTGCTTGGCTGGCGAGTGCTGCGTGCACTCAGAAGCAATCAACCTGCCACGGCGCGCAGCGGCGGACGTACCTGACGCGAGACCGGGTCGATCTCGGCTGAAGGCAGCTGGTAAGCGCGCTGGTCGAACAGGTCGATGCCGCATTGCAGGCCTTCGAGCCAGTTGAACAGGTCGCCAATCGCCTGTTTGCCCATGATGGGCGCGCCATGCTGGGGCACGATCATGTCTATGGGCAACTGCCGTGCCATCTGCACCCATAGCCTCAGAATCTTGTTGGAGACCATATAGCGGCGGTGAAAGCCTTCCATGCGCGAGATATGGGGAGCGAGGTCGGTGACGGGCTTCTGCGCTTCTGCGCCGGTGGTCAGAGAAACGCCGAGGTCGCCCGTGAACAGAATCTTGCTGATGGGGTCGTAGAAGTGAAAGTTCCCCTCGGCATGGAGAAAATGCGCGGGCAGCAGCACCAGCTCGCTATGGCCCAGAGGCAGGCGTCCGCCCGAGTCAGGCACGCCGATGACGCGGTTTTCCGTCTTGCCCACCTTGGTGAAGTGCGGTGCAAAGCGCTCCCAGATGCGCGAGATGACCAGTTGTGCGCGCGTGCTGCTCATCCAGCGATCCAGCGAGGCGATGATGTCCGGGTCGGCATGCGAGGCAATCAGATAGGCGAGCTTTTGCGGCGGGAAATGCCGCGACATGCCCATGAACAGCTCGTTGAAAGCCAGGTTGCCGCCGGGATCAATGATGGCGCCCGTGCCGTTGTCCACGATCAGGAACTGGTTGGCCTGAATGGCCTGACCGTCCTCTTCGATGAGGTCGGTGAACATCAGACAGACGTGGTTTTTGTCGCGATAGAGCTCAATGGACATGGCAGTTTGTCAAAGGACAAGATGCCATCACTCTAGAGAGTAAGTCCGGGCGCCATGTTGATGTGCATCAAGCCTCAGGGCTTGGTATCGGTCTGGGGAATCTCGTTGGCCTCTATCGGCGTGGCTTTCGTTGCAGGTGTTGCTGCGCTGGAAGGCTTGGTGGAAATGCCCAGCGTTTCGGGCAGCGTGGCGCGACCCTGCGCCGCAGGATCTGTAGGCAGATAGAGTGGGCCTTTTTGCCCGCAGGCGGAAAGTGCTGCCAGGGACGCCGCACAAGCCGCAAGGGCAATGCTCCTGACTAAAATTTGGTTGGCTTTCAACATGGGCAAATTGTAATGACTGACCTTGAATATCTGGATCGCGCCGACCAACTTCTGCTGGCTGTGGAGCAATGCTGTGATCGCATCAATGACGAAACCGATGCCGACCTTGATGCCCAGCGTGTGGGCGGCATGGTGACTTTGGTGTTTGCCAATCGCAGCCAGATTGTCATCAACCAGCAAAAACCCCTGCATGAAATCTGGCTGGCGGCCAAGGCAGGTGGCTTTCACTATCGCTTTGACGAGGACAAGAAAGTCTGGCTGGACACCAAGGGTGCTGGCGAGTTCTTTGCCAATCTGACGCAATATGCAAGCGAGCAGTCGGGCATGGCTCTGGAGTTCAAGGCCCTGGCCTGAGTCTTCAGGGCGCTGGAATAAAAAAAGCCTGCCTCGACGAGAGGCAGGCTTTTTGCTTTGCGAGGGCTTAGTTTCTGAACAGGTCCAGAATGCGGCTGCGCTCCTCTGCGGCAGGCGGCTGGGTGGCACCCGGGCCTGCGTTGCCAGGATCGGAGGCGCCTTCCATACCGAGGCTGGAGACGCCGCCGTTGCGGGCGTTTTCTTCGTAATACCAGTCGCCGCCCATATTGACCACGCCGGGCGGGGTCTGCACTTCGGCCACTGGCACACCCTTGAGTGCGTGCTGCATGAAATTGATCCAGATGGGCAGGCTCAGGCCGCCACCGGTTTCGCGCGAGCCCAGGTTGCGCGGGGTGTCGTAGCCAATCCAGGAGACTGCGGCAATGCTGGGCTGGTAGCCGGCAAACCAGGCGTCCACCGAGTCATTGGTGGTGCCGGTCTTGCCATACAGGTCGGGGCGCTTGAGTGTGGCCTGGGCACGTGCAGCCGTGCCCACGCGTGCCACATCATTGAGCAGGGTGCCGGTGAGGAAGGCATTGCGCTCGGGGATGGCCTGGGGCAGTTCCTTCACCGCTGGCGGCGTGAACTCGGAGAGGATGCGACCCTTGTGGTCTGTCACTCGGGCAATCAGCCAGGGGTTGATGCGGTGGCCGCCGTTGGCAAACACCGAATAGGCTCCCGCCATCTGCAGCGGCGTGACGGAACCGGCGCCCAAAGCCATGGTCAGGTAAGCGGGCTGTTTGGCGGCTTCAAAGCCGAAGCGAGTCGCCCATTCCTGTCCGGTCTTGGGGCCGATGGCCTGCAGCAACCGGATGGAGATCATGTTCTTGGACTTGTTCAAGCCCGTGCGCATGGTCATCGGGCCGTCGTAGCGGCCGTCGTAGTTCTTGGGCTCCCAGGGCTGACCACCGGTGGTTGCCGCACTGAAGAAGATCGGTGCGTCATTGATCATGGTGGAGGGCGAGAAACCGTGCTCCAGCGCTGCCGAGTAGATGAAGGGCTTGAAGCTGGAGCCCGGCTGGCGCCAGGCCTGGGTCACGTGGTTGAACTTGTTCTTTTCGAAGTCGAAACCACCGATCAGCGCGCGGATCGCGCCGGTTTGCGTGGACATGGCCACAAAAGCGCCTTCGACTTCGGGCAACTGGGTGATTTCCCAGGCACCCTTGGCGTTCTTGATGGCGCGGATCACGGCACCGGGGCGGATCTTGATATTGGGCGGTGCCTTGGGGCTGAGGCCGGATTCGGCGGGCTTGAGGTTGTCGCCCGTGATCTCGAAATGGGTACCGTCCGCACGGGCCGCGACAATCTTGCGCGGCGAGGCTTCCAGCACCACGGCCGCAACCACATCGCCGTTGTCGGGATGGTTGGCCAGGGCATCGTCAATGGCGTCTTCCAGCTCCTGAGCGTTGGCTGGCAGAGTGATGAACTTCTCGGGGCCGCGGTACTTCTGGCGGCGTTCGTAGTTCATGATGCCTTCGCGCAAAGCCTTGTAGGCAGCCTCTTGTTCACCGGCATTGAGAGTGGTGTAGACGTTCAGGCCGCGGGTATAGGCGTCGCTGCCGTATTGGGCAAAGATCAGTTGACGGGCCATTTCAGCCACGTACTCTGCATGTACACGGGTCGAATTGGCGGCAGTACGCAGCTTGAGCGGCTCTTCGCGGGCCTGCTTGGCCTGATCTGCCGTGATGAAGCCGTTTTCCTCCATGCGCTCGATGATGTAGAGCTGGCGGATGCGGGCGCGCTTGGGGTTGCTGATCGGGTTGTAGGCCGATGGAGCCTTGGGCAGGCCTGCCAGCATGGCGGCTTCGGCCACCGTGATGTCCTTGAGCGGATGGCCGAAATAGGCTTCACAGGCTGCTGCAAAGCCATAGGCACGGTTGCCAAGGAAAATCTGGTTCATGTAGATCTCGAGGATCTGCTCCTTGGTGAGCAAGTGCTCAAGCTTGAAGGTCAGCAGGATTTCGTAGATCTTGCGGGTATAGGTCTTCTCGGAAGAGAGGTAGACATTGCGTGCGACCTGCATGGTGATGGTGGAGGCGCCCTGGCTCTTGACCTTGCCCAGGTTGGCCAGCGCAGCACGCAGCATGCCCTTGTAGTCCACGCCGCCATGCTCGAAGAAGCGGGTGTCTTCGATGGCCAGCACGGCATCCGTCATGACCTTGGGGATCTCGTTGATGGGCGTCAGGGTGCGACGCTCCTCCCCAAATTCGCCCAGCAGAGCGCCTTCGCTGGAGTAGACCCGCAGCGGTAGCTTGGGGCGGTAGTCTGCAAGTTCGGAGACGTCTGGAAGATTGGGGTAAGCCATGGCCAGCGCCACGGCCACGGCCAGCAACACGGCCAGGGCGGCGGCGACGGCAAGTCCGATCAGCCAGAAAATGGAACGCGGCAGCCAGTGCATGCGTTTTTTGGGAGTTTGAGACCCAGGCGCAGGTGCCTGGTGAGCAGAATGTTCTGATGGCGGCATTTCGCAGTATTGGCAAGGGGTAGGGCATTATAGAAATGCCGCCCGGAAAAGCATCGTGGCGGCCGGGTGGGTGCCGCGCTTTGATTGAATCCTAAATCACAGGGTAAGCACCAGTATGCGCAAGGGCTGAGGTTCTTGCGGTTTGACGTTACACAAGTTTGTCTTTTTTTGACCACGAAATACGGTGAAAAGCGCTGCAGCAAAGCATGTGCTGCTATAGCTTGCTGCTAGGATTCCGGGGTATTGCTGGCTTTTGTTTCCATTCTTACAAACCTGGGGGGGCATGTTGATTGCTCTGAGTTCTTTATTCAGCCGTCAGCCTGCACCTTTGCTTGGCATTGATGTCAGCTCCTCCAGCGTGAAGCTGGTCGAGCTGGCCAAAAGCAAATCCGGCGAGTGGCAACTGGAGCGTTGTGCGATTGAGCCTCTTGAAAAGGGCTGGATCACCGATGGCAATATTGAGAAATTTGATGAGGTGGCGGAGGCTGTGCGCCGCCTGGTCAAGAAAAGCGGAACGCGTACAAAGCAAGTGGCCATGGCACTGCCTGCCGCTGCGGTGATTACCAAGAAGATCACCTTGCCAGCCGGCTTGACCGAGCTGGAAATGGAAGTTCAGGTCGAGTCCGAAGCCAATCAATACATTCCGTTCTCGCTCGATGAGGTGAGCCTGGATTTCTGTGTCATAGGTCCGTCGCTGGTGTCGCCTGGCGATGTGGATGTGCTGATCGCTGCATCGCGCAAGGAAAAAGTGCAGGACCGCCAGGGCCTGGCCGAGGCAGCCGGTCTCAAGCCCATGGTGATCGATATCGAGCCCTACGCTGCCCGAATGGCGGCAACGCGTCTGGTGTCGCGTTTGCCCAATGCCGGGCGTGACGCCGTCGTGGCGCTATTCGAGGTGGGGGCCATGACCACCAGCATGCAGGTGCTTCGCAATGACGAGGTGCTGTATGAGCGTGATCAGGCCTTTGGCGGCGCACAGCTTACCCAGTTGATTGCACGCCAGTACGGTTTTTCTCCGGAAGAGGCGGAGGCCAAGAAGCGCAGCGGCGAATTGCCGGACGACTACGCGGCTGGTGTGCTCAAGCCCTTTGTGCAAAGCCTGACCCAGGAAGTGGCGCGAGCGTTGCAGTTCTTCTTCACGAGTACTCCCTATAACCGCGTCGATCATGTTTTGCTGGCAGGTGGATCGTCGTCCCTGCCGGGGCTGGTGGATGCCGTCAGCCAGCAGACGGGATGTGCCTGCAGTCTTGCCAATCCCTTCGAAGGCATGGAAATTGGCAGCGGCGTGCGTCTGAAGAAGATGGCGCGTGAAGCGCCGTCCTATCTGACCTCTTGCGGTTTGGCCATGCGGAGGTTTCGAGAGTGATACTGATTAACCTTTTACCGCACCGCGAGGCGGCCAAGAAACGCCGTAAAGAGGCGTTTCAGGTCAATATGGTGCTGGGCGCACTGGGTGGACTGCTGATTGCAGCACTGATTTACTGGTACTTCCAGATGATGATCGAGGGCCAGCAGAACAAGAACAATCTGCTGCGCTCCGAAATCAAGGTCCTGGAAACACAGATCAAGGAAATCGAGGGGCTCGAGGCCGAAATCACCGCTCTGCGTGCACGGCAGAAGGCGGTGGAGGATCTACAGTCCGACCGCAACCTGCCGGTGTACATGCTCAATGAGCTGGTCAAGCAACTGCCGGACGGTGTCTACATCAGCAGCATCAAGCAAGAAGGCCTGTCGGTGACCATGCAGGGAACTGCACAGTCGAATGAACGTATTTCCGAGATGCTGCGCAATCTTACGGATGGCTCGCCCTGGTTCTCCAAGCCGGAGCTGATGGAAATTGTGGCCAAGACTGTTGATGTGACTGCCAAGGATAAGCGCCGTGCAGCTGCATTCACATTGCGCTTCAATCTGACCAGGGCCAGCGATGCGGAGAAAAATCTGCTTGCTGCAAGCTCTTCTGTGAAGGCGCAGTAATGGCAAAAAAGAAGAAATCTCTGGACATCGATTTCGCTGCGCTGCAAGAGAGGATTCAGCGCCAATTCCGGAATCTGGACCCCAATGACCCTTCGGTCTGGCCAGCCTTGCCCAAGGCACTGCTGTATGTGGCCGTTGCAGTCGCTGTCGCTGCCTTGCTGTGGTTCGTCGTTCTGAAGGATTACGAGGCAGAGCTCGACGCCGAGCGTGCGACCGAGGTGACTCTGCGCGAAGACTACTCCAAGAAAATGGTCAAGGCGGTGAGCCTGGAGGGCTTGAAGAAGCAGCGCGAGCAGGTGCAGCAGTATGTGACGCAGCTGGAAAAGCAACTGCCCAGCAAGGCGGAGATGGCTGCTCTGCTTTCCGATATCAACCAGGCCGGCTTGGGGCGTAGTCTGCAGTTTGAAGTATTCCGCCCTGGCGCCATGGTGACCAAGGAGTACTACGCCGAGCTGCCAATCACCCTGAAGGTGACGGGGCGCTATCACGACATCGGTGCTTTTGCCTCGGATATCGCTTTCCTGTCCCGTATCGTGACCTTGAACAATCTGTCCATCGCCCCGGGCGGCAAGGACACGGATGTGCTGTCCATGGATGCCACGGCACGGACCTTCCGATATCTGGATGCGGACGAAGTCAAGGCGCAGCGTGACGCGGCCAAGGGGAAGAAATGAGCAGAGCATTCTTGAGCCCTGTCTGGCTGGTCCTGATGAGCAGTGCTTTGCTGGCGGGCTGCACCTCCTCCGAGGAGGAGCAACTGCGTGAGTGGATGGCCCAGGAGCGTGCCAATGCCAAGCCTCGCGTGACTCCTCTGGAGGAGCCCAAGCCTTTCAAGCCCCAGGCCTATACAGGGGCTGACGGCATGGATCCCTTCAATCCGCTCAAGCTGATCCAGGTGCTGCGCAAGGAGTCTGCGCAATCCAACATCAGCACGGCGTTGCTCACGCCAGAGCTGAGTCGCCGCAAGGAGCCGCTGGAGGCCGAGCCGCTGGACACCATGACCATGGTGGGCAGTCTCGACAAAAAGAACGTGCCCACAGCCTTGGTCAAGGTCGGCGGCCTGCTCTATCAGGTACGTGTCGGCAACTATCTGGGGCAGAACTACGGAAAGATCACCAAGATTACGGAAAACTCCATCCAGCTAAGAGAAATTGTCCAGGATGGCGGTGGTGACTGGATTGAAAGAACAAGCACTTTGGAGTTGCAGGAGGTCGGCAAATGATGGGTATTAATCGCAGCACTATGGCGAAGGCCCGTTGGGGTCTGACCCTGAGCGGCCTTTTGCTTTCTTCGGCAGCTTGGGCGCAAGCCCGCATTGAGGCTGTTACAGGTGCTTTGCAGTCAGGCTCCGAGGTCGTCCGTGTCGAGCTGTCCGAACCGCTGGCTGCTGACCCGACCGGATTCGTGGTTCAGTCTCCGGCGCGTATCGCTCTGGATTTTCCGGGTGTGAGCAATGGCTCGGGCAAGTCGTTGCTTGAATTCAATCAGGGCAATCTGCGCTCGGCAAATCTGGTGGAAGCATCGGGTCGCTCACGCCTGGTATTGAATCTGAAGACGGCTACGACCTATCGCTTGCAGCGCCAGGGCAAATCTTTGCTGATCTTGCTTGATCCCGCAGGTGCCGCGACAACCGCTGCAGCTGCGGCTCCTGTCATGGCTCCGGTGTTCGAGAACAAGACGGCAGCCTCTGATGCCGCTCCGATTCGCGGTATCGACTTTCGCCGTGGTAGCGATGGCTCCGGCCGGGTTGTAGTCAGCCTTGGCAGCAGCCAGGTGGGGGTGGATCTGCGGCAGGAGGGCAAGGGCCTGACGGTGGACTTCCTGCGTACAGCTCTGCCTGAAAATTTGCGCAAGAAGCTCGATGTGGGGGATTTCGGTACGCCTGTGCAAACGATATCGACCACTCAGCAAGGCGATCGTGTTCGGATGCGCATTGACCCTGTGGGTGACTGGGAGCACAGCGCATACCAGAGCGACAATCAGTTCGTGGTGGAAGTGCGCCAGAAAAAGGTCGACACCAGCAAGTTGACGCAAGGCCCGGGCTACAGTGGCGAAAAGCTGTCGCTCAATTTCCAGAATATTGAAGTGCGCTCTTTGCTGCAGGTCATCGCGGACTTCACCAACTTCAATATCGTCACCTCGGATACGGTGACAGGTGCCTTGACTCTGCGTCTGAAGGATGTGCCTTGGGACCAGGCTCTTCAGATCATCATGGATGCCAAGGGGCTGGGCATGCGCAAGTCCGGCTCCGTGCTCTGGATCGCTCCCAAGGACGAGATTGACGCGCGGACCAAGCGTGACTATGAAGCGGCCATGGAAATCCAGAAGCTGGAGCCTTTGCGCACGCAAGGCTTCCAGCTCAACTATGCGAAGGCGGCAGACATTCTGCAGCAGATCACGACTTCGACAGGCGGCGGCGGTGCAGGCGGTACAGGGTCCAGCACGCGCTTTCTGTCGTCGAGAGGCTCCGCCATTTCCGAGCCACGCACCAATCAGCTGTTTGTGACGGATACGCCGACCAAGCTGGAAGAAATGAAGGCTTTGCTGGCAACGCTGGATGTGCCGGTGCGCCAGGTCATGATCGAAGCCCGCATTGTGGAGGCACGCGATACCTTTGGGCGTTCGCTGGGTGTGAAGTTTGGCGGAGGGGCTGTTGGCAGCAATGCCTCTATGACATCGTCTCAGTTCCTGCCTGATAGCAGCTCGGGATCAAGCTCCAAGTTCCCCAGTGGCAATTTTGTCAATTTGCCCGCCAGTGTTTCGGGAATCAACACTGTGGGTCAGGTCGCATTCTCTGTCTTCAATAGCTCGATGACACGTTTCCTGTCCCTGGAGCTGTCCGCTTTGGAAGCAGAAGGCGACGGCAAGATCATCTCCAACCCCCGTCTGGTGACGGCAGACCAGAACAAGGCCTTGATCGAGCAAGGCACGGAATACCCATACTCCGTGACTGCGCCGAATGGCGCCACGACCATCTCGTTCAAGAAGGCCGTGCTGAAGCTGGAAGTGACTCCGCAAATTACCCCTGAAGGCGACATCATTCTGGATCTGGATGTGAACAAGGACAGCCGCGGTGAGACCACGACTCAGGGCGTCGCCATTGATACCAAGCATGTCAAGACCCAGGTGCTGGTCGAGAATGGCGGCACGGTCGTGATTGGCGGTATCTTTGAATTGGAGGAGACCAACCAGCTCAACAAGGTACCGCTGTTCGGAGATCTGCCTGTGTTGGGGCATTTGTTCCGTAGCAACACCAAGGCTTCGAGCAAGCGTGAAATGCTGGTTTTCATCACTCCCAAGATGCTGAACCAGGCGCGCAGCACCAGCAAATAACTGTTATCAGTTTTTACATAGGGCCCGCACGAGTTGATGCGGGCCTTTTCATTTGTAATATCTGCGGGCTGCGAGAATCATGGGCTGGCCAGATTGGCGGATGACGGTAACGCGATGACTGTTCTAAAGAAATTTCATATTGCCCTTGTGGGTTTGCCAGGCTCCGGCAAATCCACCATCGGACGCTATTTGGCCAAGCGTTGGTCTATGCCTTTTGTGGATGTGGATGTGGCCATCGAAGAGCATATCGGCTGCACGATTCGCGATTTTTTTGCCAAGGAAGGCGAGTCCAGATTCAGGGATGTAGAGCAGGAGGTGCTGGCAGCGCTGCTGGCGCGACCTGAGAAAACGGTGGTTGCCACAGGTGGCGGTGCCGTGCTGAAGGCTGAAAACCGGCAAGAACTGGCCGAGCATGCACAGGTGGTCTATCTGAGTGCATCACCGCATGAAATTGCCAAGCGCCTGCAGCGGGATACTCAGCGTCCCTTGCTGCAAGTGGACAATCCTTTGCAGCGCTTGCTGGATTTGCATGCCATCAGAGATCCGCTCTACAAGGAGGTTGCGGATTTTGTGGTGGCGGGCAGCGGCCTGTCCGCCACGCAGGTGGCCCAGCGAGTGGCCATGCAGATTGAGCTCGGTCAGCATTCCGGATTGCGCTGAAAAGCTTGTTGGTCAATACACTGCGAGTGGTTCCTGCTATGTATTTTGAGAGAGGTTGAACGTGGAAACGGTGCATATTGATCTGGGAGAGCGCAGCTATCCCATCGTGATTGCAGAGGGCTTGCTGGCCCAGAGCTCCACTTGGCAGGCATTGCCCAAGGCGGCGGCGGCTCTGGTCGTGACGAATGATGTCGTGGCCCCGCTTTATCTGTCTGCGCTCAAGCAGGCCTTGAGCGGTCAATACGCCCAGGTTCACGAGGTGGTGTTGCCCGATGGCGAAGCGCATAAAGACTGGCAGACTCTGAACCTGATTTTTGATGCCCTGCTGCAGCATGGTTGCGACCGCAAGACGGTGCTGTTTGCACTGGGCGGCGGTGTTGTGGGGGATATGACGGGCTTTGCTGCCGCCAGCTATATGCGTGGCGTGCCTTTTGTGCAGGTGCCGACCACGCTGCTGTCCCAGGTCGATTCTTCGGTGGGGGGCAAGACTGCCATCAACCACCCGCTGGGCAAGAACATGATTGGGGCCTTCTACCAGCCGCAGCTGGTGCTCTGCGATCTTGCTACGCTGGATACCCTGCCCGAGCGCGAGTTGAGCGCAGGTCTGGGGGAAATCATCAAATACGGCCCTATTGCCGATATGCAGTTTTTCGACTGGCTTGAGCAGAACATGGGTGGCCTGCTGCGCCGCGATCGCGACATGCTCGCCCATGCCGTCAAGCGAAGTGTGGAGATCAAGGCCTGGGTCGTGGGGCAGGACGAGAAGGAAGCGGGTCTGCGCGCGATTCTCAATTTTGGTCATACCTTCGGTCATGCGATCGAGGCCGGCATGGGCTACGGCAACTGGCTGCACGGTGAAGGTGTGGCGGCAGGCATGGTGATGGCGGCGGAGCTGTCCCAACGTCTTGGCCTGGTGGAGGCGAGCTTTGTCTCGCGTCTGCGCAAGCTGATTGAGCGAGCGGGCTTGCCGGTGCGCGCAGCGGTCATCGATGTTCAGGACAATGCTGGTCGCTATCTGGAGCTGATGCGGGTCGACAAGAAATCCGAAGCCGGTGAAATCCGCTTTGTGCTGATCGATGGTCCCGGCAAGGCGGTGATGAGGTCGGCACCCGACGCTCTGGTGCGTGAAGTGATCGACAGTTGCTGCGCTTGATGGATGGCGCTATGTGAGCAGACCCTGGGGGAAGCGAGCCCATAGCTGTTAGAGTCATTGCATCGAGTTGTTGAGGCGATTTGCATGACCGCTCTGGCTTCCTACGCCTGCCATCCCCAGCAAAGCCGCGGGCGTCGCTTTGCTGAGCCCCCGGCTCCCACGCGCAGCGACTTTCAGCGCGATCGGGACCGCATTGTTCACTCCTCGGCATTCAGGCGACTGGTTTACAAGACCCAGGTCTTTGTGAACCATGAGGGCGATCTGTTCCGAACCCGGCTCACGCATTCTCTGGAAGTGGCACAACTGGGGCGCTCCATCGCGCGTTCTTTGCGGCTGGATGAAGACCTGGTTGAAGCCATCTGTCTGGCGCATGATCTGGGGCACACACCTTTTGGACATGCGGGGCAAGACGCGCTCAATGAGTGCATGAAGCCCCATGGCGGTTTTGAGCACAATCTGCAAAGTCTGCGTGTAGTGGACAGGTTGGAGGAGCGTTATCCAGCCTTTGACGGTCTGAACCTGACTTTTGAAACGCGCGAGGGAATTCTCAAGCATTGCTCGCTCAGCAATGCGCAATTGCTGAATGCACGTGAGCCCGGTGGCGTGGCTCAGCGCTTTCTGGATGGCACTCAGCCTTCTCTGGAGGCACAGCTATGCAATCTGGCGGATGCGATTGCCTATAACGCCCACGATGTGGACGACGGCGTTCGATCGGGTCTGATCACCATGGCCCAGTTGCGTGAAGCCGTGCCTTTGTTTGCCCGCTATTACGCCTCGACATTGGCGGATTGGCCCGATCTGGCTCTGCCGGATGCTCAGCGCAAGCTGCTCTATGAGAGCATTCGCCGCATGCTCAGTGACCAGGTCTATGACGTCATCCATCACTCACAGGCCGGTATTGAGCAGGCGGCTGTGCGCTCGGTGCAGGAGGTTCGTCAGCACGGCCGGACGCTGATCGGTTTCAGCGAAGAGATGAAAGCGCAGTCTCTGGTGCTAAAGCAGTTCTTGTTCAGGCAGCTCTATCGGCACCCTCAAGTCATGCAGACCATGAACAGTGCCCAGCAAGTTGTGAAAGAGCTGTTTGCTGCTTATATGGTGGAGCCTGAACGCATGAAGCCGCGCTTTGTTCAGCGTGCCCATATCGTCACTACCCTGCATGAACGTGCGCGAGTGGTGGCAGACTTTATTGCGGGTATGACGGATCGTTATGCGGCGCGAGAGCATGAGCGCATCACCGGGCTCAGGCTGCTGGGCGAGGCCTGAAGGAAGCTCCTCAACGGTCTTGCTGCCAGTGGCGAGCATGGCACAGGCCGGATCGCTAAAATAGCGGTTCTGTGTATCTAGAGCCGGAATATTTCCCGCCCAGTGCGCATTCTTTGGGGGCGATGGCCCCCGTTTGCATTTTGGAGGGCCCTGTCATGACCGAAACTTCAACCATCGCCGATCAGGCTTTCCCGCCGGAGCTTGTGATTGCGGATACCGTGCGCTGGCTGGAAAAGGCCGTGATAGGTCTCAACCTATGCCCTTTCGCCAAAGGCGTGCATGTCAAGGCTCAGATCCACTACGCCGTCAGCGATGCGACCGATGCGGAGGCTGTTGCCGAGGCTCTGCATCGCGAGCTTGAGGCCCTGGCCGAAGCCAACGCAGAAAAACGCGACACCACACTGCTGATACTGCCCCATGCCCTGCAGGATTTTCTGGACTTCAATGACTTTCTTGAAGTGGCGGATGCCATGATCGAGGAGCTGGATCTGGGCGGCATCTTGCAGGTGGCCTCGTTCCATCCTCAATTTCAGTTTGAGGGCACGGATGTGGACGACGTTACCAACTGCACCAATCGTGCTCCCTATCCCATATTGCACTTGCTGCGCGAAGACAGCATCGACAAGGCTGTGGAGGTGTTTCCGGAAGCCGAAACGATATACGAACGCAATATGGAAACGCTGGAAAAGATCGGCATCGAAGGCTGGCTGGACCTGGATGTCGGGGCTCGCTGCCCCGTGACCGGCCATGGTCAGACGAAGGCAGAGAAGTGATGGGCAAGACCGATAAAAAGCAGAGCCTGCAAAAGCCCGCCAAAGCAGGGGCACTTGATATCGCCGAGCAACTGGGGCTCAAGCCCGGCCAGAGCCTTGAGTTGCTCAAGGCCCTGCATATTCTGACGCGCGAGGGCAAGCTCAATCAGGATTCGCGCCGCAAGCTCAAGCAGGTCTATCACCTCTATCAGTTCATCGAGCCTTTGCTTGCCGAGCTGTCCAAGGATGGGCATGCCGTGACATTGGCTGACCATGGTGCGGGCAAGTCCTATCTGGGGTTCATTCTTTACGACCTGTATTTCAAGGCCTTGGCTCAGGGCCGGATTTTCGGTATCGAGACGCGTGCGCCTTTGGTCGAGGCATCCCAGAAGCTGGCGACTGAACTTGGCTTCGAGCGCATGGAGTTTCTCAATATGTCGGTGGCCGAGTCCACGCGAGCAGACTTCATGCCTTCGCAGTTTGACGTGGTCACGGCCTTGCACGCCTGCGATACGGCGACCGATGATGCGATAGCCTTCGGGCTGGAAAAGCAGGCCAAGGCCATGGTGCTGGTGCCTTGCTGCCAGGCCGAGGTGGCTGCATGTCTGCGCCAGACCAAGGCCATGAGCCTGGCGCGCACTCCGCTGGCCGAGTTGTGGCGTCACCCGATCCACACTCGCGAGATGGGCAGTCAGATTACCAATGTGCTGCGCTGTCTGTATCTGGAGGCTTGCGGCTACCAGGTCACGGTCACCGAGCTGGTGGGCTGGGAGCACAGCATGAAAAACGAATTGATTGTGGCCCGTTATACGGGGCAGAAAAAGCGCAGTGCAGCGCAACGCCTGCGTCAGTTGCTCGCCGAGTTTGGACTGGAAGGTCTGGCTGGCGTGCGCTATCCCCATTTGCAGCAAACCAGCGCGGCCTGAGCAGGCTTGAAGCATGAGCTCTGCCGGGCTCGCTGCTTGTGATGCTCAGTGACTCTCCATCAGGCGCTTCATCAGCTCCTGCGTTGACGCGTCCACTCCTTCCCAGTCATTGTGGTTCTGGCGGGCATGAAGCTGCTTTGCCAGCTTCTTGCCCAGTTCCACACCCCACTGGTCGAAGCTGTTGATGTCCCAGATGGCGCCAGAGACAAAAATGCGATGTTCATACAGCGCAATCAAGGCGCCCAGAGAGGCGGGATCCAGTCTTTCAAGCATCAGGAAACTGCTGGGGCGATTGCCGGGGCAGTCTTTTTCCAGACCTTCGCCGCAGCGCCCCACCATCAGCGCCTGGGCCTGGGCAATCGCGTTGACCACCAGGCTTTGATGGTGCTCGCCCAGGTATTTGCCCCCGTCGCGCAGGGCAATGAATTCGACCGGTATGACATCCTGCCCCTGGTGCAGCATCTGGAAAAAAGCATGCTGCCCATTGGTGCCGGGCTCGCCCCAGATCACCGGTGCCGTGGGAGCTGTGAGCCGAACGCCATTCTTGTTGATGCTTTTGCCATTGCTCTCCATCTCCAGTTGCTGCAGATAGGCCGTCAGGCGGCGCAGTCCATGGCTGTATGGGGCAATGCAGCGGCTGGAAAACTGGCAGAAATTGCGATACCAGATGTCCAGCAGTCCCAGGCGCACCGGGAGATTGCTCTCCAGAGGGGCTGTGAAAAAGTGGGCGTCCATCGCGTGCGCGCCGCCCAGCAGAGCCCTGAATTGCGCCGAGCCTATGGCGATGGCGATAGGCAAGCCGATGGCGGACCATAGCGAAAAGCGTCCGCCTACCCAATCCCAGAAGCCCAGAGTGCGCTGTATGCCGAACTCTGCAGCCGCCTGTGTATTGGTGGTGAGGGCTACGAAGTGTCGGTCGATCGAGCATGGGGCCTGCGGATCTTCGCTGCCGCCATGATCGAGAAACCACTGCCTGGCCGAGCGAGCGTTCAGCATGGTCTCGGCCGTGGTGAAGGATTTCGAGGCAATCAGAAACAGCGTGCTTTCCGGTTTGACCCGGCGCAGCACATGTCCCAGCTCGTGGCCGTCCACATTGGAGACAAAGTGAAAGTTCTTGTCCTGGTCTATCCAGTCCTCAAGGGCATTGACCACGACTTCCGGACCCAGGTGCGAGCCGCCGATGCCGATATTGACGATATCGGTGATCTGTTGGCTGTCCCTGATCTGATCGGCCAGGGCGAGCATGCTATCCAGCGTCTCGTGCACCTCATGCAGAGCTGAACGCATGTCCCGGGGCCAGGACCGAAGAACGGGGGACTGGGCGAGCTGCCCGCCGTTTGCAGGAGTGCGCAGCAACCAGTGCATCGCGCTGCGCTGCTCGCTGGTATTGATGGCTGCGCCGGCCAGCATGGCGTCGCGCTTGCTCGAGAGCTGGCTCTCGGTTGCAAGCTGCCTCAGCAAGGCCTCGGTCTCGCCAGTCCAGAGGTTCTTCGACAGATCGGCGAAGACATGCGGCGCCTGCATGCTCAGGGCGTCAAGACGTTGCGGGTCTTGTGCAAAAGCCTGGCGCAAATCCAGATGCTGGATCTGCGACCGGTAATGGGTTTGCAAAGCCTGCCAGGCAGGCAGCTCGTGACAAAGAAGTGTCAAAGGAAATTTCCGTCAATCTGCAGCCGCTTGCTGCATCAATGCTTCCAGCTTCAGGGTGTCCGCGGTGAAAGCGCGAATGCCCTCGGCCAGCTTTTCGGTGGCCATGGCATCTTCGTTCAGCGCAAAGCGAAACGAGGCCTGGTCATACAGAACGCGTTCCTGCGGCTGGGCTCTGGCCTTGTCCGGGTCCAGGGCGCGGGTCAAAGGCATGGCGTCGTCCTGCTGTGCGCGGAGCTGGGCCAGCAGCTCAGGTGCAATGGTAAGCAGATCGCAGCCCGCCAGAGCCAGAATCTGGCCGGTATTACGAAAGCTTGCACCCATGACCTCGGTGGAAACATCGAAGTGCTTGTAATAGTCGTAGATTTTCTGTACGGAGCGCACGCCCGGATCATTGGCGCCGGCCATGGTGGCTTCATCCCACTGCGCGCCGGCCTGCTTTTTGTACCAGTCGTAGATGCGGCCCACAAAGGGCGAGATCAGTTGGACCTTGGCCTGGCCGCAGGCAACGGCCTGGCAGAAGGAGAACAGCAGTGTCAGATTGGTGTGAATGCCGCGCTGCTCGAGAATGCGGGCCGCTTCAATCCCTTCCCAGGTGGCGGCGATCTTGATGAGCACACGCTCGGTGTGGATGCCGGCCGCCTGATACAGCTCGATCAGTCGCTCGGCGCGCGTGACCGTGGCCACGGTGTCGAAAGACAGGCGGGCATCGACTTCGGTGGAAACACGGCCGGGTATGGTGTTCAGAATCTCGCAGCCGAAGCGCACCAGCGTCCGATCCATGATTTCGTCAAGCCCCCGGTCTTTGAATTGCGCCACGGTGGCGCGCATCAGCGGCGCATATTCGGTCTTTTGAACCGCTTTGAGAATCAGGGATGGATTGGTGGTGGCATCTTGCGGTTGAAACTGCGCCAGTTGATGAAAATCACCGGTGTCCGCGACCACGGTCGTGAATTGCTTGAGCGCCTCCAACTGATTCATGTCCATCCTTTGCTGTGTTTCAAACTAACCAGCAAGTGTAGAGCGTGAATCCCTGATTGAGAATGTGCTTGCAGATACTCCGTTTGAGGATGCATCAAGGCAAACCCTGCTGAATATGCGCGCTCGCCTATTTATTTGCGGAAATATTCAAGTTTTGCTGCCATTTTGCGAGGCATGAGGCGCTTCGGTCTTATGCTCGCTTTTTTCTGCACTCATTCATTGCCTCCACCTCATCTGCGCCAATATGCTTGATCGGATTACTGCCTCCCTTCCGTCCCTGGCGCCTGCAGAGCAGCGTGTTGCACGCCTGGTACTGGCCGATCCGCGGGCCTTCGCGCATCTGCCGGTGCGAGAGCTGGCAGTGCGGGCACATGTCAGCAAACCCACGGTGGTGCGCTTTTGCCGCAGCATGGGCTATGACGGCCTGGCGGACTTCAAGCTCAAGCTCGCGGGCAGCGTCAGCGAAGGCGTGCCCTTCATCCATCGCAGTGTGGACAGCGATGACAAGACCAGCGATGTCATGGTCAAGGTGGTGGACAACGCGGTTGCCGCTTTTCTGCAGTACCGCAATGCGGCCAGCACGGCGGCCATAGAGCAGGCTGCGCAGGCGATTGCCGCGACCTGGCAGACCGGCAAGCGCATCGAGTTTTACGGCGCCGGGAACTCGGGCATCGTGGCGCTGGATGCCCAGCACAAGTTTTTCCGCCTCGGTGTGACCAGTCTGGCCACCAGCGATGGTCATATGCAGGTCATGAGCGCGACATTGCTGGGTCCGGGCGACTGCGTGGTCATCATCTCGAACTCCGGCCGTACGCGAGATCTGATGGATGCGGCGGATATCGCTCGCAAGAACGGAGCCACCACCATCGCCATCACGGCCAGCGGCTCGCCTCTTGCCTCCGCTTGCCAGGTGCATCTGGCTGCCGATCACCCCGAAGGCTACGACCGCTACAGTCCCATGGTCTCGCGGCTGCTGCACCTGCTCATCATCGACGTGCTGGCGACCTGTGTGGCTTTGCGCATCGGGCCGGCACTTCAGCCGGCGCTGGAGCAGATGAAGAACAATCTGCGCGCCAAGCGCTATACCTGAGGGCCAGCAAAGGCGCGGCCTGTGCGCGTCGAGATGCCAAGCAAGAGGGCTCTCTTATTGAGAGCTTCTGTCGCCTTTCCATAAATGGTTTCACGCATAAAACACATTGAAATCATTCTGGGGGAGGCGCTTTAAGCTATCAAAATTTAAAAAGCATCCAGATCCCGCAAGCTTGCAGGGTGCGCGCCGGACGAGGGTGATGCATCTGCGGCTCGGGGACTTGGCTTGCCCGGGCAGCAGCTCGTATCGAGCCGCTTACACGGAGGCGACGCCCACGGTCATGCCGCCGCAGACATAGAGCACCTGTCCGGTCACAAAGCCGCTGCGCTCGTCGAGCATGTAAGACACGGCATGGGCCACATCCTCGGGAGTTCCCACCCGCTTGACGGGTACGGAAGCAATGATCTTCTGCGTGCGCGGGGCGTCGGGCGGATTGGCCTTGTCGAACAGCTCGGTGCGTATCGGGCCGGGGCCTATGGCGTTGGCCGTGATGCCCCATTGGCCCAGCTCCAGCGCCCAGACGCGGGTCATGCCGATCAGACCGGCCTTGGTGGCAGCGTAGGCTGTGCGCAAGTCCTTGCCCAGCGCGGCGCGCGAGGACATGTTGACGATGCGCCCGAACCCCGCTTGCTTCATGCCGGGCAGCAGGGCCTGCATGCACTGGAAGGCGCAGCGCAGGTTCAGCGAGACGGCCAGGTCGAACTCGGCCAGGGTCTGCGAGGCGGCGTCGTTGGGTACGACCACGCCCACGTTGTTGATCAGACGCGTGATGGGGCCGGTTTCCAGAGCCTGACGCAGGGCGCGGGCCGTGTCCTCGGCGTTGCTGAGGTCGGCCTGTATGCCGCCGGGAACGTGATCGACCACGCGGTCGACGATGATGGGCTCGTAGCCGTCGGCGCGGCAGCGCTCGGCAGCGGCGGCGCCGATGCCGGCTCCGCCACCGGTGATCAACACGCGAGGGCGGTCAGTAAGGGAGGCGCTCTGGGAAGACATGGCAATAACTTTCAGACGGAAAACGGGGCGGTTGCGACAGGTGCGGGCCTGGGAGGGCAACAGCAGCCACCGGCATGCGCCGGCAGTGCTGGGGCCGGGACAGGCGGCACCTGGGTGGGTCAGACGCTGGCGCCGGAGTCCTTGACGACCTTGCCCCACTTCTTGGCTTCGGCGTCGATGAACTTGGCAAAGCCTTCCTGGGTGTCGATCACGACTTCGCCGCCCTGGTCGTTGATCTTCTTGATCACGGCGGGATCCTTGAGCACCTTGGCAATGGCGGCATGCAGCTTTTGCTGGATGTCGGCCGGTGTCTTGACAGGCACGAAGAGACCGAACCAGGAAGTGGCTTCATAGCCGGGCACGCCGGCTTCGGCCACTGTGGGCACATCGGGCAGCTCGGGCGAGCGCTTGGCCGTGGTCACGGCGATGGGGCGCAGCTTGCCCGATCGCACATGCTGGATGGCCGAGGGCATGTTGTCGAACATGATGGCGATCTGGTTGCCCAGCAGATCGGTGATGGCCGGCGCGCTGCCCTTGTAGGGCACATGCACCATGTCCAGATGGGTCATGGACTTGAACAGCTCGCCAGACAGGTGGATGGAGCTGCCCGAGCCCGAGGAGCCGAAATTCAGCTTGCCGGGATTGGCCTTGGCGTAGGCCATCATTTCCTTGACCGTCTTGAAGGGCTGGCTGGGGTGGGCCACCAGCAGATTGGGCACATTGGCGACGCGGGTCAGCGGAGCGAAGTCCTTGACCGGGTCGAAGGGCATCTTTTTGTACAGGGCTTCGTTGATGGCGTGCGTGCCCACCGTTCCCATGAACAGGGTGTAGCCGTCACCGGCTGCGCGGGCCGCGGCCTGGCCGCCGATATTGCCGCCCGCGCCGGGGCGGTTGTCGATGATGATGCTCTGGCCCAGTTCGGTGCTCAGGGCCTGGCCCACCACGCGCGCCAGGATGTCGGTCGTACCGCCGGCCGAGAAGGGCACGATCATGGTGATGGGCTTGCTGGGATAGGGCGTCTGGGCCATGGAGGGAGCAGCGCCCAGAGCGAACAGGGCGCTTGCTGCCAGGGTCTGCAGGCTGCGGCGGCGAGACAGGGAAAGGGAATTGGACATCTAGGTCTCCGGAAAAAGGCAAGACACCGCCGGCCAAAGGCCGGGGCGCGGGCTGCCGCGGTGGCACACCTGCGAGAGAAGGTGCACGCCAGCGGTCGTTGTTTGGGTGTAAGAGGCAGGGGGCGGCAGCAGGCCGGACTTGGCCGGTCCCTGCCGCAGTCGGGATCAGACGCGTTCGAGCACCACGGCGATGCCCTGGCCCACGCCTATGCACATGGTGCACAGCGCATAGCGGCCGCCGAAGGCATGCAGCTGGTTCACGGCCGTGGCGGCCAGGCGGGCGCCCGATGCGCCCAGGGGATGGCCCAGGGCGATGGCGCCGCCCCACTGGTTGACGCGGCTGTCGTCGTCGGCAATGCCCAGGTCGCGCAGCACGGCCAGGCCTTGTGCGGCAAAGGCTTCGTTGAGCTCGATGACATCCATCTGCTCAAGAGTCAGTCCTGTCTGGGCCAGCACCTTGCGCACGGCGGGAGCGGGGCCGAAGCCCATGATGCGCGGCGCGACGCCGGCCACGGCCATGCCGATCACACGGGCACGCGGCACCAGGCCGTATTGCTTGGCGGCTTCCTCGTTGGCCAGCAGCAGGGCGCAGGCACCGTCGTTGACGCCGCTGGCGTTGCCGGCCGTGACCGAGCCGTCAGGGCGTACCACGCCCTTGAGCCTGGCCAGGGCCTCGATGGTGGTGGCGCGGGGGTGCTCATCCTGGCTCACGACGATGGGATCGCCCTTTTTCTGGGCGATGGAGACGGGCACGATCTCGCGTGCCAGATGGCCGGCAGCAATCGCAGCCGCGGCCTTTTCCTGGCTGGCCAGGGCCATGCGGTCCTGGGCTTCGCGTTCGATTCCGAAATCGTCGGCCACGTTTTCGGCGGTCTCGGGCATGGAGTCCACGCCGTACTGTGCTTTCATCAGCTTGTTGACAAAGCGCCAGCCAATGGTGGTGTCGTAGACGGCATTGTTGCGGCTGAAGGCGGACTCGGCCTTGGGCATGACGAAGGGGGCGCGGCTCATGCTCTCCACGCCGCCGGCGATCATCAGGCGGGCTTCGCCGGACTTGATGGCACGCGCGGCCGTGCCGACAGCGTCCAGACCCGAGCCGCACAGGCGGTTGATGGTGGCTCCGGGCACATCGATGGGCAGGCCGGCCAGCAGCGCCGACATGCGCGCCACGTTGCGGTTGTCCTCGCCGGCCTGGTTGGCACAGCCATAGAGCACATCGGCCACGGCAGTCCAGTCCACATTGGGGTTGCGCTGCATCAGCGCTTTGATGGGCAGGGCGCCCAGATCATCGGTGCGCACGCTGGACAGCGCGCCGCCGTAGCGACCGAAGGGGGTGCGGATGGCGTCGCAGATAAAGGCTTGGTTCTGGTTGCTCATGACATGTCTCCGTTATAAAAATCGAGCTTGGGGTCTAGGCCGGATTGGCCTGAGGGCCGTTCAGGCCGCGATGGGCAGGCCCACGATGCGTTCGAGTTCGGCGTGCTCCAGGCCTTCGACCTTGTCGATCAGGCGCAGCCCCTCGGGTGTGCATGCCAGGGTGCACAGATCGGTGTAGATGCGCTTGACGCAGCCCAGGCCGGTCAGCGGGTAGCTGCACTGGGCCACGACCTTGCTCTCGCCCTTTTTGGTGAGCAGATCCATCATCACCCAGGTCTGCTTGGCGCCAATGGCAAGGTCCATGGCTCCGCCCACGGCGGGAATGGCGCCGGGCTCGCCGGTGCTCCAGTTGGCCAGATCGCCCGTGGCCGAAACCTGGAAGGCTCCGAGTACGCAGATGTCCAGGTGGCCGCCGCGCATCATGGCGAAGCTGTCGGCGTGGTGGAAATAGCTGCCGCCGGGCAGCAGGGTCACGGGCTGCTTGCCGGCATTGGTCAGGTCGTAATCTTCGGAGCCGGCCGCCGGTGCCGGGCCCATGCCCAGAATGCCGTTCTCGCTTTGCAGAACAATTTCGCGTCCTGCGGGGATGTGGTTGGCCACCAGGGTGGGCTGGCCTATGCCCAAATTCACATAGGCACCGTCATGAATGTCCTGGGCCACGCGCAGGGCCAGTTCGTCCTTGCTTCGTTTTTGATAGCTCACGCTTGTATCTCCTTGCTGGACCTTGGCGGGCTCAGGCCGCCTTCTTGAAGCCGCCGGCCTGGGTGGCCACGCGCTCGATCTTCACCACCTGGCTCACATAGATGCCCGGGGTGACCACGGATTCGGGATCAAGCTGGCCGAGTTCCACGATCTCATGCACGGTGGCCACGGTGAACCTGGCGGCCGAAGCCATCACGGGGCCGAAGTTGCGCGCCGACATGCGGTAGGTCAGATTGCCCCAGCGGTCGCCTTTTTCTGCCTTGATCAAGGCCACATCGCCATGGATGGGGTGCTCCAGCACATAGTGCTTGCCGTTGATCTCGCGCGTTTCCTTGCCTTTTGCGAGTTCGGTGCCGTAGGCCGTGGGGCAGAAGAAAGCGCCTATGCCTGCGGCGGCAGCGCGCATGCGCTCGGCCAGATTGCCCTGGGCCACCAGTTCGAGCTCGATCTTGCCGCTGCGGTACAGCTCGTCGAAGACCCAGCTGTCCACCTGGCGCGGGAAGCTGCAGATGATCTTGCGCACCTGGCCGGTCTTGAGCAGGGCGGCCAGGCCGGTGTCGCCATTGCCGGCATTGTTGTTGACCACGGTGAGCTCGCGTGCACCCTGGGCGATCAGGCCGTCGATCAGCTCGCCGGGGATGCCCGAGGTGCCGAAGCCGCCGATGAGCACGGTGGAGCCGTCTTGAATGCCGGACAGGGCCTGAGCGACCGAGTCGGCGATCTTGTTGATCATGGGTGTCTCCAATTTTCTACACAAAGATCTGCGCCATTGGCGCTAAAATGTTCGTATATAGAACATTTGTTCGCTAAAAGAATTGTAGAAAAGGATGATGAAAATGGAGACTGTAAAAACCACATCAGGGAAAACCCAGGTCGAGGGCGAAGCGGTCTCGCTCAAGCCCGGTGACAGCTATGTGCAGTCCTTTGCCAGGGGGCTGGAAGTCATACGTTCGTTCAGCGCCAGGGCGCCCGAGCAGACGCTCAGCGAGGTGGCTGCCGCCACGGGTCTGACGCGTGCCGGTGCCAGGCGCATCCTGCTGACGCTGCAGACGCTGGGCTATGTGCGCAGCGACGGCAAGTACTACGCACTCACTCCGCGCATCCTGGATCTGGGCTTTGCCTATCTGAGCTCCACGCCGCTGTGGAATCTGGCCGAACCTGCGATGGAGGCGCTGGTGGACGAGGTCAAGGAGTCATGCTCGGCCGCCGTGCTCGAAGGTCTGGACGTGGTCTATGTGCTGCGCGTGCACACGCACAAGATCATGAGTACCAATCTGGGCGTGGGCTCGCGACTGCCTGCCTTCTGGACATCCATGGGGCGGGTGCTGCTGGCGGCGCTGCCCCCCGATGAGCTGCGGGCGCTGATGGCCCGGCGCGAGCAGCGCGCCTTCACGCGCCACACGCTGACCGGCGACGATGAACTGTATGCCGAGATCGCCCGCGTGCGCGAGCAGGGCTGGGCCCTGCTCAACCAGGAGCTGGAGGAGGGCCTGATCTCGATTGCCGCCCCCATACGCAACGCGCGCGGCCAGACGGTGGCGGCGCTCAACATCAGCGGCCAGGCCAACCGCACCAGCGAGCAGATGATGCGCGAGCGGTTGCTGCCGCAGTTGCTGGCCGCTACGCGCCACATCAGTCAGTTGCTGAGTGCTTCGGGTCGCATGCATCTGTGATGTCTGGCGCCTGAGGACGCGTCGGCCCTGGCGCGACGCTTCATAATGACCGAAACGCCTTCTCTGTCGCCCCTGCTCAAGTCCGCTCCATGGCCCGTCTTCCCCGTCTCACGCTGGCAAACATGCCGCACCACATCATCCAGCGTGGCAACAACAGCGGCGAGATCTTTGTGGACGCGCAGGATCGCCTGGTCATGCTGGACCTGATGCGCGAGATGGCGCGGCGCTTCGAGGTCGATGTGCATGCCTATGTGCTCATGCCCAATCACTTCCATCTGCTGCTGACGCCCAGGACGGAGCAGGGCGTGCCCCAGTTCATGCAGGCCGTGGGGCGCAGCTATGTGCGCTACTTCAACAACCGCCACGGACGCACCGGTACGCTGTGGGAGGGGCGCTATCGCTGCACCGTGCTGCAGGCCGAGCAATGGCTGATGGCCACCATGGTCTCCATGGATCTCAACCCCGTGCGCGACGGGCTGGTGCAGCGTGCGGTGGACTGGCCCTGGTCCAGCTATGCGCATAACGCAGGCCTGCAAAGCGATGCGCTCATCAGCCCGCATGCGCTTTTCTGGGCTCTGGGCAACACGCCGTTTGCCAGAGATGCCGCTTATGTCAGAGCCGTGGAGGCCGGTCTGGATGCCGATACCCAGGCGCAGATCAGCCATGCCGCACTGCGTGGCTGGGCTTTGGGCGAGCCCGATTTCATTGAAAATTTGCAACAGAAAACCGAGCGGCGCGTGAAGCGGCAGAAGGCCGGCAGGCCTGCAGCACGCACAGCTTCGGTGCACGAAGACTAGGCGGTTCTTCCAACCCCTTGTTTTTATTGGATTGCTTCACTCAATTTTTATATGTCCCTAATTAAATGCAAATAAAAAAAGTTGGGAATTAATTGGAATCTGACCCTAATTAAAACTTATTGCATAACTTCATGTCCTGTCGTAATCTTGCGTTCCCCGCGATTGATATAAGAGGATTCCCCATGACGACTGCTGCCGAGATCAAGTATCTCCAGGACCACGGTCTGTACTCCAAGAGCAACGAACACGATGCCTGCGGTCTGGGCTTTGTGGCCCATATCAAGGGCCAGAAGCGCCATGACATCGTGCTGGGGGCACTGAAGATCCTCGAGAACATCGACCATCGCGGTGCAGTGGGTGCGGACCCTCTGATGGGTGACGGCGCCGGTATCCTGATCCAGATCCCCGATCAGCTCTACCGCGAAGAAATGGCCAAGCAGGGTGTGGCACTGCCCCCCGCCGGCGAATATGGCGTGGGCATGATCTTCCTGCCCAAGGAACATGCCTCGCGCCTGGCTTGCCAGCAGGAGATGGAGCGCGCCATCAAGGCCGAAGGCCAGGTGCTGCTGGGCTGGCGCGATGTGCCGGTGAACCGCGACATGCCCATGTCGCCCACCGTGCAGGAAAAGGAGCCCATCCTGCGCCAGGTCTTCATCGGCCGTGGCGCCGACGTCATCGTGCAGGACGCGCTGGAGCGCAAGCTGTACGTGATTCGCAAGACGGCCTCGGCCGCCATCCAGAACCTGGGCCTCAAGCACAGCAAGGAATACTACGTTCCCAGCATGAGCAGCCGCACCGTGGTCTACAAGGGCCTGCTGCTGGCCGATCAGGTGGGCGTGTACTACCGTGATCTGGCCGACGAGCGCTGCGTCTCGGCCATCGGCCTGGTGCACCAGCGTTTCTCCACCAACACCTTCCCCGAGTGGCCTCTGGCTCACCCCTACCGCTATGTGGCCCACAACGGTGAAATCAACACCGTGCGCGGCAACTACAACTGGATGCTGGCGCGCGAAGGCGTGATGGCCTCTCCCGTGCTGGGCGAAGACCTGCAAAAGCTCTATCCCATCAGCTTTGCCGGCCAGTCCGACACTGCCACCTTCGACAACTGCCTGGAACTGCTGACCATGGCCGGCTACCCCATCAGCCAGGCCGTGATGATGATGATTCCCGAGCCCTGGGAGCAGCACGAAGCCATGGACGAGCGTCGCCGCGCCTTCTATGAATACCACGCTGCGATGATCGAGCCCTGGGACGGCCCCGCCTCCATCGTGTTCACCGATGGCCGCCAGATCGGCGCCACGCTGGACCGCAACGGTCTGCGCCCCTCGCGCTACTGCATCACCGACGACGATATGGTGATCCTGGCTTCCGAAGCCGGCGTGCTGCCCGTGCCCGATAGCAAGATCGTGCGCAAGTGGCGCCTGCAGCCCGGCAAGATGCTGCTGATCGACCTGGAGCAGGGTCGCATGATCGAAGACGAAGAACTCAAGGCCAACGTCGTCAACACCAAGCCCTACAAGCAGTGGATCGAGAACCTGCGCATCAAGCTCGACGAGGTGGAAATCCCCGCCGACTTCAAGGCACCCGCAGCCAAGACCGAGCTGTCCCTGCTGGACCGCCAGCAAGCGTTCGGCTTCACGCAGGAAGACATCAAGTTCCTGCTGACCCCGATGGCCGAAAAGGGCGAGGAAGGCATTGGCTCCATGGGCAACGACAGCCCGCTGGCCGTGCTGTCCGACAAGAACAAGCCGCTGTACAACTACTTCCGTCAGATGTTCGCCCAGGTGACGAACCCCCCCATCGACCCGATCCGCGAAGCGATCGTGATGTCGCTGGTGTCGTTCGTGGGCCCCAAGCCCAACCTGCTGGACATCAACCAGGTCAACCCGCCCATGCGCCTGGAGCTGCAGCAGCCCGTGCTCGACTTCGAAGGCATGGCCAGGCTGCGCGATATCGAGAAGCGCACCAACGGCAAGTTCAAGAGCTCGACCATCGACATCACCTACCCGCTGTCCTGGGGCAAGCAGGGTGTGGAAGCCAAGCTGGCCTCGCTGTGCGCCCACGCCGTGGACGAGATCAAGGGCGGTGCCAACATCCTGATCATCAGCGACCGCAACATGAGCGCCACGCAAGTGGCCATCCCTGCGCTGCTGGCGCTGTCCGCCATCCACCAGCATCTGGTGCGTGAAGGCCTGCGCACCACCGCCGGTCTGGTGGTGGAAACCGGCACGGCCCGCGAAGTGCACCACTTCGCCGTGCTGGCCGGCTACGGTGCGGAAGCCGTGCATCCCTATCTGGCGATGGAGACCCTGGTCGACATCTTCAGCCGCGAAGCTGCGCCCATCACTGCCGACAAGGCCATCTATCACTATGTGAAGGCCATCGGCAAGGGCCTGTCCAAGATCATGTCCAAGATGGGCGTGTCCACCTATATGTCCTACTGCGGCGCCCAGCTGTTCGAAGCCGTGGGTCTGAACAGCGAGACCGTGGACAAGTACTTCACGGGCACGGCCAGCCGTGTGGAAGGCATCGGCGTCTTCGAGATCGCCGAGGAAACCATCCGCAACCACGAAGCTGCCTTCAGCGACGACCCCGTGCTCGAAACCATGCTGGATGCCGGCGGCGAGTACGCCTGGCGCGCCCGTGGCGAAGAGCATATGTGGACGCCTGACGTGATCGCCAAGCTGCAGCACTCCACGCGTGCCAACAACTTCAGCACCTACAAGGAATACGCCCAGCTGATCAACGATCAGACCAAGCGCCACATGACGCTGCGCGGCCTGTTCGAGTTCAAGTTCGATCCCGCCAAGGCGATTCCCGTGGACCAGGTCGAGTCGGCCAAGGAAATCGTGAAGCGCTTTGCCACGGGTGCCATGTCGCTGGGTTCCATCTCCACCGAAGCCCATGCCACGCTGGCCGTGGCCATGAACCGCATCGGCGGCAAGAGCAACACCGGCGAAGGCGGCGAAGATCCCAAGCGCTATCGCAACGAGCTCAAGGGCATCCCCATCAGCAAGGGCGAAACTCTGGCCTCCATCATCGGCAAGGACAAGGTCGAGTCCGATATCGAACTGCAGGCCGGCGACTCGCTGCGCTCCAAGATCAAGCAGGTCGCGTCCGGTCGTTTCGGCGTGACTGCCGAGTATCTGGCCTCTTCGGACCAGATCCAGATCAAGATGGCCCAGGGCGCCAAGCCCGGTGAAGGCGGTCAGCTGCCCGGCGGCAAGGTCTCCGACTACATCGGCGCACTGCGTCACTCGGTGCCCGGTGTGGGCCTGATCTCGCCTCCTCCCCACCACGACATCTACTCGATCGAAGACCTGGCGCAGCTGATCCACGATCTGAAGAACGTGGCTCCGCACGCCAGCATCAGCACCAAGCTGGTGTCCGAAGTCGGTGTGGGCACGATTGCCGCAGGCGTGACCAAGTGCAAGAGCGATCACCTGGTGATCGCAGGGCACGACGGCGGCACCGGCGCCTCACCCTGGTCCTCCATCAAGCATGCGGGCGGCCCCTGGGAAATCGGCCTGGCCGAGACCCAGCAGACCCTGGTGCTGAACCGTCTGCGCGGCCGTGTGCGTGTGCAGGCCGACGGCCAGATGAAGACCGGCCGCGACGTGGTCATCGGTGCTCTGCTGGGTGCCGACGAGTTCGGCTTCGCCACGGCTCCGCTGGTGGTGGAAGGCTGCATCATGATGCGCAAGTGCCACCTCAACACCTGCCCCGTGGGCGTGGCCACGCAAGATCCCGTGCTGCGTGCCAAGTTCACCGGCAAACCCGAGCATGTGGTGAACTATTTCTTCTTCATCGCCGAAGAAGTGCGCCAGATCATGGCCCAGCTGGGTATCGCCAAGTTCGACGACCTGATCGGCCGTTCCGACCTGCTCGACACCCGCAAGGGCATAGCGCACTGGAAGGCTCAGGGCCTGGACTTCAGCCGTCTGTTCGCCCAGCCCGAAGTGCCTGCCGACGTGGCCCGCTATCACGTGGAAAGCCAGGATCACCTGCTGGACAAGGCGCTGGACGTCAAGCTCATCGAGCGCTGCAAGCCCGCCATCGACAACGGCGAGAAGGTGCGCATCATGGAAGTGGCGCGCAACGTCAACCGCTCCGTCGGTGCCATGCTTTCGGGCGCGGTGACCAAGCATCACGCCGAAGGCCTGCCAGACGACACCATCCGCATCCACTTCGAAGGTACGGGCGGCCAGTCCTTCGGTGCCTTCCTGTGCAACGGCATCACGCTGAACCTCAGCGGCGAAGCCAACGACTACACCGGCAAGGGCCTGTCCGGCGGCCGTGTGGTGGTGCATCCCAGCCATGAGTTCCGTGGCTCGACCACCACCAACACCATCGTGGGCAACACCGTGATGTTCGGTGCCACCAGCGGTGAGGCCTTCTTCAGCGGCGTGGCCGGCGAGCGCTTTGCCGTGCGTCTGTCCGGCGCCACGGCCGTGGTCGAAGGCGTGGGTGACCACGGCTGCGAATACATGACCGGCGGTACCGTGGTCGTGCTGGGCAAGACCGGCCGCAACTTCGCGGCCGGCATGAGCGGCGGCGTGGCCTATGTCTACGACGAGGACGGCAAGTTTGCCGAGCGTTGCAACACCGCTTCGGTGAAGCTGGAGAAGGTGCTGCCGCACGACGAGTTTGTCTCGCGTGTCGATCCCGGCATCTGGCACCGCGGCCAGAGCGACGATCAGCAGCTGCGCAATATGGTGGAGGCTCACAGCCGCTGGACGGGTTCCAAGCGTGCCCGTGATCTGCTGGACAACTGGGCCGCAGCGCGTGCCAAGTTTGTCAAGGTGTTCCCGACCGAGTACCAGCGTGCACTCGGCGAGATCTTTGAACGCAAACAGAAGGAAAAGCAAGCTGCGAAAGCGCCAGCAGCTCCTCAGAAAGAAGCAGTAGCCGCCAAGTAAACACGGCTCCAAGCGGTGGCGGCCAGGCGGCCACCGCACTGCAAGCGAACACAGATTTCAAGGATTAAAGATCATGGGAAAGACCACCGGCTTCATGGAATACGAGCGCATCGAAGAGGGCTATGCCCCCGTTGCGGAACGTCTCAAGCACTACAAGGAATTCGTCATCGGCCTGACCTCCGATCAGGCCAAGGTGCAGGCTGCACGCTGCATGGACTGCGGCACGCCGTTCTGCAACAACGGCTGCCCGGTCAACAACATCATTCCGGACTTCAACGACCTCGTGTACCAGGGTGACTGGAAGAACGCCATCACCACGCTGCACAGCACCAACAACTTCCCCGAGTTCACGGGCCGCATCTGCCCCGCACCCTGCGAAGCTGCCTGTGTGGCCAATATCAACGGCGACGCCATCGGCATCAAGTCCATCGAGCACTCCATCATCGACCGTGCCTGGAGCGAAGGCTGGGTCAAGCCCCTGCTGCCCAAGCACAAGACCGGCAAGAAGGTGGCCGTGGTCGGTGCCGGCCCTGCAGGCATGGCAGCGGCCCAGCAACTGGTGCGCGCCGGCCACGACGTGACCCTGTTCGAGAAGAACGACCGCGTGGGCGGCCTGCTGCGCTACGGCATTCCCGACTTCAAGCTGGACAAGGGCTTGATCGACCGCCGTGTCGAGCAGATGGTGGCCGAAGGCCTGAAGATCCGCACCGGCGTGCTGATTGCCGGCAAGGAGGGCCTGGGCAAGGATTCCAAGGTCACGAACTGGGCCAAGGAAACCATCAGCCCCGAGCAGCTCAACGCCGAGTTCGATGCCGTGCTGCTGACTGGCGGCTCCGAGCAGTCGCGTGATCTGCCCGTGCCCGGCCGCGATCTGGAAGGCGTGCACTTCGCGATGGAGTTCCTGCCCCAGCAGAACAAGGTCAGCGCGGGCGACAAGCTCAAGGGCCAGATCCGTGCCGACGGCAAGCATGTCATCGTCATCGGCGGCGGTGACACCGGCTCCGACTGCGTGGGCACCTCCAACCGCCATGGCGCCAAGAGCGTGACCCAGTTCGAAGTCATGCCCATGCCGCCCGAGCAGGAGAACAAGCCCCTGGTCTGGCCTTACTGGCCGATCAAGCTGCGTACCTCGTCCAGTCACGACGAAGGCGTGGTGCGTGAGTTCGCCATCTCCACCAAGGAATTCGGCGGCGAAAAGGGCAAGGTCAAGAGCCTGACCACCGTGCAGGTCGAGTTCAAGGATGGCAAGCTGAGCGAAGTGCCCGGCACGGAAAAGGTCTGGCCCGCCGATCTGGTGCTGCTGGCCATGGGCTTTGTGAACCCTGTCGCCACCGTGCTCGAAGCCTTTGGCGTCGACAAGGATGCACGCGGCAACGCCAAGGCCAGCACCGATTTCATTGGCGGCTATGCCACCAGCGTGCCCAAGGTGTTCGCTGCCGGCGACATCCGCCGCGGCCAGTCGCTGGTCGTGTGGGCGATTCGCGAAGGCCGCCAGGCGGCCCGTGCCGTGGACGAGTTCCTGATGGGCGCCAGCGAACTGCCTCGCTGAGCCAAGGCATATTCAAGATTTTCACAGGCGCCCACCGGGGCGCCTTTTTTATGCCCCCAATCGACTAGTAGCTGAATTGATAGCTGCATGCGATTTATGAATAACGATTTCTGATAGGTTCGTAGCTGATAACTAGGAAGGGCGTGTGCAAGCTGCTATCAAAATGTTTTATCTGAGCCATAGCAGCTGGGGGATGGCATCGGCGCCGCACCAGAGCACGGCGTTCTGCTCCCATTGCTCGCCCCAGGCGCGGGCCGTGGGGGCGTCCATGCCCCATATCAGCACGCTGGCTTCGCCGGGCCACAGGCCTTGCGGATCCAGACCCTGGCCTTCGGAAAATATCCAGGCGCCGACGCGCAGCGTCTGGCGCAACTGCTGCATGCGCCTGGCGTTGTCCGCATCGGACAGCAACTGCCCCCGAGGATTGCAGGCCGTGAGAAAGCTTGCGCAGTCCACCTGGTGTGCGCTGTAGTGCGTGAGCAGCAGGGGCTGGAGTCTGTCGACTTGCAGCCGCCAGTCCAGCCCGCTCTGATCATGCACGCGATATTCGGCGCGATGGTAAGCCTGCTGCAATGAAGAGGGAAGCTGCGTGTCCTGCATGCCCGTCAGATTCAGGGTGTGGCGGCCGAGCTTTGTCGGTGCCAGGTGTCCGCGCACATGCGTTCCACATCAAGCTCCGCCTTCCAGTCCGGCAATTGCCCGGCCGGCGAAAGATCGATCTCGTATTGCGCCGCATCGCTGTGGTTCTGGTTCATGGTCAGTCGTCCGGAGATTCGGCCCAGATGGTGCTGTGCCACAGTGTCACCCACATTGGCTTCATCCGCTGGACAGCAGCCGGGACGCCGATTCGCGCACGGCCCTGGTGCGCGGTGCAGTGATCCGGGGAGCCTTGCTTGCACCCCTTTCTGACCAGTCAAGCCGAGCGAATTTCCTCCGCGCTTCGTTTGGGTCATTGGGGGTCATTGGGTTTGAGTATTTTTCGGGGTTTTTAGTAGGTATTTGGCAGCGTACCTGCACAGAATATTCGTGAGTCAGTCTATATATTTAAAAGTTAATAACAATTCAAAAATGCATATTAATTTATGATAACTATCAATTAACGTGTAAACCAACATCATGAGGCCCTGGTCGTGAATGCTTTTCTGCGGAGTTGCGTGTTCTGCTGCGCCTTGCTGTACGGCTGGTGCAGCCAGGCTGCGGAGCCGTCGGTTGCCATCTACTATGGAGCCAAGGCTTCGCTGAGCGAACTCGGTCTTTACGACATTGCCGTCGTAGAGCCCGACCATGGCTACGACCCGCAGCGTTTGCGCGACCAGGCGCCCGGCAGCGAACTCTATGCCTATGCCTCGGTGGCCGAAGTGCTGCCGGAGCGGGCCTACTTCAAGAAGCTGCCGGCCGCATGGCAGATGGCGCGCAATGGAGCCTGGCGTTCCATCGTGATCGACCAGACCCCGGCGCAGTGGCCGGAGTTCTTTGCTCAGCAAGTGATTGCACCGCTCTGGGAAAAGGGCTACAGAGGTTTTTTCCTGGATACCCTGGACTCCTACCGCCTGGCCGCACACTTCGATGAAGCGGCGCAGCAGGATGGCCTGGTCCGCGTCATCGATACCTTGCACAGCCGCTTTCCCGGCATCAAGCTGATACTGAACCGCGGCTTCGAGATCGTGCCGCGAGTGCGCGACAAGATTCAGATGGTGGCGGCCGAGTCGTTGTATCGCGGCTGGGATGCCAATCTCAAGCGCTATGTGGAAGTTCCTGCCAAGGACCGCGACTGGCTTCTGCAGCAGCTGCAAACCATACGGGAGCGCGACAAGCTGCCGGTGCTGGCCATTGACTATGTGGCGCCGCATGACCGCGACACTACACGGGCCACCGCACAGCGCATTGCGCAGCTGGGCATCATTGCCTGGGTGAGCGATGCCGGTCTGCAGACCCTGGGCATGGGGCGGGTCGAGGCCGTGGCGCGTCGGATACTGGTGCTCTACAACGGAGCCGACGATCCCGCGCTCGATTACGCATCGGCCCATCGCTTCCTCGAGATGCCCATCAACTACATGGGCTATGTGGTCGACTATGCCGATGTGCGCTCGGCACTGCCCACTGACGTGGGACGGGATCGCTACGCAGGTGTGGTGAGCTGGTTCGGCGGGGCCATTCCCGACACGCGCTTCAAGGATGTGCGCAGCTGGATGGTGCGCCAGGTCCAGCAGGGTATGCCGCTGCTGATGATGGAGGCGCCCGGCGTGTCCCTGGATCGTACGCTTGCGAGCACGCTGGGCGTGCGCGCCATGGAGACCGTTCCGGCCTTTCCGCTGAAAAAGGCCGAGCAGGCGGCTGCCATGGGGTTCGAGACCGAGCCCGGGCTGCCGGCCCACGACTACACGGGCTGGCTGCTGACGCCGCAGCTGCAGCAGCAAAGCCGGCAACTGCTGTCCTTTGACGATGCCAAGGGCCGACGCTTCGTCTCTGCCGCCATCACGCCCTGGGGCGGTTTTGTGATGACGCCTTATGTGCTGACGGACGTGCCGGGCACCGAGCAGTCGCGCTGGGTGGTCGATCCTTTCGCGCTGCTCAAGCAGGCATTGCGGCTTGAAGACATTCCAGTCCCCGATGTGACCACCGAGAACGGCCGCCGTCTGCTGCTGGCCCATGTGGATGGAGACGGATTCCCGTCCAAGGCCGAAGCGCCCGGTGCACCCTTTGCCGGAGAGATGCTGCGCCGCGAGATCCTCGAGCGCTACCGCATTCCCCACACGGTGTCCGTGATCGAGGCCGAGGTTTCGCCCAAGGGCCTGTATCCGCAATGGGCAGATCAGCTCGAGGGCATTGCCAAGCGCATCTTTGCCATGCCGCATGTGGAGATCGCCAGCCACTCCTATTCCCACCCCTATCTCTGGGATCGCTCCGTAAGCCATGGACTGTTTGCCGAAAGCAAGGAAGCCAGCCTGAACCTCAGCATTCCCGGCTATGAAATGGATCTGCGCCGGGAGATTGTGGGTTCGGTCGACTATATCAGCCAGCGCTTGGCTCCCGCAGGCAAGCCGGTCAAGGTGTTCCTGTGGACCGGCGATACGGCACCCGGCGCCGATGCGCTGGCCATCTCCGATGCCGCAGGCCTGCTGAACATGAATGGCGGGGATACCTCGATCATGCGCAGCAATCCGTCCATCACCGAGGTCAAGAGCTGGGGTATACACAAGGGCGGGCATCTGCAGATCTATGCACCGGTCACCAACGAGAACATCTACACCAATCTGTGGCATGGCCCGTTCTACGGCTTCGAACGCGTTATCGAGACCTTTGAGATGACTGATGCGCCGCGACGCTTCAAGGCGGTGGACATCTATTACCACTCCTATTCGGCCAGCAAGCAGGCCAGCCTCAAGGCCTTGCACAAGGCCTATCAATGGGCGCTGAGCCGCAAGCTGCATCCGGTCTACGGCTCGGAATACATACGCAAGGTAGAGGATTTCTACCAGTTTGCGATCGGCCGGGACGGCGAGGGCTGGCGCCTGCGCGGCCCCGGGCGATTGCGTACGCTGCGCCTGCCGCCGGGTCTGGGCACTCCTGTGATGGCCGAAAGCACGGGCGTTGCCGGCTATGCGCCGGGTGTGGACGGCAGCTATCTGCACCTGACCGGCGGCGTAGCCCGGATGGTGGTGCGTACAGGGGTCGCACCGACTACCTCAACCCCCTATCTAGTGGATGCCAATGCTCGCCTCAAGGACTGGCAGACCCAGGCCGACGGCAGTCTGCGCTTCACGCTGGAAGGTCATGTGCCGCTGGAGCTGCGCATGTATCTGCCGCCTGGCTGCTCGCTGAGCGCTGCCGCTGCCAGTTCCTCCATCAGCGCGGTTCCCGCTGCGGACCGCTCCTCCATCCGCTCCTTCAGAAGTGCCAGCCACAGTGCCCAACTCCAAGCGCAATGCCGTGCGCTCTGAGCGCCCGACCACGGTTCCTCACTGGCTGATCGCACTGCTGGCAGTGCTGATCGGAGGAGCCTTGTGGATGTTGTTCCCCAAGCAGGCGCTGGAGCGTCGGCTTGCCGATTCGGCGGACGATTCCGAGCTTTCGCTCAACTACCTGAGCAATCTGCTCAAGAGCGACCCGGGAAATGAACGTCTGCAGAGCCTGCTCAAGGTCAAGCAACAGCGGATCGAGGCCATGCGACAGGCCCAGGAAGAGGCGCTCAGGCAGGCTCTGCCCAGCGCCGCGGCCCAGGCCTGGGATCGTTGGCAGACGCTGTACCAGCGCTATCTGGAAACCAAGCAGCGGGGCCATGGATCAGATGGACAGGTCAGGCAGCTGGCACCCGCGGTGATGCAGGCGCTCAAGGCCGTGCCGCGCGACGATCTGAGCCAGGAGCAAAGCCTTTATCTGGCATCCTCGGCGCTGGTGCTGAACGATGAGTCACAGGCCCTGGAAATTTATGAGGAGCTGGCCCGTAAACAGGTGTCTCCTGAGCGCAAGGCGCGCGTGTACGAGGCCGCTGCACGTCAGACGCTGGGGTTGTCCATGTACGAGCAGTCCTCCCTGCTGTGGCGCGAGGCCAGCGCGGCGGCGCCGGAGGTGCAGCAGTCGCGCGAGTACATGTGGCAGGCCTTGCAGGTGCTGCAGGCCGGCAATCGTGCCCAGCAAGCACTGGTGCTGGCACGCGAGCAGGAGGAGCTGCTGGGCAGCGATCCCGAGACGCTGCGCCGGCTGATAGGCCTGGCGCGTGCGGCCGGCGCTTCGGCCGAGGCCGAGCGCTATGCCAAGCAACTGCTCAAGTTGTCGCTGCTGCAGCAATGGCTGGACATGCGGGCCGTGGCTGATAGGGGCGGCGGGGCCGATGATGGTGCCTGGGCGCTGCATCCCGTGCTCTGGAAGGCTCCGGGCTGGACGCTGCGGCACACTGCCGCACCGGCTAGGAAAGAGGCTCCGGGACTTCCGTTCGACGACAAAACCTATGAGCTGGGCTACCAGGTATTCCTCGAGAACCGCAATCTCGAGGATGCCTGGCGTGTGGCCGCGGCTGCCGTGCACCAGGCTCCGGGGAATATGGTTTGGCGCGAGCGTCTGGCCCAGGTGGCGGAGTGGAGCGGCCGCCAGCAGGTCGCCCTGGACAACTGGCTGGCCATTGCCCAGGCCACGCAGCGTGAGGTTGCCTGGCAGTCTGTGATGCGACTGGCGCCGGGCTTGTTCGACGATCGCGCGCTGGTGGAAGGCATCAAGCACGAACTGGGCCGACGTCCCGGCGATGCGGCACTGCAGCAGGCGCTGGTGCAGGCCTATGAGCGCCAGGCCGAGCCGCAGCCGGCGATCGACTATCTGCAAGCCCATGGGAACACGCCGCAGGCGCAGATTCTGCTGGCCCAGTTGGCCGAGCGTGCCGGCCAACCCGTGGTGGCGCTCAATGCCTGGAAACGCCTGCTCCGCGATCCGGCGCAGCGCGTTCCGGCCCATGTGATGCCGGCCGCGGTGCTGGCATTTCTGCAAGGTGAGCGCGCGCTTGGCCTGAGTTGGCTGGATGATGCCCAGGCACGGGTGCCGGCCGATATGGGAGCTGAAGCCGAGGCCGAATACTGGCGACTGCTGGGCGAGGTGGCGCAGAAACAGCAGCAGGAGGCCCTGGCACTGGGCGCTTTCAGGCGTTTGCTGGAAATGCAGGATGCCAAGGTGCGCGATTTCGACGAGGTCATCAATCTGCTGATTCGCAGCGATCGCGGTGAGGCGGCTCGGGTGTCGCTGCGCGCATGGCATCAGTTCCACGATCCGCGCCATTTGTCCCAGGCGCTCTATATGCTGGAAGATCTGAACGAGTGGAGCCATGCGGGTCAGCAGATCGATCGCGCCTTGGCCGACACCAAGACGGCCGGTTTGCTGCTTCAGCAGCCGGCTTTTCTGCACGCCGCAGCGCTTTACTACCAGCATGTGGGACAGGCAAGAAAAGCCCTGGAGCTGCTGCAAAAGGGCCTGGCCCTGGATGGGGGCTCGACCCTGATGCGCCAGTCGCTGCTGTGGCTGCTGATAGATACGCAGAATGCCGCGCTGCTCGCGCCGATGCTGGCCCAGGCCGAGCCGGCCTGGGCCCAGGATCCGGAGATGCACGATGCGCTGGCGGCTGCCTATATGGCTCTTTCCCGCCCGGCCGTGGCCCTGCAGCGCTATCTGCGGCCCCATCTGCAGGAGAACGGCGACGACTTCCTCTGGATGATGAACTACGCCGATGCGCTCGAGCAAAACCAGCAGGTGGATCTGGCCTGGCGGCTGCGGCGCGAGCTGTGGGTCAGGCAGGCACTCCAGACGCGGGATGTCGGGTTGGCCGATACTTCGGCAGGCCGAGCCTCGGGTGGCAAGCTGCGTCGCTGGCTGAACCCCGAAGACCTGGACAAGGTGCAGAGTCAGGCCCGCAACCGGTTGATGCTCTCACAAGTGCACGGCGATGACGAGCTGGTCCTGCTGCGTGAGCTCATGCGCATGGACCGCGATACGGGCCGGGAGCTTTCCCCGGCGGCCGTGGAGCTGGCCATTGCCTGGCTGCAGGACAAGGGAGAATATTCGACCGAGCGGGGCTATCTGTGGCAGCAGTACGCCTTCAGCCGCAGCAAGCGGGCGAACCGGCCACTTTGGGCCGAGATCACCGTGGCACTGGCCGAAAAGGATCATGCCCAGGTCGGCCAGTTGTTGGAGCAATACGATGCCAGTCTGTCGCGCTACGACCGCATCAATGCGGCGACCCTGACGGGCGACGGCAGGCTGGCGCAGTCTGCCGCCTTCGAGACCCAGCACGACCAGCCCGACGACGACAGCCTGCATCTGGCTCTTACCGAGCAACTGCTGGCCTTCAGCGACCATGCAGGCCTGCAGTTGCATAGCCGGCGGCTGGATGGCATAGACGAGCGGGCACGGCGCCTGAGTTGGCATCTGGCGTTAAGTCCGCGCTGGGCGCTGGACATCGATGCCGATCACACGCGCCGCAGCGTGAACGGCCGCGGCTTTGTACAGGCGCCTTCGTCCGAACATGGCCTGGGCCTGCGTCTGACGCGCAAAACTCAGGGTTCCAGCAGCGAGTTCATGCTGGGCCAGCGCCAGGGAATGAACAGCTATGTGCCCATGCAGTTTTCGCACACCCAGATACTGGACAGCCGCCTGAGCCTTCAGGCTGCGCTGGGCCGCGACCTGCCGACGCAGGAAACGCTGCCCATGCGCATGGGGGGCATGAAGGATCGCGTGGCCGTGGGTGCAATTTACAGGCTGTCGCGGCTGGATCAACTCAGCCTGGAGTATGCCCATGAGCGTTTCCATGTGCAGACCGGTGCGCGCGTGGGCCTGGGCAACCAGACCACGCTGCAATACACCCATAGCTATCGCGGCGAGGCACCCCTGGTCCAGTTCGACGCCTTCACCTCCTGGCATCGCTACAGCCGCAACAGCCCCGGGGGACTGAGCGGCCGGGATGCGGCGGTGCTGCGCTATCTGCCGTCGGGAAGCGAGGCTGGCATCGACTATCTGCTGCCCGGCAATTTCCGTTTTTCGGGGCTGCGGATCTCGGCCAATATGCCTTATGCACAGGAGTACTCGCGCGCACTGCGGCCGTTTGCCAGCCTGGCCCTGACTCGCCACAGCATCAACGGCACGGGCTACGACCTGAGCTTCGGTCTGGCCACCAGCGTGCTGGGGGCGGATCACCTGATGCTGGGACTGAATTTCTCCAAGTCGGGTGTGAACACCACGGGCACCACCCGCGAGCTGCAGCTCGCCTACCGCCTCCATTTCTGAAGATTTCAAGGAGCTCTCCCATGACTCACCGTACTGTTCTCTCCTCCCGCATCCGCATGCTCACGGGCGCAGCCCTGCTGGGGCTGCTCGGTGCTTGTTCCACGCTGGACCAGGGCAAGTCCCCGGCCCTGGAGAGGAACGCCAACTGGGCGGTGCTGCCGTTCGAGAACCATACGGAAACGCCCATGGCAGGCAGCCGGGCCGAAAGCATTGCCACGGCTTTGTTGAGCAGCCGCGGCATAGGTGCCGTCAAGCGCTATACAGGCGAGGCGCAGCAGGAGACGCTGTTCGATGGCCGCGATGCCAAGCGGCGCGAAGATGCGCTGGCCTGGGCACGCAGTGAGGGTGTGCGTTATGCCTTGCTGGGGGCGGTTGACGAGTGGCGCTACAAGGTCGGCGTGGACGGTGAGCCAGCCGTCGGCGTGGCCCTGGAGATCGTCGATGTGGACAGCGGTGCCACGGTCTGGAGCGGTGCTGGCGGTCAAAGCGGATGGAGCCGCGAGGCTTTGTCGGCTGTCGGGCAGAAGCTGATCCGCAAACTGCTGGGAACGGGCCTGGCCGGCGCCCGGTAAGCATTGAGCAGGATTTCCAGTCATGCAAGATCACGCCACGACACCTGCTGCCACGCCGGATTCCGCGCGCCGCGTGGGCATTGCTGCGGAATTCAGAAGCTCGCCACTGGGGTTGCTGGTGCAAACCAGCGAGCGCCCCGGAGTGGTGGCGGCCGAGACCTTACTGCTGCCACTGCTGGCATTGCTGATAGGTTATGTTTTTAGCCGCAACGACCCGCTCTGGGTGCGTGCCGAGTTTCCCTGGTCCTGGCTTGCGCCCATGATCGTGGCCTTGCGCTATGGGCCCATCGGGGGATTGTCGGCGGCCGGTGTGCTGTTGCTGGGCTGGCTGGGTTTCAACCGTGAGGATCTGAGCCGCTTTCCCGAGCAGTACTTTCTGGGTGGCTTGATGGTGGTGATGATCGTGGGCGAGATTTCGAGTCTCTGGCGTGCCCGCATACGGCGCGAGCGTACCGCGCAGCACTATATGGATCAGCGCACCGAACAGCTCATACGTCAGCACTATCTGCTGCGTCTGTCACATGACCAGCTGGAGCAGGAGCTGATCGGCCGCCCGGTGTCGATGCGCGATGCACTCAGCGGGCTCAGTGCGCTCGGCGGCGCTCCTGGCGATGCGCAAAGCCTGCTCAATCAGCTGGCACAGTTCTGCCAGATCAGTGCGGCCTGCCTGGTGGCTGTGCGCGACGACAGGATCGAGCCCCAGCCGATTGCCCAGCTGGGCGGTGCCCATGAGGTCCGGCCCGAGGATCCGCTGCTGCGCCAGGCGCTGGAAGCCCGCATGCTGACCCATGTCTCCCAGGGCCTGAGGGATGCGCAACAGACCCGCTATCTGGTCGTGGCTCCGATGCTGGATCTGGGGGGGGAGATCTATGGTCTGCTGCTGGTGGAAGAAATGCCCTTTTTTGCTCTGCAGGAGGAGACGCTGCAGACCATCAATCTGCTGCTCGGCTATTACACGGACAGCGTGGCAGCCAATCGTCTGGCCCAGCCGCTGCTGCAGGCCTATCCCCTGTGCCCGCGGCCGTTCGCGTCCGAGCTGCAGCGCATGGAGCATGTGAACCGCAGCGCCGGCCTGTGCAGCGTGGTCGTGGCGCTAGAGCTTTCACCGCAGGCGGTGCAAAGCCAGATGGCTCAGCAGCTGATGCGCCTGGAGCGCATGCTGGATCGCTCCTGGCTGATCGAAGGTCGGAACAGGCAGTGGCTGGCCATCCTCATGCCGCTTGGTACCGGGGCCACGGCTGAGGGCTATCTGAATCGTATCGAAGGCTGGCTGGGTCAGCGCGGCATGGACTCCCTGGGAGCGGCCGGCATTTTTCCCCGCACTGTCTTGCTGGATCGCTGCTCGGCCCTGAGCGTGCTGGAGCAGATTGACAGGATGGCCCATGATTAATGTCAAGCTGGCACTGTCCGCTGTGCTGGCGGAGGTTGCCTCCTGGAGCAGCCTGTGGCTGCTGCACAACCACTCCGATGCTGCATTGCTCAGCTATCTGGCAGCGCATGCGCTGGCCAGCGTGCTGCTGGCGCTGTGCCTGTCTCCGTTCCTGATGCTGGCGGCAGGTTCCCGGCGCCAGCGCCTGCCGCTGGTCGCGCTGATGGCCTTGCTCTCCTATGCCGTGCCGGTGGTGGGCTTTGTCGGTTCGGTGATTGCGACTGTGGCGTTACTCCGACGGCGCGGCTTGACGGCGCGCAGGGAATTTTCATCGCTGCCGCTGCCTGAGTTCGACCCGCACCAGCAGGCGAGCGGAAGCCGGAGGCAGGCGGGCTTGCAGTCTTTTCTGGCCAATCAGGCGGTTCCCGTGCCCTTGCGCATGCGTTCCCTGGCTGCCCTGGGTCATGTCTCGGGGCGTATTGCCTCGCCCATGCTGCGCATGGCGCTAAGCGACTCCAGCGATGATCTGCGTTTGCTGGCCTACAGCATGCTGGATGCCCAGGAGCGCCAGTTGAGCCAGTCCATACACCAGGAGCTGCAGGCCCTGGAGCGCGCGCGTACGGTCGAAGGAGAGACAATCGGCCCCCGCGGTCTGAGAGCAGCCTGGGCGCTTTCTGATCTGTACTGGGAGCTGATTTACCAGGGCTCGGCGCAGGGTGATGTACGTGACCATGCCATCAAGCAGTCGTTGCATTATTGCAACCGGGTGCTGTCTCAGCACCCGGATACCGCCCTGCTGCAGCTGCGCAAGGGGCGCTTGCTGCATCTGCTGGCCGACGACGAAGGTGCCCAATCCTGCTATCAGAGGGCACTGGAGCTGGGTCTGCCGGCGCCCCGCGTCATTCCCTACCAGGCCGAGCTGCTGTTCAAGCAGCGTCAGTTCGCCAAGGTGCAGGAGCTGATGCGCAGACTTGAGGATCAGCAGGTCATGCCTCGTCTGCGCCCCTGCATCCAGTACTGGAGTGCCTCATGAGTTCTCTTCCCAAGGCTGCGCGGGCCGATATCGCCCTGCTGCTCGAGGGCACTTTCCCCTATGTCAGCGGCGGCGTGTCGAGCTGGGTTCACCAGATCCTTCAAGCCTACCCGCAGCATAGCTTTGCCATCGTCTTTATCGGAAGCCGGCGCGAGGACTATGGCGATTTTCGCTATGAGCTGCCGCCCAATGTGGTGCATTTCGAGGAGCATTTCCTCTATGGTCATGCGTCGGGCAAACTGCGGCCCACACCGCGCCGGGGCGACCCCGAGGTCATGTCCAAGCTGCAGCAATTGCTGCAGGCACTCGAGCGACGGGATGAGAGCCCGGCAGGCAGGGCGGAGGTGCTGGCCGCCATGCGCGCCGTTGCCATGGAGCTGCTGCCGGGCGGCAGCTTGCCGCAGGAAGATTTTCTGCACAGCGAATATATGTGGGAGCTGATACAGGACAGCTACCGGCGCCATTGCACCGATCCGTCCTTTGTCGACTTCTTCTGGACGGTACGCATCATGCTGCAGCCGCTGTGGCTGCTGGCGCGCATCGCCCGGGAGCTGATTCCGGTACGTGTGCTGCATACGGTCTCCACAGGTTATGCGGGCTTCCTGGGCGGCATGCTGCACCATCTGCGAGGGCTGCCGCTGGTGCTGTCCGAACATGGCATCTATACCAAGGAGCGGCAGATCGACCTGCTCCAGAGCCAGTGGATACGCGATAACCGCAATGTCTTCCAGCGCGACCCCATGGAAGTCTCCTTTTTCCGTCAGATGTGGATCCAGTTCTTCGAGTGGATGGGGCGTTTTTGCTATGAGGCAGCCGATCCCATCATCGCGTTGTTCGAGGCCAACCGTCTGCGTCAGGTGGCCGACGGCGCCGTGCCAGCGCGCACCAGCAACATTCCCAATGGCATTAGCGTGAAACGCTTTGCGCCGCTGCGTGCCCTGCGTCCGGCCGTGACACCACCCATGCTGTGCCTCATAGGCCGCGTGGTGCCGATCAAGGACATCAAGACCTTCATCCGCGCCATGCGCCGCGTGGTCAATCACCTGCCCGAGGCTCAGGCTCTGATCGCCGGCCCCATGTCCGAGGACCCGGCCTATGTAGAGGAATGCCGCAATCTTGTGGACAGTCTGGGCCTGCAGGCGCAGGTGCACTTTCTGGGCATGCAGAAGATCGACGAGTTGTTGCCGCGTGTCGGGCTGGTGGTGCTCTCGTCCATCAGCGAGGCCTTGCCTCTGGTGCTGCTGGAGGCGCAGGCGGCAGGCGTTCCCGTGGTCAGCACCGACGTGGGCTCCTGCCGTCAGCTCATAGAAGGGCTGGAGCCCGAGGACCGTGCATTGGGCGCTTGTGGTCGCGTGGTCGGTATCGCCAACCCTGCGGATCTGGCCGATGCGGCGCTGGAGTTGCTGAAATCGCCCGAGGCCTGGCAGGAAGCCAGTGCTGCCGGGATTGCACGCGTTGAGCGCTACTACTCCGATCAGTTGCTGTTCGACCGCTACCGGCAGGTCTATGACCGGGCCATGCAACATTCCAAGGAAGATCACTGATGGCCGGCATTGGCTTTGAACTGCGCCACCTGCTGCGCAAAAACACGCTGACCAGCCTGCTCCAAGCCTATGCCTATGCGGGCGTGATCGGCTCGGGTCCCTGGGTGTTCTCCATCATCGGCATTTTGCTGGTAGGGGTGTTCAGCCTCAGCGTCGTGGCGCCGCCGCTGCTGGTGACCCAGTTTCAGACCTCGGTGACCTATCTGGTGGCCTGCAGCCTGATACTGACCGGTGCGGCGCAACTGATGTTCACGCGCTTTATTTCGGATCGGCTGTTTCTCAAGCAGGATGAAACCGTATTGCCCAATCTGCACGGCTTGCTGTTGCTGATCATGGCAGCCGCCAGCGGCCTGGGGACGCTGGCCCTTTTCGTGGTGCTGCCAGGCCAGAGCCTGCTGTACCGGATGCTGATGCTGGCCGGTTTCACGCTGATGTGCGTGGTCTGGATGTTGACCGTTTTGCTGTCCGGCCTCAAGCATTACAAGGCCATCTCCGCGCTGTTCGGGGTCAGCTATGCGCTTATTGTCTTGCTGTCGCTGCCTCTGCGTCGCTGGGGACTGGAAGGGCTGCTGAGCAGCTTCGTGTTCGGCAATATCGTGCTGGTGGCTGGCATGTGGGCCATCGTGCTACGCGCTTTCCCGATCAAAAGACGCTGGATCGCCTTCGATTTCATGCAGCGCTCGCTGATCTTTCCGGTACTGATTGCGGTCGGCCTGCTCTACAACCTGGGTATCTGGGCCGACAAGTTCATGTTCTGGTATTTCCCGCCAACCTCGCAGCAGATCATTGGCGGGCTCAGGGCCTCGCTGATCTACGACCTGCCAGTTTTCCTGTCCTATCTGTCCATCATTCCTGGCATGGCAGTGTTCCTGGTGCGCATAGAAACCGATTTCGTCGAGTACTACGACAAGTTCTTCGATGCGGTGCGCGGCGGCGGCTCCCTGAACTACATACAGTCCATGCGCAACGAGATGGTGTATGCGATACAGACGGGCCTGGGCGAGATCGCCAAAGTGCAGACGCTGGCGGTTCTCGTGACCTTTGTCGCCGGTCCGGCCGTGCTGCATCTGCTGGGCATATCGCAGTTATACCTGCCGCTGCTGCATGTGCAGGTGGTCGGTACCGGTCTTCAGGTGGGGGTGATGGCTGTGCTCAATGTGTTTTTCTATCTCGACGAGCGGCGCATCGTGCTTTTGCTCTGTGCACTGATGGTGGTGCTGAACATCGTCTTTACCGGCATCTCGCTGGCGCTGGGGGCGGCTTTCTACGGCTATGGTTTCTGCCTGGCAATGCTGGCAACCCTGTGTACAGGCCTGTTTCTGTTGACGCGCGAATTGGATCGGCTGGAATACAAGACTTTTATGCTGCAGTAACCGGGCCGGCTGCAGGTCTCGGCAGCTGCAGCCCCGAGTTCGCCCGGGTGCAATGGCTGAAAGGCACGATCCATGTTCCGAACAAGTTCATGGTTTTGCGACCGGCGAGTGACGTTCTGTCCCGTCTGCGCGACAATAGCGGATTCGGCGCTGGCGGCAGCCCGGCTTCGGGGCGGCTGCGGTGGCCCCGGACGGGAGACAAAGCCCCTGCCTCCGCTTTTTCCACTTCAAATTTTGACGCCATGAAAAAACGTACCCTGCTGGCCTCGGTGGCCCTGACTGCAATTTTGGCTGCCTGCGGCAAGAACGAGCCCGCAAGCAACACCGCTGCAGCTCCTGCGCCCGCTCCTGCGGCAGCTGCCGCCAAGCTGGTGGTGGGCCTGGACGACAACTTCCCGCCCATGGGTTTCCGTGACGAAAAGAACGAGCTGGTCGGTTTCGACATCGACATGGCCCGTGAAGTCGCCAAGCGCGCCAATATCGAAGTGGAGTTCAAGCCCATCGACTGGAATGCCAAGGAAGCCGAGCTGCTGGGCAAGCGCGTGGACGCTCTGTGGAACGGCCTGACCATTCTGGAAGAGCGCAAGGAAAAGATCCTGTTCTCCGACCCCTATATGGTGAACAAGCAGATCATCATCGTGAAGGCCGGCTCTCCCATCAAGGGCAAGGCTGACATGGTCGGCAAGATCGTGGGTGCCCAGGAAGGCTCCAGCGCCGTGACCGCCCTGACCAAGGACAAGGAACTGTCGGACAAGTTCAAGGAAACCAAGCTCTTCGGCGACAACATCGCTGCCATGATGGACCTGGAAGCCGGCCGTCTGGACGTGGTGGTGGTGGATGAGGTGGTGGGTCGCTACTACGTCAACAAGAAGCCCGACAACTACGTGGTGCTGGCCGAGGACTTCGGCACCGAAGACTACGGTGTGGGTTTCCGCAAGGACGACGAAGCCACTCGCAACAAGGTCAACAATGTGCTGACCGAAATGAAGAAGGACGGCAAGGCTGCTGAAATCGCCCAGAAGTGGTTCGGCGCCGACGTCATCAAGCACTAATCCCTTTTTGACGTACTGCACCGGCAATGCCTGGCATTGCCGGTTTTTTTTGCGACGACAATGCGTGCAAACACTTCCTCCTGCGCACGCTCGTGCCTGTGGCGGGCTTTCGATAGCTGCAGCGCCACACTGAAGGCCATTTGATGGACTATGTAATCTCGCTCCTGGGGCCCATGTCGGCTGGTGCCCTTGTCACACTCAAGCTGTTTTTCATCACGCTGGCGCTGTCCATTCCCATGGGTCTGGCGCTGGCGCTGATGCGCATCTCCAGCATCAAGCCGCTGAGCAGCGCCGTGGGCGCCTATATCTGGCTGATGCGTGGCACGCCGCTGATGCTGCAGCTGCTGTTCGTGTACTTCGCGCTGCCCTTTGTGCCCTACATCGGTGTGCGCCTGCCCGACTTTCCTGCCGCCGTGGTGGCGTTTGCGCTGAACTATGCGGCCTACTTTGCGGAGATCTTCCGCGCCGGCATCAAGTCCGTGGACCGAGGCCAGTACGAGGGCGCCAAGGTGCTGGGCATGACCTATGCCCAGACCATGCGCCGCATCGTGCTGCCCCAGATGTGGGCCCGCATCCTGCCGCCCGTCAGCAACGAGACCATCACCCTGGTCAAGGACACCTCGCTGATCTATGTGCTGGCACTCAACGATCTGCTGCGCGTGGCGCGCGGCGTGGTGCAGCGCGACTTCAGCTTCACGCCCTTCATCGTGGCTGCGGCCTTCTATCTCATCATGACCCTGGTGCTGACCTGGGGCTTCCAATATCTTGAGAAAAAATATGCCAAGTACGACGCCTGACGTGATGATTTCCGCCCAGGGCATCCACAAGGCCTTTGGCAACAACGAAGTGCTGCGCGGCGTCTCTCTGGAGCTGCTGCGCGGCGAGGTGGTGGCCGTGATCGGCCCGTCCGGCTCGGGCAAGAGCACCTTTTTGCGCTGCCTCAACCACCTGGAGACGATTGACCGGGGCACCATCAGCATTGAAGGCGAGGTGTTGGCGCGCTCCGAGGGCGAGGCCAGGGCTCAGTATGTGAGCGATGCCGAAATCCGCAAGATCGGCCGCAAGATGGGCATGGTGTTTCAGTCCTTCAATCTGTTTCCCCACCTCACGGTGCTGGAAAACATCATCGAGGCGCCCGTCATCGTCAAGGGTATGAAGCGCGAAGACATCATTCCCAAGGCCGAGGCCCTGCTCGCCAAGGTGGGGCTGGCCGCCAAGCGCGATGCCTATCCCAACCATCTCTCCGGCGGTCAGAAGCAGCGCGTGGCGATTGCCCGTGCGCTGGCCATGGAGCCGGACATTCTGTTGTTCGACGAGCCCACCTCGGCGCTGGATCCCGAGCTGACCGGCGAGGTGCTGCGCACCATGCGCGAACTGGCCGAGGAGCACATGACCATGCTGGTCGTGACCCACGAGATGGGTTTTGCGCGAGAGGTGGCCAACCGCGTCATCTTCATGGACGGTGGCTACATCGTCGAGCAAGGCCCGTCCGAAGCATTCTTTGTTGCGCCTCAGCACGAGCGTACCAAGGCGTTTCTGCAGAATATGTTGTAAATAAGTCGCAGCTGCTGATGCGGTTTCATATCGCAAAAACAGCAGTTTGCGAATGCGCAACAAGCACTTAATGCTCCTGAAACAGGAGTGATTGCTCTGCAATTCAAGCCAGACCTTGAAGAAACATTCGCGAATGTATGTTTACTTGGGGCTAACCCGAGCTTTTTGCCGAGCTTGTCGGCACAATACCAGTTTGCTTTCTCTTGAGCGGCTATTCACGCATGTCACCCAACGCACCCTTTGTGGAACTGCGCAATGTCACCTTTGGCTATGGTGACCGCGTCATCCTGCGCGATCTGTCCCTGCAAGTGCCGCGCGGCAAGGTCACGGCGCTGATGGGCGCATCGGGCGGTGGCAAGACCACGGTGCTGCGTCTGATCGGCGGGCAGAACCACGCCCAGCAGGGCCAGGTGCTGTTTGACGGCCAGGACGTGACCACCATGGATGCGCAGCAGCTCTACGCCGCGCGTCGCCGCATGGGCATGCTGTTTCAGTTCGGTGCGCTGTTTACCGACATGAGCGTGTTCGACAATGTGGCCTTTCCGCTGCGCGAGCACACCGATCTGCCCGAAGAGCTGATTCGCGACATCGTGCTCATGAAGCTGCATGCCGTGGGCCTGCGCGGCGCGCGCGATCTGATGCCTTCCCAGGTCTCGGGCGGGATGGCCCGCCGCGTGGCACTGGCCCGCGCGATTGCGCTGGACCCCGAGCTCATCATGTACGACGAGCCTTTTGCGGGCCTGGACCCTATTTCGCTGGGTACCTCGGCACAGCTGATCCGCCAGCTCAACGATGCCATGGGCCTGACCTCGATTCTGGTCTCCCACGATCTGGAAGAAACTTTCCGCGTGGCCGACCATGTGGTGATTCTGGGAGCCGGCAGCGTTGCCGCCCAGGGCACACCCGAAGAGGTGCGCGCCAGCACCGACCCGCTGGTGCAGCAATTCATCCATGCCAGACCCACGGGGCCTGTGCCGTTTCACTATCCGGGCGTCAGCGCCGACGAGGACTTTGGCAGCAGGAGGCGTGCATGAACTTTTTCGCACGCATTGGCCTGGCAGTGCGCTGCCAGCTGGTCAACATGGGGATTGGCGCACGCCTGCTGTGGCGCCTGCTGGGTTTGATGGGGCCGGCGCTCAGGCGCCCGCGCCTGATCGGCGACCAGATTCACTTTCTGGGCAATTATTCGCTGGCCATCATCGGCGTCTCCGGTCTGTTCGTGGGCTTTGTGCTGGGTCTGCAGGGCTATTACATCCTGCAGCGCTATGGCTCGGCCGAGGCGCTGGGCATGATGGTGGCCCTGAGCCTGCTGCGCGAGCTGGGGCCCGTGGTCACGGCCCTGCTGTTCGCGGGTCGTGCCGGCACGGCCCTGACGGCCGAAATCGGCCTGATGAAGGCCGGCGAACAGCTGTCTGCAATGGAGATGATGGCGGTGGACCCCGTCAAACGCATTCTGGCGCCGCGCTTCTGGGCCGGGCTGATCACCATGCCTTTGCTGGCTGCAGTCTTCAGCGCCGTGGGTGTGCTGGGCGGCTGGCTGGTGGGCGTGGTGATGATCGGCGTCGACAGCGGTGCTTTCTGGGGCCAGATGCAGCAGGGCGTGGACTGGTGGAGCGATCTGGGCAATGGCGTGCTCAAGAGCTTTGTCTTCGGCCTGGCCGTGACCTTTGTGGCCCTGCTCGAAGGCTATGCGGCCAAGCCCACGCCTGAAGGAGTTTCCCGTGCCACCACCCGCACCGTGGTCGTGGCTTCGCTAGCGGTTCTGGGCCTGGACTTCCTGCTCACCGCAACCATGTTCAGCATTTGAGGCTGCTCAGCAGATAGAGGTAAAAAATCATGCAGCAAAAGAAAAGTGATGTCTGGGTCGGCCTGTTTGTGCTGATCGGTGCTCTGGCCCTGGTGTTCCTGGCCTTGCAGTCGGCCAATCTGCTGAGTCTGAATTTCCAGAAGACCTATGCGATCACGGCGCGTTTTGACAATATCGGCGGACTCAAGCCCAAGGCGGCGGTCAAGAGCGCCGGCGTGGTCGTGGGCCGCATCGAATCCATTGCCTTCAACGACCAGACCTTCCAGGCCGACGTGGCCATGAGCATGGAAACCCGTTACGCCTTCCCCAAGGACAGCTCGCTGAAAATTCTGACAAGCGGCCTGCTGGGTGATCAGTACATTGGTATTGAAGCGGGCGCCAGCGAAGAGAACCTCAAGGCAGGCGACCGTGTGACGGCCACCCAGTCTGCCGTGGTGCTCGAGAATCTGATCGGTCAGTTTCTCTACAGCAAGGCGGAGCAGGGTGGTGATTCCGGTGGTGCCGCAGCCAACGGGGGAGCGAAAGAATGATGACTACAACAAGCCCACAGACGAAATTGACGTCAGACGAGAACCAGGCGCTCAGGCGCGTTGCGCTGGCAGCCAGCGTTTCCGTGGCCGCATTGCTGTCCGGCTGCGCCACAACCACAGGCCCTGCCAACCCAGCCGACCCGCTGGAGTCCATGAACCGCAGCATCTATTCCTTCAACGAAGGCGTGGACGAGGCGATCTTCAAGCCCGTGGCCACGGCCTATCAGAACGTGACGCCGCGCGTGGCGCGCCAGGGCGTGACCAACTTCTTCGACAACCTCGGCGATGCTTGGTCCTTCGTCAACAATGTGCTGCAGGGTCAGGGCCAGGGTGCCTACAACTCCATGGTGCGCTTCAGCGTGAATACGGTGCTGGGCATAGGCGGTCTGTTCGACATCGCCAGCGAGGCCGGCATCGAGCGCCAGAAGCAGGACTTTGGCCAGACTCTGGGTCGCTGGGGCATGCCCACGGGTCCGTATCTGGTGCTGCCTTTCTGGGGGCCGTCCACGGTGCGGGATTCGGCCGGCCTGGTGGTCGATGCCTTCGGCTATCCTGCCAACACCATGGATGACGTGCGCTGGCGCAACAGCCTGTTCGGTCTGCGCATGGTCAACAACCGTGCCAATCTGCTCAAGGCCGGCGATGTGCTGGACTCTGTTGCGCTCGACAAATACAGCCTGGTGCGTGATGTCTATCTGCGCTCACGCATTGGCGGCGCGGCGTCCGGCGGCGATGGTCGCCTCGAAAACTATGATGACGACAACGCCGGCAAGCTGCCCCCGGAAGGCCAGTGAGCCGGTAGAGCTTGGTTACAAACATGATGCACAGGTTGCGCGAGTGCGGTGACACTTGCGGGCCTAGGAGAAAAAACGCAATGAAGATTACTCGTCGCATGTGGGGCATGGCAGCAGGTGCCGTGCTCGCTCTGAATCTGGGTCTGCCCGCAGCCCAGGCTGCTGAGGAAGCGCCCGATGCACTGGTCAAGCGCGTCTCTGCCGATGTGCTGGAGACCATCAAGAAGGATGCCTCGCTGCGCAACGGCGATTCCAGCAAGATCAATGCACTGGTCAACGAGAAGGTCATGCCCTATGTGGACTTTCGCCGCATGACATCGGCCGCTGTCGGTCCGGCCTGGCGTCAGGCCACGCCCGAGCAGCGCCAGAAGCTGCAGGATGAGTTCAAGGCCCTGCTGATTCGCACCTATGCGGGGGCCCTGTCCCAGGTCGGCGATCAGACCATTACCGTCAAGCCTGTGCGCATGGCAGCCGGCGACACCGACGTGCTGGTGCGTACCCAGGTCAATGGCCGTGGCGACCCCGTGCAACTGGATTTCCGTCTGGAAAAGCAGGCCACGGGCTGGAAGCTCTACAACTTCAATGTGCTCGGTGTGTGGCTGGTGGAAACCTATCGCAACCAGTTTGCGCAGGAAATCAATGCCAACGGCATTGACGGCCTGATCAAGACCCTGGCCTCGCGCAGCTCCATGCCGGCCACGGCGACTAAGTAAGCAAAGCGCTTCAGACGTCATGGCCCGCTCAGCTAGCAACCCTCTGCAACTGCCCAAGGAACTGACCTATCGTCAGGGGCGCGACTGTCTGCTGCGTCTGCGTCCGCTGGTCACGGGCCATGCGGATGCCCGGGTGGTGCTGGATGCCAGCGCCGTCAAGGTTTTTGACTCGGCGGCTCTGGCCGTGCTGCTGGCCTGCCGGCGCGCAGCCCAGGAGGTGGGCAAGCAGCTCATTGTCGAAGGTCTGCCCAAGGGGCTGCAGTCCATGGCCGCGCTGTATGGCGTGGACGGCTTGCTGATGCCCGCTCCCGTGCCCGATGCGGCCGCCACCGCTCAGCAGGGCTAGGCTGACGAATCACTGTGTCCGGCTAAGCCCCGCCAAGGCAGAGGCTGTGGGCAAGCCCTAGAATCATGGGCTCCATGTCCGCAGTCTCATTCCAATCCGTCTCCAAGACCTACCGCACCCCCAAGGGGGATTTTCAGGCCCTCAAATCGGTGAGCCTGGATATCGAGGAAGGTGAATTCTTCGGTCTGCTCGGCCCCAACGGCGCCGGCAAGACCACGATGATCAGCATCCTCGCCGGACTGGCTCAAGCCACGGGCGGGCGCGTGCTGGTGCAGGGCAGCGATGTGCAGGCGAACTACGCCGATGCACGCCGCAAGCTGGGCATCGTGCCGCAGGAGCTGGTGTTCGACCCCTTCTTCAATGTGCGCGAGGCCTTGAAGTTCCAGTCCGGATATTTCGGCGTCAAGAACAACGACGACTGGATCGACGAGCTGCTCGACAGCCTGGGCCTGACGGACAAGGCCCACAACAATATGCGCCAGCTCTCGGGCGGCATGAAGCGCCGCGTGCTGGTGGCCCAGGCCCTGGTGCACAAGCCGCCCATCATCGTGCTGGACGAGCCCACGGCCGGCGTCGACGTGGAGCTGCGCCAGACGCTGTGGCATTTCATTGCCAAACTCAACAAGCAGGGCCATACGGTGCTGCTGACCACTCACTATCTCGAAGAGGCCGAGGCCCTTTGCAGCCGCGTGGCCATGCTCAAGCGCGGCGAGATCATCAAGCTCTCGCCCATGAGCGAGCTGCTCAAGTCGGCTTCCAGCAATGTGTTGCAGTTCAAGACCGATAGCGCCCTGCCCAAGGCCGTGGCCGACAGAGCGCGTGTCACCGGTCGAATCGTGCAGATTCCCGCAGCCCATGCAGTCGATGTGGAGCAACTGCTGGCCGCTTTGCGCGAGGCGGGTGTGACCCCCGAGGATGTGGAAATCCGCCGCGCGGATCTGGAGGATGTGTTCATCCACATCATGAATGAAGGCTCCAGGACACAGGCTCCTGCAGGAGGTGTCCAATGAACGGCTGGCAGACCCTGCTCAAGAAGGAAGTGCTGCGCTTCTGGAAGGTGAGCTTTCAGACCGTGGCCGCACCGGTGCTCACGGCCGTGCTGTATCTGCTGGTTTTCGGCCATGTGCTCGAAGGCCGGGTCATGGTCTACGACCGCATCCCCTACACCGCGTTTCTGATTCCCGGCCTGGTGATGATGAGCATGCTGCAAAACGCGTTTGCCAACAGCTCGTCCAGCCTGGTGCAGAGCAAGATCATGGGCTCGCTGGTGTTCGTGCTGCTCACGCCGCTGTCGCACTGGGCCTGGTTCAGCGCCTATGTGGGAGCGGCCATTCTGCGCGGCCTGCTGGTGGGTCTGGGCGTGTTTGTGGTCACCTTGTTCTTTGCCGTGCCCGATTTTGCCGCGCCGCTGTGGATTCTGGTGTTCGGCTTTCTGGGCTGCGCCCTGATGGGTACGCTGGGTCTGATCGCCGGCCTCTGGGCCGAGAAGTTCGACCAGATGGCGGCCTTCCAGAACTTTTTGATCATGCCCCTGACCTTTCTGTCCGGCGTGTTCTATTCCGTGCACTCGCTGCCCGGCTTCTGGCAGGCGGTCAGCCATGTCAACCCGTTCTTCTACATGATCGACGGCTTCCGCTACGGCTTCTTCGGCCAGAGCGATGTCTCGCCCTGGCTCAGCTTCGCCATCGTGGGCGCTGCCTGGCTGGCCGTGAGCGCGCTGGCCGTGCACCTGCTGCGTATCGGCTACAAGATTCGTAACTGATTTTTAGAATTGACGCAGGGCTGCTTGCGAGACAATGACCGGTTTCGCCAGCTTTTGCGCATAAAGGTTCCCCATGACTGCAGACCAACTCAAAGACCTGATCGCCGCCGGCCTGCCCTGCGAGCATATTGCGCTGGAAGGCGATGGCCGACATTGGTTTGCCACCATTGTGTCTGCACAGTTTGAAGGCCAGCGTCTGCTGGGCCGCCAGCGCCTGGTCTATGCCACGCTGGGCAACCGCATGGCCACCGATGAAGTCCATGCCCTGTCCATGAAGACCTACACCCCGGCAGAATGGGCTGCTGCCCAGGCTTGATGCGAGTCGAGACGCAAGATTGATAGCTGTCAGCACTTGCTACATAAGCGCTGAGTGCATTTTTTACCTATAAACATTCAAGGCTTGAAGCCATGGACAAACTCAAGATCCACGGTGGTCGTCCCCTCAAGGGCGAAGTAATCATTTCCGGTGCCAAAAACGCCGCTCTGCCTGAAATGTGTGCCGCACTGCTCACGGCCGAGCCCGTGCATCTGCACAATGTGCCGCGTCTGCACGATGTGGCCACCATGCGCAAGCTGCTGGCCAATATGGGTGTGCAGACCGAAACCCATGGCGAACGCGGCGGCATGAGCTTTGTGGCACCCGACAGCCTGGTGCCCGAAGCGCCTTACGAGCTGGTCAAGACCATGCGCGCCTCGGTGCTGGCCCTGGGTCCGCTGCTGGCCCGCTTCGGCCACGCCAAGGTGTCGCTGCCCGGTGGCTGCGCGATCGGCTCGCGCCCCGTGGATCAGCACATCAAGGGCCTGCAGGCCATGGGCGCCATCATCACCGTGGAAAACGGCTATATGCATGCCAGCCTGCCCGAAGGCTGGAAGCGTCTGAAGGGCGCACGCATCACCACCGACATGGTGACCGTGACCGGCACCGAGAACTTCCTGATGGCCGCGGCGCTGGCCGAAGGCGAGACGGTGCTGGAAAACGCCGCCATGGAACCCGAAATCACCGATCTGGCCGAGATGCTGATCAAGATGGGGGCCAGGATCACGGGTCACGGCACCAGCCATATCGTGATTCAGGGCGTGGACAAGCTGCATGGCTGCGAGCATCAGGTGGTGGCCGACCGTATCGAGGCCGGCACCTTCCTCTGCGCCGTGGCGGCCACCAGCGGTGAAGCCTTGCTGCACCACGCGCGTGCCGACCATCTGGGCGCCGTGATTGACAAGCTCAAGGATGCGGGCGTGAGCGTGGACTGCGTGGATGGCGGTCTGAAGGTGGCCTCCTCCGGCAAGCTCAAGGCCCAGGGCTTTCGCACCACCGAATATCCGGGCTTTCCCACCGATATGCAGGCCCAGTTCATGGCGCTGAACCTGGTGGCCGAAGGCACCAGCATGGTGACCGAGACCATCTTCGAGAACCGCTTCATGCATGTCAACGAGATGGTTCGCCTGGGCGCGCGCATCACCACCGACGGCCGCGTGGCGACCATCGAAGGCGGCAAGCGCCTGTCCGGAGCCACCGTGATGGCGACCGACTTGCGCGCTTCGGCCAGTCTGGTGATTGCCGGTCTGGTGGCCGAGGGCGAGACCATCGTCGATCGCATCTACCACCTGGATCGTGGCTACGACCGCATGGAAGACAAGCTGCGCGCCCTGGGCGCCGATATCGAGAGAATTTCCGCATGAGCACCGCAACGCCTGTGACCATAGCCCTGTCCAAGGGCCGCATTTTTGAAGAAACCGTGCCCCTGCTGGCCGCCGCCGGCATAGCGGTGACCGAGGATGTGGAAAAGTCGCGCAAGCTGATTTTCGACACCAACCGTCCCGATGTGCGCGTGGTGCTGGTGCGTGCTTCGGACGTGCCCGTGTACGTGCAATATGGCGGCGCGGACCTGGGCGTCTCGGGCCTGGACTCGCTGATCGAGCATGGCGGCCAGGGCCTGTACCAGCCGCTGGACCTGCAGATTGCCAAGTGCCGCGTCAGCGTGGCCGTGCGCAACGGCTTCGACTATCAGCTGGCCGTCAAGCAGGGCGCGCGTCTGCGCATTGCCACCAAGTACCCCGAGATTGCCCGCAACTTCTTTGCCAAGAAGGGCGTGCACGTGGACATGGTCAAGCTCTACGGCTCCATGGAGCTGGCGCCGCTGACCGGCATGGCCGATGCCATCGTCGATCTGGTGTCCACCGGCAACACGCTCAAGGCCAACGATCTGGTCGAGGTCGAGCCCATCATGGACATCAGCTCGCGTCTGGTCGTCAACCAGGCTTCGCTCAAGCTCAAGCAGGCTCCGTTGCGCCACATCATCGATGCGTTTGCGCAGGCTGTTGCCGCCAAGAACAACTGATTTTTCCTACTGGTGAATACTATGGAATTCGTAGCTGCCCCCGCCCGTCTATCAACCGCTGATGCCCAGTTTGAGCATGATTTTGCGCAGCGTCTGCATTGGTCGGCGGACACGGATGCAGCCATCGAGCAGCGGGTGGCCGACATCCTGGCCGATGTACAGCAGCGCGGCGACGCCGCCGTGCTGGAGTACACGGCACGCTTTGACGGCCTGCAGGCCGATTCCATGGCGGCGCTGGAGCTGACCAAGCAGGAGCTGAAAGACGCCTTCGACAGCCTCCCAGCCGCCGAGCGCGAAGCGCTGGAGTCGGCGGCACGCCGTGTGCGCAGCTATCACGAGGCGCAGAAAAAGGCCAATGGCGAGAGCTGGAGCTACCGCGACGAAGACGGCACGCTGCTGGGCCAGAAGGTCACGCCGCTGGACCGCGTGGGCATCTACGTGCCGGGCGGCAAGGCCGCCTATCCGTCCAGCGTGCTGATGAACGCCATTCCCGCCCATGTAGCCGGTGTGCAGGACATCATCATGGTCGTGCCCACGCCCCAGGGTCAGAAGAACCCGCTGGTGTTGGCTGCGGCCTATGTGGCTGGCGTGCACCGCGCCTTCACCATCGGTGGCGCCCAGGCCGTGGCTGCCCTGGCCTACGGAACGGCCACCGTGCCCAAGGTGGACAAGATCACCGGCCCCGGCAATGCCTATGTGGCCAGCGCCAAGAAGCGCGTGTTCGGCATCGTGGGCATCGACATGATTGCCGGTCCTTCTGAAATCCTGGTGCTGGCCGACGGAACGACCCCGCCCGACTGGGTGGCCATGGATCTGTTCAGCCAGGCCGAACACGACGAGCTGGCCCAGTCCATCCTGCTGTGCCCCGATGCGGCCTATCTCGATGCCGTCCAGGCCGCGATCGACCGCCTGCTGCCCGAGATGCCGCGCAAGGCCATCATCGCCAAGAGCCTGAGCGACCGCGGTGCACTGATTCTGACCAAGGACATGGAAGAGGCTTGCGCGATCAGCAATCGCATCGCGCCCGAGCACCTGGAAGTCTCCAGCCGCGACCCGCACCGCTGGGAGCCTCTGCTCAGGCACGCCGGTGCCATCTTCCTGGGCGCCTATACCTCCGAGAGCCTGGGCGACTACTGCGCCGGCCCGAATCACGTGCTGCCGACCAGCGGCACGGCGCGCTTTTCCTCGCCGCTGGGGGTGTACGACTTCCAGAAGCGCAGCTCCATCATCGAAGTCAGCGAGGCCGGTGCCCAGATCCTGGGCAAGACCGCAGCCGTGCTGGCCTATGGCGAAGGCCTGCAGGGCCATGCCAGGGCTGCCGAAATGCGTCTGAAGTAAATCGGCGAGCGCTTGTCCCTTGAAGCCGTGGCCAGCCCACGGCTTTTTTCATTTTCGGGCAGGTCCACATGCCCTCCGTCCCGAGGCAATTGATCTCCAGATGTTTCCTGGTGCAGGAAAGCGCGGATTTGCGGTGACACTCGGCGGGCTGCGTGGCAGCGCAGCATTCCATAGCCAATCACAACAAGGGAGCGTGAAGATGAATCAGGTCATGAGTTCCTGGCCGCAACGCGGCTGGCGGCTGCTGGGCGGACTGTTGCTGGCCGCGGGGCTGGCCGCCTGCGGTGCACCGCCTTCGGCGCAGGACGCCTTGCAGGTCGCAGAGAGCGCGGCGGCAGCGCCGCCCACGCCCAGGGTTGAGTCCACGCTGGGCACGCAATGGGGCGAAGGGAGGGAATCGGTCACACGCACCGTGGAAGCTGCGCGCCTGGACCCCGAGCGCCCGCGCACCGTGGCGCAGCTGCGCTACTCCGATGAGGCCAGCATCCGCCGCGCCCTGGGGCGCAGCATCGATCAGCAGCTCAGCGTGCAGCTGGCCGACGGCGATGTGGAGTGGGTGGTGCAGGACGGGCAAGGCCGGCCGCTGCCCATCTACACCATGCGCGGAGCTCGGGACTATCAGTTGGCCGGCCGTCATGGCGAGCGTTACGAGCTGGTCTACAGCAACCGCAGCCAGCGTCACTATGAGGTCGTTGCCACGGTGGACGGCCTGGATGTGCTCACCGGCCAGGCCGGCAGCGTGCACAGCGCCGGCTATCTGCTGCGTCCCGGCGAGACCCTGCGCATCGAGGGTTTTCGCAAGAGTCAGCGTGAAGTGGCGGCCTTTCGTTTTGCTGGCAAGGAGCGCGCCTATGCCGGCAATACCCCGGCTGGCGACGCGCGCAACGTGGGCGTGATCGGGGCGGCACTGTTCGAAGTCCGACTGCAGGGGCGCGATGCCGCTCAGCCTGCGCCAGAGCGCCGCGGCGCGGCCGAGCCTGCGGCTTTTCCCGCCGACGGCAGATATGCCCCGCCGCCGCAGTATCGGCGCTGAGGGCTGTGGCGCTGCCGCCTGCGGCCGCAGCGCCTGTCAGATGCGCCTGCTGAACTGGCCCAGTCCGTCGTCGTCATAGAACTCCAGCCAGAGGCTTTGGGCCGGCGCTGCGTCTCCTGCCTCGAAGACCGCCAGCGAAATGCTGTGCGGAGCCGCGCTTTCGTTGCCAGGAATGAAGCAGAACTGGCTGCCGCTCCAGTGCTGCAGCACATAGGTCTGGGCTTGCGGGCCTATGCTCAGCTGCAGCCGGTTGTCGACGAGGCTGACCTGTACCGGGCCATGGTAGGCGTTGTCATAGCTTCCCGCATAGCGCTGCAGCGCGCCCGGAGGCTGAGGCGCAGACGGGGGCTGCTGGCCCAGCAGGGATCCCGTGGGCGCCATCAGCGGAGCGATCTTTTCACTGTACAGCGACCACCAGTCCTGCGTGAGGCGGCCGGTTTCCATCAGGTCCACGAACTGGCGGCACAGGGTTTCGGGAACGCCGATGGGAATGCCGTTGGTGAGCACGATGACGGCAGCGTCCAGCGAGGGAATGAGCATGAAGCAGGTGGCCGCGCCCAGCATGAAGGCGCCCGAATGGCTGAGGAACTTCAGCCCGCCATCGGTTGCTGCGACATTGAAGCCGAAGCCGTAGTGTCCTCCCGGCGCCTGGGCCTGCCAGGCGGCTTGCAGGGCTGCAGGGGCGACCAGCTGCTGTCCCTGCCAGCGCCCCTGCGCCAGCAGCAGAGACAGCCAGCGCGCCATGTCGTTGACGCTGGAGCTGGCGCCGCCGGCCGGGGACTGGGGGTCGGCATTGCGCGGCGTGCCGCGCTGCCAGCTGCCGTCATCGGCGCGTACATGGGGGCTGGCACGGTTGGCCTGCTGCATGAATTCGGCATAGACCGATGTGGTTCGCGTCATGCCCAGAGGCGCATACAGGGTCTGGCGTGACAGACTCGCCCAGTCGGTATTGGCAGCGCCTGCAACGCCCACTGCGGCGGCGGTCAACCCGGCATTGGTGTAGGCGTATTCGCTGCGCAGCGGCTTGACGGGCAGCAGGCGCAGCCGCTCCAGCACCACCTGCTGGCCGTTGCCCAGCTCCTCAAGCTTGTCGCCCGCATGGTCGGGCAGGCCGCTGCGGTGGGCAAACAGATCGCCCACGGTCAGCACCGCGCTGCTGCCCGGATTGCGCAGCGCAAACCAGGGCAGCAAGTCCTTCATGCGGCTGTCCCAGGAGACCCGTCCCTGGCCGACCTGGCGCGCCACCACGGTGGCAGCCAGGGATTTGGAGACCGAGGCCAGCTGGAACACGGTGTCGGCATTCACGGCCGCACTGCCGCCGGTCTCGCAAAGCCCCAGGCCTTGGGCGGCAAGCGTTTGCGCGCCTTGGACCACGGCCCAGGCCATGCCCGGAACACCGCTGACGCGGCGCAGCGTTGCGGCCAGCTCGGGCAGCCGCCGGGCCGCCTCCGCGGCGCTCAGGCCTTTTGCTGGTGCATCGTCTCCGCCGCAGCCCGCCAGAGCCAGCCCGGAGCCGGCCGCGATGCCCAGGCCGGCTCCGGCGCGGACGGTGCGATCGAGCATCTGGCGTCTGGTCCATGCAGTCTTGGATGGCTGGCTCATGATTTCTCCTCCCGGTTGGTGGGTCTGCGCTTGCAGAGGGGCAAGGTTCTGGCGAACTGTTTTTTGCTCCGCAGTATGGATTCCTGCAGGTCATTCTGGCAATTTGAAATTTGACACGAATTTCGTGTTGCACGAAATTCGTGTACTATGCAGGCCATGAAGAACGTCACCATCACCGTCGAAGACAGCGTGCTTGACTGGGCGCGCATTGAAGCGGCCAGGCGCGGCAGCAGCGTCTCGCGCATGCTGGGTGACTTCATGGCCGAGCTGATGCAGCGCGAGGATGCCTACGAGCGTGCCTATCTGGCCTGGCGCACCGATGAGCGCACCTGGCAAGCTGCCGGCCAGTCTGCCAAATCCCTGGCGCGCAGTGCCAGCAGCAAGCGTGCTGCTGCGCACAGCAATGCCGAAACCGAGGTGGCCAGGTGAACCCCGTATTTGTCGATACCTCGGTGCTGATTGCTGCGGAAGATGCGGCTGGCGGTGCGCTGTATGCGGCCACGCTGGAATGGCTGGATCTGCTGTGGCGCAGCCGTAGCGGCCGCACCAGCAACCAGGCGCTGGTGGAGTTCTATGACCAGGCCACCACCGCAGTCCTGCCCCTGCCTCAGGGCGATGCCCGCGCAGCCATCCGCCGCTACCAGACCTGGACGCCCTGGAAGACCGACGCCGCCACGCTGGAGACGGCCTGGGCGGTGCAGGCCCGCCATGCGCTGGACTTTGGCGACTGCCTGGCCGTGGCCTGCGCCCAGCACAGCGGCTGCAACCAGATGCTGAGCCTGCATCTGCCCCATGGGGCAGAGTTTGGCGGCGTAACCGTGGTGCACCCGCTGGAGCAAGCCGCCACGCAGAATCTTGAGGCTTGAGCGCCACAATCGCAGCGATCGGTATCGACTGCATTGGCCAACGCAAGCCTTGTGTGAAGGAGTGAACCCATGACTGCTCAAGACATCCAGACCAAAGCCCTGCAACGCATTCGCGCCGATGTACGCGCCATGCAGGGCTACCATGTGCAGCCCGCGCAAGGCCTGCTCAAGATGGACACGATGGAGAACCCCTACCGTCTGCCGCCCGAGCTGCAGAAAAAGTTGGGCGAGCATCTGGGCGGTCTGGAAATCAACCGCTACCCCGGCGAGCGCCAGGAAGTGCTCAAGCAGATGCTGGCCGACTACGCCGGTGCTCCGGCCGGCACATCGGTGCTGCTGGGCAATGGCTCGGACGAGATCATCACCCTGCTGGCGCTGGCCACGGCCCAGCCCTGCAACAATGCCCGCGCCAAGATGCTGGCGCCCATGCCGGGCTTTGTGATGTATCCGCTGTCTGCCAAGCTGCAGGGCCTGGATTTCGTGGGCGTGAATCTGACGAGCGACTTCGACCTCGATGTGCCGGCCATGCAGGCCGCCATCGCCGAGCACCAGCCTGCCATCACCTATATCGCCTATCCCAACAATCCCACCGCCACGCTGTGGGCCGAGGACAAGGTTCAGGCCGTGATCGACGCCGTGGCCGAGGTTGGCGGTCTGGTCGTGATGGACGAGGCCTACCAGCCCTTCGCCAGCCGCAGCTGGATCACCCGCATGAAGGCAGACCCCGCGCGCAACGCCCATGTGCTGCTGATGCGCACGCTGTCCAAGTTCGGTCTGGCCGGTGCGCGACTGGGCTATCTGATCGGCCCTTCGGCCATCGTCAACGAGATAGACAAGGTGCGCCCGCCCTACAACATCAGCGTGCTCAACTGCGAGACGGCGATTTTTGCGTTGCAGCACGAGTCCCTGTATGCCGAGCAGGCCGCCGCCATCCGCGCCGAACGCCAGCCGCTGATCGATGCCCTGGCCCAGCTGGACGGCGTGCAAAAAGTCTGGCCCTCCGAAGCCAATATGGTGCTGTTGCGCGTGCGCGACGCCGGCAAGGCCCAGATCGAGATGAAGCAGCGCGGCGTGCTGGTCAAGAACGTATCGGCCATGCACCCCTTGCTGCACAACTGCCTGCGCCTGACCGTGGGTACCCGCGAAGAAAACGCCCAGATGCTGGCGGCACTGAAAGAAAGCCTATGAGCAATATCGTCCCCTCCATCGCCCAGAACCTGCCGCGCATTGCCGAAGTGCAGCGCAACACGGCCGAGACCCGCGTCGCCGTGCGCGTCAACCTCGACGGCACTGGCAAGGCCAGCCTGAACTCCGGTATCGGCTTTCTCGACCACATGCTGGACCAGATCGCGCGCCACGGCCTGATCGACATGGACATCGAATGCGCGGGCGATCTGCACATCGACGGCCACCACACGGTCGAAGACATCGGCATCACCCTGGGCCAGGCCTTTGCCAAGGCCATCGGCGACAAGAAAGGCATTCGCCGCTACGGTCATGCCTATGTGCCGCTGGACGAAGCCCTGAGCCGCGTCGTCATCGACTTCTCGGGCCGTCCCGGTCTGCACATGGATGTGAAGTTCACGGCCGGCAGCATCGGCCAGCTCGACACGCAGCTGGTCTTCGAATTCTTCCAGGGCTTTGTCAACCACGCCGGCGTGACCCTGCACATCGACAACCTGAAGGGCTTCAACGCCCACCACCAGTGCGAAACCATCTTCAAGGCCTTTGCTCGTGCCATGCGCTTTGCGCTGGAGCATGATGAGCGCATGGCGGGCGTGATTCCCTCGACCAAGGGTGCTCTGTAATCAGGAGCAACTTGCGCCTGTTTACACTGCACTTCAAAGCTGTTTGTCTTTAAAAACCAATCTCCATAAGCGGTAGCTGCTATGAGTTTGAAGAACAACACCGTGGCCGTGGTCGATTACGGCATGGGCAATCTGCGTTCGGTCTCGCAGGCGGTGCGCACGGCCGCAGCCGATACCGGCTGGGACGTGGTCGTCACGGCCGATCCCGATGTGGTCCATGCCGCCAACCGCGTGGTCCTGCCCGGTCAGGGGGCCATGCCCGACTGCATGCGCGAGCTGCGCGAATCGGGCCTGCAGCAGGCCGTGCTCGATGCGGCTGCCAACAAGCCGCTGTTCGGCGTCTGCGTGGGCATGCAGATGCTGCTCGACCACAGCGACGAAGGCGATGTGCCGGGCCTGGGACTGATTCCCGGCAATGTGCGCAAGTTCGATCTCGAAGGCCGAATGCAGGCCGATGGCAGCCGTTTCAAGGTGCCGCAAATGGGCTGGAACCAGGTGCAGCAGACGCAGCAGGGCGGAAAGCCCCATGCGCTGTGGGCCGGCATTCCAGACGGCAGCTTCTACTACTTTGTGCACAGCTTTTATGCGCAGGTGCAACACAGCGCGCATTGCGCGGCCGAGACCGACTATGGCGGCCTCTTTGCATGTGCCGTCGCACGCGATAATATTTTCGCAACCCAGTTCCACCCCGAGAAAAGCTCGGACCAGGGGCTGGCGCTGTTCCGCAACTTCCTGGGCTGGAAGCCCTGAAGTTTTTCTTTGTGCACTGGCCATTTCTGACGGCCAAACTTGCTAGCAGATCACCATCATGTTGCTCATCCCCGCTATCGACCTCAAGGACGGCCACTGCGTTCGCCTGATTCAGGGTGATATGGACCAGTCCACCACTTTCGGTGAAGACCCCGCAGCCATGGCCGCCAAATGGCTGGATGCGGGCGCCCGTCGCCTGCACCTGGTGGACCTGAACGGCGCCTTTGCGGGCCAGCCCAAGAACCTGTCGGCCATCAAGAGCATCCTCAAGGAAGTCGATGGCGAGATTCCCGTGCAGCTGGGCGGCGGCATCCGTGATCTGGACACCATCGAGCGCTACATCGATCTGGGCATCGAGTACCTGATCATCGGCACCGCTGCCGTGAAGAACCCCGGTTTCCTGCAGGATGCCTGCAGCGCCTTTCCCGGACACATCATCGTGGGCCTGGACGCCAAGGACGGCAAGGTGGCGATCGACGGCTGGAGCAAGCTCACCGGCCAGGATGTGATCGAAACCGCCAAACGCTTCGAGGACTGGGGCGTGGAATCCATCATCTACACCGACATCGGTCGTGACGGCATGCTCAGCGGCATCAACATCGACGCCACCGTCAAGCTGGCCCAGTCGCTGAAGATTCCGGTCATCGCCTCGGGCGGTCTGGCCGGCATGGCCGACATCGAAGCGCTGTGCAAGGTGCAGGACGAGGGCGTGGAAGGCGTTATCTGCGGCCGCGCCATCTATACCGGCGATCTGGACTTCGCCGCCGGCCAGGAGCGTGCGGACGAGCTCACGGGTGAGTGATTTGACCTTTCAGGCCCAGGTCGTTGACTGGAAAGGGCTTTCTGCCATTGCCTTGAGGCTGGGTCAGGGGGATTCGGTGCTGATCTGCCTGCAGGGCGCCCAGGTACTGTCCTGGGTCGGCCTGGGGCAGGAGCGCCTGTTCCTCAGTCCCAGGGCAGCCCATGACGGCCAGAGCGCCATTCGCGGCGGCATTCCGGTCTGCTTTCCCCAGTTCAATCAGCGTGGTCCCTTGGTCAAGCATGGCTTTGCGCGCCTCAGTCACTGGCAGGCCGATGCTGCGAGCCCATCGGGCGAGGATGGTGCGCAGATCTCCTTGCGCCTGACGGACAGCGAAGCATCGCGCGCCGTCTGGCCGCACGCCTTTGAAGCCGTGCTCACGGTCGAGCTCAGGCCCGGCGCATTGCGTGTGGAACTGGCCGTGCATAACCGCGGCCGGCAGGACCTGTCTTTTACCGCGGCTTTGCACGGCTATCTTCGCGTTGCGCAGGCCGAGCAGGCCAGCTTGCACGGTCTCGAAGGTTTGAGCTACTGGGATGCTGCTGCGGCTCAACCGGATACCCATGTAACGCAGCAAGGCTGCGTCAGCTTCGGTGCGGAGACCGATCGCGTCTATCCACGTGCGGCTGCAGCCCTGCAGCTGCAAAGCTCGGGCCGGCCCTGGCTGCAGCTTGCCCAGGATACATCCTGGAGCGAAACCGTGGTCTGGAATCCAGGCCCTGCTCTGTGCGCCACACTCAAGGACATGGAGGCCGACAACTGGCAGCAGATGCTGTGCGTGGAGGCTGCGGCCATTGATGCACCTGTGGTTCTTGGACCCGACCAGCGCTGGAAGGCGGCGCAAACCTTCGAATGCTTTTGAGGCTTTGAACGGAGCGGGGTGATGCCACCCCGAGCCTGGGCCTGTCCTTGTGCGCAGACCTGTTGGCCTTCAGCCTGCCCAGCCCTGTTGACGGCTCCATGGGCCGCAGCTGTAGAGGCAGGGCGGACGGCGACTCATCGGGATTTGCTGCCCAGGGCATCCGCCAATGCATCGACCAGAGGCGGGTTCAGATAATGCGGGCCGTCGAAGGCAAAGACCGTCCAGCCTTGGTAGGCCGCCAACTGCGGCAGGAATTCTTCTGCCATGGCGCTGCGAAATCCGCCGCCCGGCGCAGGCCGGAAGGCCTCGGCAATCACGCGAACACGCGCCTGGCCCAGATGGGCGGTCAGCATCTGCAGGTATTCGCGTGCCACGCTGGGAGTGCGCGCGTGTACGCCGACTCCATCCTGGAAAAACACGCCCACATCTTCGGGTATCCAGCGCATGATCCAGTCAACCAGCGCCTGGGGACCCATATTGGCATTGTCATAGGCGCTGATCCACAGCGGACGCGGCAGCTTGTTGAGAACCTCGGTGAGAAGACTGGGCGCAGCCCAGGTCGGATCGACTTCGACCGGGAAGTACCAGCCGGCAACCCGCAGTGGCAGTGCCGTGATCGCGGCTTTCAAGGCATAGGACTGCATGGCCAGATCAGCGAGACCGGCGCGGGCCTTGGCCTCGTCATGCATGCCGGCCAGGCCGAGAATCAGCTCCTGCGCCCAGGGCTCGGCCGCGATGCGCTCCCAGTCCGGGAGGTTGCGGCTCATGGAGGGCAGGTAAGTACCGGGCACCAGACTCAGATTGTCCACAGCCGTCCATTGCACCAGCAGGCGGCGGATGCCCAGACGCTGCCATGATCCATGGGGCCGTAGAGTGTCGGCACTGGGCTGCCAGACCATGCCGGGCAGACGCAGGCTGGGCTTGGCCTGTGCCTCGGGAAGGCTGCAGCTCAGCGCCCAGGCCAGGCCCAGCGCCTCGCGTCTGGTGCATTGTTCCATCGTCATATCTATGGATCGAGCCGCTTTCTCCTTTCGGAGAAAGCGCTTTTCTTTCATGGCAGCTGACTCGGAACCGTCCAGGTGAAGCCCAGATTGGAGATGCCGCTGACAAGGCTCTTGAAGTCCGCCAGGCCAGGGGTTCCAACCTGTGGCTCCAGCCAGAACGGGTGGAAGAAGAACGAGGCATAGCCGTCACGCACCGTCTTCACATACTGGGCATTGGTGAGAATGTCCTGCCATGTGTAGTTGAAGGAGGAGGTCGGGTCGATCAGGTGGATGTCGTACTCGATGTTCCCCAGGCTTTCCGGCAACACTTTCTGCCCGTAGTAGTCGGTCTGGATGGGGTAGGGGAAGATCTGGCCCACGGCAAAATCCTTCTCCACCGATGCAGTGAAGTTGGGGTTGTCTGCGGTGTAGTACACCACGCGCTGATAAGTCTTGGGGAAGACCTGCGTACTGGCCTTGGATGCCAGCGCCGAGCCCTGGTAGTGCGGGGTTTCCCATGCTGTAGCGCGATATCCGTTCAGAGAAAGCTCCAACAGACCGGCCCGGTAGCGCCCCAATGCCCAGGTGGTCGAGTCTTCCGGCAGGGGCTTGTTGTTGACGATGTCCCAGAATTCGTAGTCATCGCCACTCACGGCCGTATAGCGGTTGCGCACATTGCTGTACTGGTGCGTGTAGCCATGCATCACGATTTCCCCGCCACGTACCAGCGCATAGTTGAGAGCTCTCTTCAGATTGGTGGCCAGCGACATCGGCACCTGCATTGGCACCCCCGAGTTGTACACGCCAAGAGGATCTTTGTAGTACGGAATGGTCGCAATCGAAAACGGTATCCGCTGCTGGTAGAGGTAGTCCGTCAGCGATTTCATCGCTGCCACGCTGACATTGGCACTCACATCTTCAAGACGGACCATGGCCTTGTGGCTCTCGGCATGGTTCACCCCCAGCATGTCATGCAGCATGTCTGCCAGCACGAGATAGCGATCGCGTGGTCCGATATAGCTGAACGGCAGATCCGCCACATACCAGAAGTTGCCCGACCTCACCACATAGGGCGCCTGCTCGCCGGTCTTGGGATTGGACATGGAGACCAGATTCTGGGCCTTGGTGGTGTCGGTGATGGCCGTCACCCCGACATCGGGATCCGCATTCACGGCTCCGGTGGTGCTGTCGTATGCGTAGTATTTGACAAAGGGCAGGTTTTTGTAGGTGATGGTGTCAAAGAACCCCGGCGTGGTGTTGCTTGATGTCGGAGCGGCATTGAGTCCTCGCAGCGCCGTCAGGTTGAAGCCATAGCGGGACTGGAAGCCGTAGGTCGGGTCCCAGGCAAACTGCCAGATGTTGTACTTGAACCAGACAATGGTCTTGCTCGAGCTGGCGGCATCGGTCATGAAGGCGGCGGGAACCGGGTTGTCGTAATACGCGCCCAGATAGAACGTGGCGTCGTAGCCGCTGAGCTGGCCTGCCGTGTAGTTCTGCACCGGGACCATATCGACCTTGCTGTCGAAATGTCCGAGCAGATTGCGCAGCATGATGGCATAGCCCATCCCGAGCTTGGTGTAGGCCGTATTGGGCGGCGCGTCATAAAGAATCAGCGTGCGCGGACCTGTTTGCGCAAAAGCGCCAGGGCTCGCAAAGAGCATGGCGAGCAGCCATGCCCCAAGAATGCGTCCTAGGGTTTTCATGAGACTCTCCTGAAATCAGTACACGGTGAGGTCTATTGCTGCTGACCGCGGAATGGGCCACCCGGATTGGGCTTGTCCTTCGGGGGATTGCCGGGGGAGGGGTTGCCGGGTTTGATAGGCGGCTCATCCAGCGTGTCATCCCGTGTGAAATCCTTCTTGAAATGTCCTTTGTGGTGATGCGCACGTTCGTTGCGCTTGCGCTCTACGGGGGAAGCGCCGACATCCATGCGGATCTGGGAGGTCCCAGGCGGCAATGGCGGCGGCATGACGTTCGAGGCCAGGGTCCAGTTGGCCCAGGTCAGCAGTGCCAGCGCGAGCAGCGCGCGCGTGGCCTGCCTTTGATCATGGGAGTGCATGAGAGTCTCCTTTCTGGAGTGCAGAAAGAAAAAGTGTCGAACAACACCATCCCCACAAACTCTAAAAATGGCGATGGGTTCGGGCCTTAAAGGCGTGCCATCTCAAAACACCAAGGCGGCACGTAGAAACACGCCTTTCCCTCGGTCGTCCCCGGCCAGCCGGGCGCGATACTGCAGGGAGAGGTCGAGGTAGGAGCGAGGTGCATGGTCACGGTCCTCGCGGAACCAGAAACGCATGCTCACACCAACGCCAGCGCCCACCGAGCTTTGCTTGCCAGAGGCTGTGCGTTCAGAGTTGTAATCAGCGCCCAGGACTGCATGCGGAAACAGCACCAGTCTTGAGTCGCTCCCCCCCATTCGGAAACTGCGCCCTGCTTGGGCTTCGAAAGTCGCGTAGTTCTGCTTGCGATGAATGAAGCGACCTACTTCGGCATACATATTGAACGTGTTCCAGCTGGGCACATCCACGCGCAGGTCGGTGCCCATGCCGCCCGAATATCCCATGCGCAGCAACCAGTCGTTGCTGGACAGCGAGCCGATGCGCACGCGCCGCTCGGCCGCGAGTATGAGGTTGTGATCGCTCAGCGGCTTGGCACGAATACCGACGGCACCCTGGGTGGTCTCTCCGCCCGTGGGCACATCGTGGCGGCTGTAGACCGTTTGAGCAGCGCCGCCGTACAGCTCCCAGAAGCGGCCGTCGCCGAACTTCTGCGGGCGCCAGTACACCTCGCTGACGAGCTGGGCCACGTCGCCATAGAGGCCGGGCTGGGCGCCCGCCGCGCCCAGGGAAATGCCTCGATAGCCCAGCAAGGTGTTGATGCCCCAGGAGCGGTCCCGGTCGGCAACTTCACGTCGTGTCTCATATTGCTGCTGCGGCGTCATGGCGAGCCGGCCTTCATGTGCAGCGGCAATGGCCTGCTTGAAGTAGTCGATGGACTGATCGTTCTCGGCCAGCCTGCTGGCAGCGTAGGCGCCATCGCGCAGCGCCGTGTCCGGCAGACGGCTCTGGTCCCGTGCGCGGTTGAAGATGGACAAGGCACTGCGATCATCCCCCACGCGAATGGCCAGATAGGCCAGATTGGGGTCGGCACTTTGCTGCAGCTCAGGCTCCGAAACGGCCTGTGCAAAGCGTGCAGCAGCCTCGTCTCGCCGCCCCAGCTGAAGCAGCAGATCCACCTCGCTGGACAGCGACAGGCCGCCCATTTGCAATGCCGTCCGTGCGTCGGCGTTGGCGGCCTCGGTCATGCCCTGCTCGTGGCGCAGACGACTGCGCAAGGCCAGCACTTCGGCTGCATCGGGCTGTAGCTGCAGTGTTTGATCGACCTCCTCAAGCGCCTGCGCCTTCTGGCCTGCAGCCAGCAATGCCTGCAGGCGAAGCTGACGGTAGGGGAGATGACCGGGGTTGAGCTGCACGGCAGCTCCGGCCTTTTCTGCCGCCAAAGCATATTGCCCATCGCTGTAGGCTTGATAGGCCTCATGGGCGACTTTGTATGCCGGGTCTGGCGCTTCCTGCCCGGGCCAGATTTCGCAGCCGGGGACATCGCCGGCGCTGAAGCAGTTGACCAGGGGAAGTGGCAGCTCGTAGCTGCGTGACATGGTTGAGGAGCGCAGCATCTTGAGCTGTTGCCGGCGGCTGCTGATGTCGGCATTGCTGTCCGTCTCCAGCGCCTGCACAAGCCGCTGGGCTCGTTCTGTCTGGCCGGCTGCCAGCGCTGCATCCAGGGCTATCACGCCGTAATTCTGCCGCTCCGACCGCGACAGATGGGGGGCGGCAAGCGCTGCGTCGAAAGCCTGTTCGGAGGCCATGCCGCGACCTTGGACATGCAGGGCCACGCCCTGCAGTACCTGCAGTGAAGGATCATGCTGCAGCGCCAGCCCTTGCTCTGCCACACGCTGCGCCTGGGCCGCCTGCCCATCCTGAAGCAGCAAGCCCAGCCACTGAAGCCGGGGAGCCAGTGCATCCGGTGCTGTCCGGACGCTGGTCTCGGCATACCTGAGGGCCTTGGCCATGTCGCCTTGCTCGCGTGCCTGCAAGGCCTGCTCGAAGGGACGCAGTGCGCGGCGCTGACGTATGGATGTGCGCAGCATCTGCCAATCGGAGTCCGACTGCAGCTGCTTGACCTTGTCCAGCCTTGTTGCCCGGGCTTCGGCCTCGTCGAAGTGCCCGTTCTCGACGAGCAGGTAGACCAGCAGGCGCTGATAGTCCAGACGCCCGGGGGCCGCAGCTACGGCCTGCCTTGCCAGAGGCAAGGCCGTGGCGAAGTCGCGCCGCTCGGTTGCGGCATAGGCCTGGCTGGCCTTGGCGTAACCCGCAGGCATGGCCTGTGTTGCCGGGCTCTTGCGCGGGCGCGGCGTGGTGTCCGTTGTCGAGGTGGCTGCCTTTGTCGGCTCCGGTGCTGTCGCTGCTGAAGGCGTGGCTGTGCCTGGCGTCTTCGGTGGCTCCTTGGCCGCAGGAGCGGGCAGGGCTTGAGACTCGGGCTGTCTGGCCGGAACGGCTCCCTGATGCATATCGCGCAGAGCCTGGGCCAGACGCGCATCGCCAGGGTGGCGCTGAAGCTGAGCCTTCAGCACAGCTTCAGCCTGTGCGGGTTGACCAAAGCGGCGATGGGCTGCCGCCAATTGCAGGGCGATCTCGGTGTTGTCCGGTGCCAGACGCTGAGCCTGCTGCAGCTCGGAGATGGCACGCTGACCATCTCCGCGCGCCATGGCCTCATACGCCTTGTCGATCCGGGGATAGACCTGAAAGCGCTGTCTGGGAGTGATATCCGGACCTAGATCCACCGTCTGCGCCAGACCATCGTATGGGGTGGCGCATGCCAGGGAAAGAACCAGAATAGGACGAGAAAGCTTCATATATTGGCACCTAAGCAACGGACACGATCGGGGCGGCATCAAGGCGGCGCAAAAGTTGCGCCATGGTGACCTGCAGCTGTTGCTGCAGTCGCAGTGCTTCATCCAGCGTTGCCTGCGTCAACGCCCCCTGGTTCACCAGGAACAGGCCCAGGCTGTCATCGCTTTGCTCATGTCTGAGCAGCAAGGCATTCAGCACGGCCGTGTCGATGCGGCCCAGGGCCTGAAGCACTTCGCCCAGCATCAGCTGCCGCGACACATAGAATTTCCACAGCTCTTTCGCCTGTTCGGCGGATACGCGTTTGCGCTCCACGGCCCAGGCCAGCAGTTCGCGAGCCGGCTCCCCATGCTGTCTTGCATACAGACGCCGCAGCTCGACCGTGACCTCTCCCTTGGGGGCAATGAGGTAGCGCACGGGCCTCTCCAGCTTGCGCTCCAGGGCTGCATGCGAGACCGGGTCTATGACCGACTCGCTGGCCAGGATCAGTGCTTCTCCCTCCTCGCGCAGCGGCACCACGCTGTAATGCAGTGCCAGATGTGCAGGCACCAGTGCCGCGATCTCGTCGGGGATCAGGCGCTCTCCCAGAAACTCCCAAGAAACGCCTGCCTGCTGGGCCACTGCAGCGGCCAGCTGTGCAGTGCTGATCAGGTCCTTGTGCACCAGCGCACTGCCCAGGCGCAAGCCGGGAGTGGGGCGCAGCAGCGCTTCCTGCAACTGGCTCTCTGTCAGGGCACCTTGTGCGATCAGTATCTGTCCCAGGGGCTGGCGCAGTCGGGGTCCCTCTCCCAGCATGGGGAAGTCATGGTCGGTCTTGGCCCAGGCCATGCGCCGGATATCCTTGGCCTGCAGCGCCTGGGCGATGGCCCGCCAGTTGGCCAGAAAGTTCACCAAATTGCCCCATAGCAGGCGCGGAAGCGACATCAATCCCTGGACGATGCCGTAGTAGCTGGTGACGAAGAACATGCGCTGGACAATGCGGTTGAGCATCAGCACGAAGTTCGCGGCCAGCAGCGCATACAGCCACCAGTCGCCCTGGAAGATGGAGAGAAACCGGTAGCTGTCCGGTACCAGGCGCTGGTAGAGCCAGATGGCAATCAGCTGCATCGCCAGCAGCATGGCCAGAAAGCTGGCGAAATTGGTGAGGGCCCCTTTGCGGTCGCGCCAGAGAAAATAGTTCAGCACACCGCTTTGGGTCCAGCGCAGGGTCTTGAAACCCTGGATCACGATGCCCGTGATCCAGCGGGACTTCTGTCGCACCGCCGCATTCAGCGTATCGGGGAAGAACTCCCGCACGCAGATGACGCTGGCTTCACGCGCGCTGCGCCCGTGTCGGCGTGGCTGGTCGGGATCGGTAGGCTGGTCCGCGTCATGCACGGGAAAGCGCACGAAGATCTCGCGCATGCCCAGCTGCTTGAGCCGGAAACCGATGTCGTAGTCCTCGGTCAGGCTCTGGGTATCGAAGGCTACGCCATCGCCCATCTCCAGCAGCGCCGTGATGGCGCGGCGGCTGAAGCAGGTGCCGACCCCGGCGCTGGGCACCTGACCCACCAGGGCCTCGCGCACCACGATGTCCTTGGCATGCAGCTCGGCAAACTCGTCCAGATAATGCCCGCCGGTGAATTCGCGCAGTGGCCGCTCCAGGGGGTAGACCGGCAGCTGGATCAGATCCTTGCGATCCACGAGAAAGTTGAACAGTCTCAGCTCCAACCTGGACAGCACGTCTTCCGAGTCATGCAGGATGAAGCCTGCAAACTCTATGCCCGAGCGCTGCTCGAACTGGAAGATGGCATCGAGCACATTGTTGAGACAGTCGGCCTTGCTGGTCGGCCCGGGGCGTGCGCAGACCACGCTGTGCACATTCGGGAAATGGGCTCTTACCTGCTCCACATCGGCGTGGGTCTGGGGGTCGTTGGGGTAGGTGCCGATGAAGATGTGGTAGTTCTCATAGTCCAGCGTGGTTGCCGCCAGCTGCGCCATCTTGCCGATCACGCCATGCTCCTGCCAGGCGGGCACCATGATGGCCAGCGGCTTCTCGTCCACGCCGAGCAAGGCCTTGTGATTCATCTGCTCGTGGCGCGAATACACGGTCAGTGCACGCCAGGTGCGCCGCCCCCAGTAAAAGAGGTCGATGAACAGATCGTCCAGTCCGCTGATGAAGATCACCACCGCAATGACGATGGCGATGCTCTTGAGCACATAGAGGTATCCGGTGAACAGGTCAAGCCAGGACATGGCGCGTCCTTTCAGCGGCTTTCTGTGCCAGGCCTGCGTGATCAGGCCTCAGCATCTGGTGCAGTCTTTTCTCGGTGCGCTGTGCTGCAGTCCCGTCACCAAAGGGGTTGCTGCTGGCCTGCATGCTCCGGTAGGCAGCATCGTCATGCATCAGGTGGCGCACGGACTGAACGATCCTGCTTCTGTCGGCTCCAACCAAGGCGGCGCAGCCTGCTTCCAGCACCTCGGGACGCTCGGTCTCGTCGCGCAAGACCAGCACCGGTACCTTGAAGGTTGGCGCCTCTTCCTGCAGTCCGCCGGAATCGGTCAGCACCAGCCAGGCATCGGCCAGGGCCTGCTGCATGGCCAGATAGTCCAGAGGCTCCGTCAGCTTGACATTGGGAAGTCCGCCCAGCAGCCGGTGTACCGGCTCCTTGACCACCGGATTGAGGTGAACCGGGAACAGCACCGGCATCTGGGGAAACTCGCGCGCGATCTCGGCAATCGCTTCGCATACATGGTCCACATCGGGGCCCCAGTTCTCTCGCCTGTGCATGGTCACCAGAATATGGCCTTGGCCCTGCATGCGGCGGTGGATGTGGTGATGCTGGCTGGCCCAGAGCTGGGCATCGACGACGGTGTTGCCGGTGAGTTCGATCTTTTCCTTGGCCACGTTTTCGCGCTCCAGCGCCTGCTGGGCCCTCGGGGTGGGGGCCAGATGCAGGCTGGCGATGCGCCCTATCATTTGCCGCAGGCCTTCCTCCGGAAAAGGTCGGTGCAGGTTGTAGGTGCGCAGGCCGGCCTCGACATGGACGACGGGCACCTTGAGATAGAAGCCGGCCAAGGCACCCTGAAACGCGCTCTCTGTGTCGCCCTGAACGATCACTGCCTCACAGCTCGTATCCGTCAGCACGGACTCCAGCTGAGTCCGGCAGCCTGTGGCGAATTCCAGCAGTGAACTTCCTTGCCTTTGCAGCACATGATCGGGCTGGATATGAAAGCAATCCAGCATTTGCGCGGCCATGTCGCCATGCTGGCCGGTGTGCAGCCAGATGGGGCGGGCCCAGTGCGTCTGCTGCAGTGCGTGATAGACGGGGCCAGCTTGATGATTTCGGGCCTGGTCCCGGACACGATGAGCAACTGCGCGATGTCTGGCTTGCCGTGAAGAGCCTCGGAGTCCTGATTCATTGCGTTCTCCCTTTGAGTCAATTGGTATCAGACGTTCTTCATTCGCACCTGCTCAAAATCATCTTTCACGCTCTGCTTGGGGTATGTCAGCCAGCTCCTCGTGCAGGCCACAATTGGTGCCGGCTTTATCTGCTGCATGAGCGGCGCAGCCGCATCGGCGGGCTAACCGTCTCTGGCAGCCGTGACCAGTCGCTCGGCACAGCGGCTGGCCTGATCGCCATCCTGTGCCTCCACCATCACATGCAGCAGCGGCTCCGTGCCGCTGTGACGCACCAGCACACGCCCGGTGGAACCCAGTTCGGCCTCGACCTGCGCCTGCACTCGTGCCAGCAAGGCATTGCTGCGCCAATCCCGGTCTGGCGACCAGTGCACATTGAGCAATGCCTGAGGGTAGAGCTGCACTGGCAGCAGCCATTGCGATAGCGTGCGGCCGGTGCGCACGCAGGCCTGCAATATCTGCAGTGCATTCACCAGACCGTCGCCCGTGCTGTGCCGGTCCAGTATCAGCAGATGGCCCGACCCCTCGCCGCCGAAGGTCCAGCCCCTGCGGCTGAGCTCCTCAAGCACGTAACGGTCGCCGACCTTGGTGCGCATGAAGTCCACATCCAGCACCCCGAATGCCCGCTCCACCGCCATATTCGTCATCAGCGTGCCGACGGCGCCCGCAATGCTCTCGTCATGCTCCAGGCGGTCGGCGACGATCAGGTACAGCAACTCGTCTCCGTTATAGAGCCGGCCGGCGGCATCGACGACCAGCAGGCGATCCGCATCGCCATCCAGGGCGATGCCGAAATCCGCACCGCAACCGGAAACAGTCGTGGCCAGGAGCTCGGGATGTGCGGCTCCGGCCCCCTGGTTGATGTTCATGCCATCGGGAGCGCAGCCTATGGCCACCACTTCGGCACCGAGTTCATGCAAGACCATGGGCGCTATCTGATAGGCCGCACCATGGCCGGCATCGACCACGATCTTCAGCCCTCGCAAGGTGAACGCATGGTCGCAAGTGCTCTTGCAAAACTCTATATAGCGGCCGGCGGCGTCATCCAGGAGCTGGGTTTTTCCGAGTGCGATTGCCGGGACCCAATGCGGCTCATCCAGCAGCATTTGCTCGACTGCTACCTCCCAGACATAGGGCAGTTTGGTGCCTTTGGCACTGAAGAATTTGATGCCGTTGTCCTCGAAGGTGTTGTGGCTGGCGCTGATGACCACTCCCAGACTGGCACGCAGGGCCCGCGTGAGATAGGCCACTCCCGGTGTTGGCAGCGTCCCAAGCAGCACCACATCCACTCCAGACGAATTGAAGCCCGACACCAAGGCGCTTTCGAGCATGTGACCCGAGATACGCGTGTCCTTGCCAATCAGCACCGTCGGGCGCTCTTCGTTGCGATGAAGCATTCGTCCGACGACATGGGCGAGATGCAGAGCGAAGTCCGGCGTGATGGGGAAATACCCAGCCCGCCCGCGGATTCCGTCGGTACCGAAATATTGGCGTCTCATATCCATGATGATCACCTGTGCCTGAATACATTCATCGAACGGGATGGGTTTCCGGGTCCGGTCAATTATTTATGGGGACAACACTGTCGAAATATTAAAAACTATTGATTTATTTTTTTCATAGTTTCACTAGCAAAAACAATCCGAACAAGAATGCAGCGTAAAAAGAAACATCTTTTTACGCCATCAATATCTGGATGCTGAATTGGGGTTTTATACACAATATTTAAGGTATTTCGCTTCCCGGTCGAGACTGCTTTGCATTGCTGTCAACCCTAGCGTCAGGCGGCTTGCCGAAGCCCAGCCCGCAATAGCTTTGCTTGTCACGCAGTCATATGCCGCTCTCGGCAGTGCGGCTTCTCGCAGGCGTGAAGGCTTCTCATTGAGAATATCGGTGCCTTTGTTTTCGGATCGCTTGTGGCATGCCTGGTAAGGAGTGGGCGATGGTCCTATCTGCGCCAGTTAATCGCAGCCGGAATATCGATGCAGGAAAGAGATTGCGGCTGAAAACAATAAATCGTGAGGCCGGCTCTGTGTTTACTGTTATTCAATTGGGAGCACAGGGATTTTGTGCCGCTTTATGGATTGGGGCTGCTGCTGAGTTGAATCGTTTCAAATCGAGCAGGTTTGACTCGCGATGCGATGGCTGTGGCCGGGCGGCGTGCCGCCGGAGCCAGCTGGCAATGCCATGGCCGCGGCAGGGGGGCGCCGTCGGCAGATGCCCTAGGCAGCGGCGAGGCCGTGGTATCTTTGGCCTCCTTGTTCGTAGATATTCCGAGACTGGTCCATGCTTGCCAAACGCATCATTCCCTGCCTTGACGTGACCGGAGGCCGCGTGGTCAAGGGCGTCAATTTTCTGGAGCTGCGCGATGCAGGCGACCCGGTGGAAATTGCCGCACGCTACAACGCCCAGGGTGCAGACGAGCTGACTTTTCTGGACATCACGGCCACCAGCGATGGCCGTGACCTGATTCTGCCCATCATCGAGGCCGTGGCTTCGCAGGTATTCATTCCGCTGACCGTGGGCGGTGGCGTGCGCAGCGTGGAAGATGTGCGCCGCCTGCTCAATGCCGGAGCCGACAAGACCAGCTTCAACTCCGCCGCCATTGCCAACCCGGACACCATCAATGCCTGCAGCGACAAGTACGGCGCGCAATGCATCGTGGTGGCCATCGACGCCAAGCGCCGCACGCCCGAGGACGAGCAGCGCATCGGCCCCGGCGGCACGCCCATGGGGCCGGGCTGGGATGTGTACAGCCATGGCGGGCGCAAGAACGTGGGGCTGGATGTGGTGCGCTGGGCCGAAGAGATGGCCAGGCGCGGTGCCGGCGAGATCCTGCTGACCAGCATGGACAAGGACGGCACCAAGAGCGGCTTCGATCTGAAGCTCACGCGTGCCGTGGCCGATGCCGTGGCCGTGCCCGTGATCGCCTCGGGCGGTGTCGGCAATCTCGAAGATCTGGCCGATGGCGTGACCATTGGCGGCGCCGATGCCGTGCTGGCCGCCAGCATCTTCCACTATGGCGAGTACACCGTGCAGCAGGCCAAGGAATGCATGCGCGCGCGCGGCATTCCCGTGCGTCTCTAAAGTTGTTTTGAGAGCGGCTTGCGCAGGCTACAAGCGGCTTTCCATATGTTTTATGGTTGATGTTGGCTGCTGGCCTGCGCTGACAGCTATACAAAGCAAAGGTCTGCAATGAGCTGGCTCGATCAAGTCAAATGGGATGCGCAGGGTCTGGTGCCCGTGATTGCGCAGGAGCAAAGCAGCGGCGACGTGGTCATGTTTGCCTGGATGAACCGTGAGGCACTGGAAAAGACCGCCGAGCTGGGGCGTGCCGTCTACTTCAGCCGCTCGCGCAACAAGCTGTGGTTCAAGGGCGAGGAGTCCGGCCATGTACAGACCGTGCACGAGATGCGCATCGACTGCGACAACGACGTGGTTTTGCTCAAGATCACGCAAGAGGGGCATGATCCCGGTATTGCCTGCCATACCGGCCGCCACTCCTGCTTCTACAGCGTTTTCAAGGACGGACAGTGGCTTGCTGTCGATCCGGTCTTGAAAGATCCTGCTTCCATCTACAAATAAAGTCATGTCTGAACAAAACACCGCGTCGGTCGAGGGCGCACTGGCCCGTCTGGCCGCCGTGATCGAAAGCCGCAAGGTCGCCAATGGTGGCGACCCTGAAAAAAGCTATGTCGCGCGCCTGCTGCACAAGGGGCCTGACGCCTTTCTGAAGAAGATCGGCGAAGAGGCCACCGAAGTCGTCATGGCCGCCAAGGATGTCGATCATGGCGCGGACAAGGGCAAGATCCTCTATGAAGTGGCAGATCTGTGGTTTCACTCCATGATTGCGCTGTCGCACTACGGACTGACACCCGCAGAGGTGGTGGCCGAGCTGGAGCGCCGCGAGGGCACCAGCGGTCTGGAGGAAAAAGCCCTGCGCAAGGCCCAGGAACGCGCTGCTCAGGAAGGGGCGGCCAAGCAATAAGGAGGAAGCGCATGAATGACGATCGCGACATCATCGATGTAAATAGCAGCAGCTCTACCGAGGTCGAGGGCCTGAAGGCCTGGGGCTGGGTCAGCTATCTGCTGCACCTGGTCGTGGCCGTGGCCGCCGTGCTTCCGGGCGCGCAGGTCAGTGTGCTGCTGTTGCTGATTGCAGTCGTCATCGATCTGGTCAAGCGCGATGATGCGCGCGGCACCTGGCAGGAGAGCCATTTTTCCTGGCGGCTGCGCAGCGTGCTCTGGGCCATCGTGCTCTATGCGGTGACTTTCCCGTTCTTCCTGCTGGGCCTCTTGATCTTCAATCCTGCCTGGGTGCTGATCTCCATCTGGTTCCTCTACCGCATCGTCAGCGGCATGATCGCCATGAACAAGAATCGCGCGATCCAGCCCTGAACAGCACTTGCCAGACACCCAAGCCCCGGCTTTACGGCCGGGGCTTTTTTGTTTTTGCAAGCGGTTGTGCTGCGCTGCAACAGATTCGGGGTGGCAGGCTGACACGAGTGAGGGCCTGTGCAATGCTCGCTGTGCTGGATAAGCTCCAGGACTTGCGCAGATTCGGATCGGGCATGGTGTTTTGTCCATGGATATGCCCGCTGTGCATTCTTTGCTTGCGTGAGTCCCAAGCCCCTTGCTTGGTTCATCAACCCTCACAGGATCGTGCCATGGCTGCAGAGACTTCCCACACCCTCAACCTGGCCCTGCAGGGCGGGGGATCGCATGGTGCGCTGACCTGGGGCGTGCTGGATGCATTGCTGGATGACGACGGACTGATCTTCGAAGGCATCAGCGGCACCAGCGCCGGTGCCATGAACGCCGTGGCGCTGGCCCATGGCTTCGCGCAGGCGGCCGTGCAGGAAAAGAAAGTGGACGATGCCCGTTACCTGGGACGGCAGCTGGCGCGCCAGTCTCTGCGCGAGCTGTGGGAGGGCGTGGGCACCATGGGCAGCGTGGGCAAGATGTTCTGGGCCGCACCGTTGCCGGGCAGCAAGCAGTTCATGGGCGTGCTCAACCAGTTTCTGTCGCCCTATCAGACCAATCCGCTCAATATCAACCCGCTGCGACAGCTGCTCACCCGGGTGGTGGACTTCGAGACGCTGGCGCATCCCGAACACCCCAGCGTGGTGCCCAAGCTCTTCATCTGCGCCACCAATGTGCGCACGGGTGCCGGCAAGATCTTCAAGGGCGAGCAGGTGACGGCAGACGCCATCATGGCATCGGCCTGCCTGCCGCAGCTGTTCAAGGCGGTGGAGATTGACGGGGAGTGCTACTGGGACGGCGGGTTCTCGGGCAATCCGGCCCTGTATCCGCTGATCTACGAGACCAGGAGCAGGGATATCCTGCTGGTGCAGATCAATCCCAAGGAGTCCGATGTCTCGCCCGATACGGCCCGCGAGATCATGGATCGCATGAATGAAATCACCTTCAACGCCAGCTTGCTGGCCGAGTTGAGGGCTATCGAGTTCGTGGTCAAGCTGCTGGAGCAAAAGCGCCTGGACCCCGAGCGCTACAAGCATGTGCTGATGCACCGCATCGACGGGGGCTCCGTGCTCAAGCCTTTTGGCGCCTCGAGCAAGGTGCGCGCAGACATGGGCATGGTGCGCAAGCTGTTCGAGCTGGGCCGGGAGCGCGGCCAGCAATGGCTACAGCTCAACCGCGAGCACCTTGGCGTCAAGCAGACGCTGCGATTCAACGAGAATATAGGATAGTCCCCGGAGGCCTCCTCAGGGGATGACGCCCTTGTCTGCTTCATGGGCCATGGGCAAGGCAGGGCGCCTGGAATACTGAACTGTCGAGATACAAGAGACCATGCACGACCACGATTACGACCCTCATTGCATTTTCTGCCGCATCGCCAAAGGGGAGATTCCTTCGCGCAAGGTGTATGAAGACGAGGAGCTGTTCGCCTTCCATGACATTCACCCTGGTGCGCCCGTGCACTTCCTGGTGATTCCCAAGAAACACATCCCCTCCATGGCCCAGGTCGGCGCCGAGGATGTGCCCCTGCTGGGTCGCATGATGGCGCTGGCTCCCAAGCTGGCGATGGAGCAGGGCTGCAACCCTTATCCCGATGGCGGTTTCCGCATCGTGGTCAACACCGGCAGCGAAGGCGGGCAGGAAGTGCACCATCTGCACCTGCACGTCATGGGCGGCCCGCGCCCCTGGCTCAAGGGCTGATCCGGCGGCGCAGCGGGCCTGCACGCGGCGATAGAGCTGTGCGCTGCAGGCTTTTTGGGTGATTGATTCGTATCTGTCACAAGCCCCGTCTAAAATGGTTTGCAATTTCTAGGAGATTCTCATGGGCTCGTTTTCTATCTGGCACTGGGCGATCGTGCTGCTCATCGTGGTTCTGGTGTTCGGCACCAAGAAGCTCAAGAACATTGGCTCCGACCTGGGCGGCGCCGTCAAGGGCTTCAAGGACGGCATGAAGGACGGCGCGACTGACGCCGACGCCAACGCTGCGACCGGCCAAGTGGCCAACCAGCAGGCTGCCGAAAAGGCCACCATCGACGTGGAAGCCAAGCAAAAGAGCTGATCGCGGCAGGACTGACATTTAGATGTTTGATATTGGCCTGTCCAAAATGGCGCTGATCGGTGCCGTGGCCCTGGTGGTCATCGGTCCCGAGAAACTGCCGCGCGTGGCCCGCATGGTGGGCACCTTGCTTGGCAGGGCACAGCGCTATGTGTCCGACGTCAAGGCCGAGGTCAACCGCTCCATGGAGCTCGATGAGCTGCGCAAGATGAAGGACACGGTCGAGACTGCCGCGCGGGACGTGGAGTCCAGCATGCGCAATCAGGCCTCCGATCTTGAAAAGGACTGGAGCGATGCGACCAAGGACCTGCGCGACGACTCGAACATGACTTCGGCTTCGTCCTTCGGGTCCTATGACGCAGAAGGTGGCTACACCGGTCTGGATACGCACAGCAGCGTGGTGCCCAGCTATCGCCATCCGCGCAAGAACTGGCGCGTCAAGCGCGGTGCCGTGCCCCAGTGGTACAAGGCCCGTGCCGGGGTACGCAGCAAGGTCCAGTCGGGTGCGGCACGCGTGGCGCGCTTTCGCCCCAAGAAGTTCCATTGAACATGCAGCTCAGCAGCCTGCCGGCCGCAAGGTCGGCCAAGGCCGGCCCCAGTGGGCCGGCCTGGCTGCCCGCATGTCGCTCTTTGCCCGTGATCCGCGGGCGTTGTTGTTTCTCAAGCGTGTGGAGCCGATCGGGCTCCGACGCGGTTTTGCACCATGTCCGAACCCTCTAAAGAAGACGAACTCGCCGGTACGGAGCAGCCGTTTGTCCAGCACCTGATGGAGCTGCGTGACCGCCTGCTCTACAGCCTGTATGGCGTTTTGATCGGCGTCGGGCTGCTGATGTTCTGGCCGGGCCCCGATGGCCTGATTGACTTCATCGCCCTGCCCATCAAGGAGCATATGCCGCCCGGCGCCAAGCTGATTGCGGTGGGCGTTTTCTCGCCCTTCTTTGTGCCGCTCAAGGTGCTGATGATGGTGGCCGTGCTGCTGGCGCTGCCCTGGATCATGTACCAGATCTGGGCCTTTGTGGCACCGGGCCTGTACAGCCACGAGAAGAAGTTCGCCCTGCCGCTGATCCTGTTCGGCAGCTTGCTGGCCTATGCCGGCATTGCCTTCGTACAGTTCTTTGTGCTGGGCAATATGTTCAAGTTCATCCAGCACTTCACGCCGGCCAGCGTGGCGGCAACACCCGACATCGCCTCGTATGTGGAAGCGATTCTGTCGCTTTACATCGCTTTTGCGGCGGCTTTCCAGGTGCCCATCGTGGTGATGCTGCTGGTGCGCTTTGGCCTGGTGGAGATTGAAAAGCTCAAGGCCTTTCGCGGCTATTTCGTGGTGCTGGCCTTTGTGATTGCGGCCGTCATCACGCCGCCCGATGTGATTTCCCAGCTGGCCCTGGCCTTGCCCATGTGCCTGCTCTACGAGATCGGCATTCTGGGGGCCGGCTGGTTCAGCCGGGTATCGCGTGCGCCCGATGCCGAGGAAGGCACGGGCACGGAAGTGGAAAAATCCACTGACGGCCACTGATCTTCGTTCCCGACCTCCTGCAAAGCCCTTGAAGCGATTCAAGGGCTTTTGTTTTGATAGCTGTCAGAGCTTTACCTGCAAGCGTTAGAGCCGTATTTTCTAATGGTATGTGATGGCCCGCTGCAGCCTGCAACAGGCCGCACCATGAAAAAAGCCAGCGACCGGCGCTGGCTGGTGGACTTGTTGGCAGTACCCGTCAACGACGGGGACGGCTCTGCTGCTGCAAGGTGCTGGCTGCTGGGCGGGCTCCCGGAGTGATGTCCAGCATGACTTCGCTGTCGCCGCGGCGCACATCGAACTTGGCGGCTTCGCCGGGCTTGAGCGAGGCCACGGCCGTCAGCAGCTCGGAGACATTGCGGGTCGCGGTCTCGCCCACCTTGACGATCACGTCGCCGGGGCGCATGCCGGCCTGGGCGGCGGGGCCGGCCTGCAGCACGCCGGTGATGATGACGCCGGCATCGGCCTTGACGCCAAAGGTCTCGGCCAGCTCGGGTGAGAGTTCGTTGGGCTCCACGCCGATCCAGCCGCGCGTGACCTTGCCGTCCTTGACGATGCCGTCCAGCACCATCTTGGCTGTGGAGACGGGAATCGCGAACCCGATGCCCATGCTGCCGCCAGAGCGCGAGTAGATGGCCGTGTTGATGCCCAGCAGATTGCCGTTGGCATCCACCAGCGCACCGCCGGAGTTGCCGGGGTTGATGGCAGCGTCGGTCTGGATGAAGTTCTCGAAGGTGTTGATGCCCAGCTGGCTGCGGCCCAGAGCGCTGATGATGCCGCTGGTCACTGTCTGGCCCACGCCGAAGGGGTTGCCGATGGCCAGCACGCGGTCGCCCACAGCGACCTGATCGGAGTTGCCCAGCACGATGACGGGCAGCTTGTCGAGCTCGATCTTGAGAATGGCCAGATCGGTCTCGGGGTCTGTTCCAATGATCTTGGCCTTGGCCTGACGGCTATCGGTCAGCGTGACCTCGATATCGTCGGCGCCTTCCACCACATGGTTGTTGGTGAGGATGTAGCCATCTTGACTGATGATGACGCCGCTACCCAAACCAGATTGCTCTTGCGGACCCTGATCGCCAAAGAAGAACTGGAACCAGGGGTCGTTGGCGCGCGGGTGGCGAACCGCCTTGCTGGTGTTGATGCTGACCACGGCGGGCGAGGCCTTGCGCGCGGCAGGCGCAAAGCTGCCGGGAGCGACTTCACCCGCTGGAGTGGATGGAGCCTGCAGCAGCGAAACACCGGCACTGCTACGGATATTTCCGCGCTGAAGCCAAGTGGGCTGTAGGGTAGCCACTACAAAATAGATAGCCACCAGCACGGTGACGACCTGCGAAAACAGCAACCAGGTGCGTTTCATGTAATGCGTATAGGTAGTGAGGGGAACAAGCCCACATTGTGAAGCATGGCTGCGCCAGGCGTCGAAGCGAACATTTGCTTGCAAGCAAATGCATAACGCAAAGCATTGCAGAATGCAGGGCCCATGGCTATAGGACTGCAAGCACCTAAAGTTTTATGTGTCCAGGATATATGAGTGGAAACCCTAGAATGTTTTTTCGACTGCGCTTACGCCGCCGTTACTGAAGTGACTGCCCACAAGGTGCTCATATTCAGTCTGGTGTGGCTTTGCATCTGAAGCCCGCCGCAATCGGTCTGCCACTGCACGTTGACCCGTGATCAGCGGCCTTATCCGCGCTGTCCTGTTGTTCGATCTAGGAAACACCATGACTACGCTTGACCACGCTGCATCGGCTGACGCGCCGGCTGCAGCGCCGAATCGTCTCCTGAACCGGGAGGACTACAAGACCCTGGGCTTATCGGCCCTGGGCGGAACGCTGGAGTTTTACGACTTCGTGGTGTTCGTCTTTTTTGCCAATGTGATCGGCAGCCTGTTCTTTCCAGCCTCGCTGCCGGAGTGGATGCGCCAGCTGCAGACGCTGGGCATTTTCGCGGCCGGTTATCTGGCGCGCCCCATCGGCGGCATCTTGATTGCCCACTTCGGCGACATCCTGGGCCGCAAGAAGATGTTCACGCTGTCGGTGTTCCTGATGGCCGTGCCCACACTGGTCATCGGCCTGCTGCCGACCTATGAAACCATAGGCTTGGCCGCTCCCATCCTGCTGCTGCTGATGCGCGTGATGCAAGGTGCTGCCATCGGCGGTGAAATGCCCGGTGCCTGGGTGTTCGTGGCCGAGCATGCTCCCCAGAAGCGTTACGGCTTTGCGATCGGCGCACTGACCTCCGGCATTACCGGCGGCATTTTCCTGGGCTCCATCATCGGGGTGTGGCTCAACAGCACCTACAGCCAGGGCGAGATCCACGACTGGGCCTGGCGCCTGCCCTTCATCCTGGGCGGTGTCTTCGGTCTGGTGTCGGTGTATCTGCGCAAGTTCCTGCACGAGACTCCCATCTTCCAGGAGCTGCAGGCCCGCAAGGCCGCCGACCGCGAACTGCCGATCAAGACCATCCTGCGCGACCACCGCGAAGCCTGTGTCGTCGTGGCACTGATGACCTGGGTGCTGTCCACGGCGATCGTGGTGGTGATTCTGTTCACACCAGCCTATCTGCAAAAGGTGTTCCACATCGAACCTGCCATGGCCCTGAAGGCCAATGCAGTGGCGACCGTGACGCTGACCATAGGCTGCGTGTTCTGGGGCTGGCTGTCCGACAAGATCGGCACCAAGCTGACCATGCTCATCGGCTGGGGCGGCATGACGGCCACGGCCTATCTGTTCTACCTGAACCTGCCTGGCAACGAGGCATCGCTGATCTGCAACTATGCGACCGTGGGCTTCTTCGTGGGCTCCATCTCGCTGCTGCCCGTGGTGGGCGTGCGGGCCTTCCCGCCCGAGGTGCGCTTCACCGGTCTGTCCTTCTCCTACAACATGGCCTATGCCGTGTTCGGCGGTCTGACACCGATGCTGGTGTCCGTATGGCAGCAGGTGGATGTGATGGCTCCCGCCCACTATGTGGCGGCCATGGGCGTGCTGGGCATGGCCATGGGCTTCTGGCCCCTGGCCTGCAAGGGCTGGCAAGCCAAGAAGGCTTGAAGTCACTTGTTCTGATAAAAAAGGGCAGCTCTGAGCTGCCCTTTTTGCGTCTGTCAAAGCCTTGCTGGCCGGGTCTGCGTGCGGGCTTGGGCACAATCGAGCCATGAGCATTGAGCGAAACACCCTGTTATCCGTTTTCAACGGGCTGCTGCAGCCCGAACGTTTCAAGGACTACGGACCCAACGGCCTGCAGGTCGAAGGCAAGAGTGAGATTCGTCGCATCGTCAGCGGTGTGACGGCCAGTCGCGCCTTGATCGAGGCGGCGATCGAGGCCGGGGCCGATGCCGTCTTCGTGCACCACGGTCTGTTCTGGCGCGGCATGGATGGTCGCATCACGGGCTGGCTCAAGGAGCGCATCCGTCTGCTGCTGGCGCATGACATCAATCTGTTTGCCTATCACCTGCCGCTGGATGCCCATGCCGAACTGGGCAATAACGCGCAACTGGGTGCCAGGCTCGGCGTGCGGGGCCAGGCGGCCTTTGGCGAGCAGAACCTGGGCTGGCTGGCCGATGTGGACTTTGCCGATGCCGCCGCCCTGGCAGGGCATGTGCAAAGCGTGCTGGGGCGCAAGGTGACGCTGGCCGGTGCGCAAGAGCACAAGCCGATCCGCAGGCTGGCCTGGTGCACCGGAGGGGCGCAGGGCTTTTTCGAGTCCGCGATTGCCGCCGGCGCCGATGCCTATATCACCGGCGAGATCTCCGAGCCCCAGATGCATCTGGCACGCGAGATGGGCGTGAGCTTTATCGCTGCCGGCCATCATGCAACCGAGCGCTACGGCGCGCCGGCCGTGGCGGCCCATGTAGCCCGGGAGTGCGGGCTGGAGCACCGCTTCATCGATATCGACAACCCGGCCTGATCCGCCTCAGCCTTTCACTTTGATGACTGCAAGCACTTTGGAACAGGGGGCTTGCGGCAACTCTGATGCCTATGTCCGTCATTGCTTCAACCCAAACCATCGCCATCACCCAGGGCGACTGCGCAGGCATAGGGCCTGAAATCATCGCCAAGGCCTTCCGGGCTGCGCCGCAGGCCATGCGTGGCTGTTTTGTGGTGGGTGAGTTGCAGACTCTGCGCCGTGCCACAGCGCTGGCCGCCCGGGCCGCTGACGGCGATCAGGCCATCGCCCAGCCCGTGGTGGTGATCGATGAGCCGGGCGAAGCCTGGTCTGTTCCGGAGGGTGCTGTTGCACTGCTGAACCTGCCGGGGCTGGCGGGGCCTCAGCCCTATGGTCGGATTTGCGCGGCTGCCGGGCAGGCCGCGGCGCAATGCGTGGTCTGGGCCGCGCAGGCGGCTTTGCGTGGCGAGATTGCCGCCATGGTTACGGCTCCCTTGCATAAAGAGGCACTGCATCTGGCCGGCGTGACTTTTCCTGGGCATACGGAGCTGCTGCAGGCCGAGGCGGCCGTCCATGCGGGCGTTTCGCTGGAGCAGATGCCGGTGCGCATGATGCTGGCCAATGACGAGTTGCGCACCGTGCTGGTCAGCATCCATGTGTCGCTGCGCGAGGCCATCGAGGCCGTGACCGGGCCGCAGATTCTGCAGACCTTGCGCATCACGCATCAGGCGCTGGGCAGGAACCTGGGGCGCGCGCCTCGCATTGCTGTGGCTGGGCTCAATCCGCATGCGGGCGAGGGCGGTATCTTTGGACGTGAGGAAATCGAAATCATTGCCCCGGCGATCGCGGCAGCGCAGGCCGAAGGCATGAATGTGCAGGGACCGTTTGCGCCGGACACGGTCTTCATGCGGGCGCGAAATACGCCGGCCCACCCGGGTGAATTCGATGTGGTGTTGGCGATGTACCACGACCAAGGGTTGATCCCAGTCAAATATTTGGGTGTGGAAAAAGGCGTCAATGTGACCCTGGGTTTGCCGTTGGTACGCACCAGTCCCGACCATGGCACGGCTTTTGATATTGCCGGTCAGGGCGTGGCCGATGAGGCCAGCCTGCTTGAAGCCGTGCATATGGCCCGCAGCCTGGCGAGTTGATGGGACTTCAACTGCGGGTTCACCAGTCGTCAATGCTTCAGGCATCCAGGCACTTGCAGGAAGGATTCATGCATTGTGCTGGGTCGCGCCGAATGCTCGATGCCATGAAAAAAGCCTGCTGGAGGTCAGCAGGCTTTTTCTCACTGGGCTGAACGCTCTCAGGCCTTGCGATTGAGGCTGTCGCGGATCTCGCGCAGCAGCTGAATGTCTTCGGGCGTAGCGGGCGCTTGCTCCGGTGCAGGCGGAGCCTCGCGTTTGAGGCGGTTTATCTGTTTGACCATCATGAAAATGATGAAGGCCAGAATCACGAAGTTCACCGCAACCGTGATGAAGTTGCCATAGGCAAATACGGGAATGCCGGCTTTTTTCAGTGCATCCAGAGTGCGTGGAACTCCTTCGGGCATGGTGCCCAGAACGACGAATAGGTTGGAAAAATCCAGCTTGCCAAAGAACAGGCCCACCAGAGGCATGATGAGGTCGTTGACCACGGAATCAACGATTTTCCCGAACGCGCCGCCGATGATCACGCCCACGGCAAGATCCATGACGTTTCCCTTGATTGCGAACTCGCGGAATTCTTGCATCATGCCCATAAGCAGTTCCAGTCACTAAGAGTTTGAGATAGCGCAGTATTGCGTGACTTTGGCGGTTGTCAACGTCGGACTGGGGCTGGAATAACCATAACCCCACCGCTAGAATTTGCAGTTGACCCCAAATCAAGCGATGTACTTCGAGGAAATCCATGAGTGACTCTCCAGTCGACTCCAGCAAGCGCACGTGGATCATCACGTCAGCATGTGCTGGTGCCGTGGGCGGTGTGGCAACGGCCGTCCCTTTCGTGAGCTCCTTCCAGCCTTCTGAAAAAGCCAAAGCAGCAGGCGCTGCGGTAGAGGTGGATATCTCCAATCTCAAGGATGGTGAGAAGCTCACCGTCGAGTGGCGTGGCAAGCCGGTGTGGATCATCAAGCGCACACCCGAGCAGCTCAAGGACTTGCCCGGCCTCGATGGCGAACTGGCAGACCCGACCTCGGCGCGTCATCCCGAAGAGTTCACTCCTCCCTATGCGCGCAATGAAGCGCGCTCCATCAAGCCTGAAATCCTGGTGGTCGTGGGCATCTGCACGCATCTGGGCTGCTCTCCCACCGACAAGTTCGTCGCCGGGCCTCAGCCTTCGCTGCCTGCAGACTGGAAGGGCGGTTTCCTGTGCCCATGCCATGGCTCCACCTTTGACATGGCCGGCCGGGTGTTCAAGAACAAGCCAGCGCCGGACAACCTGCAAGTGCCGCCACATATGTATCTGTCCGACACCAAGCTGCTGATTGGTGAAGACACCAAGGCAGCCTGAGGGAGACAAGAACAATGGCTCACGAATTCAAGCAAATCGACCCGAACTCCACAACCGGAGCGAAGGCCATGAACTGGCTGGAGAACCGGTTTCCGACGGCATTCGATGCGTACCGCGTCCATATGTCGGAGTACTACGCTCCCAAGAACTTCAACTTCTGGTACATCTTCGGCTCGCTGGCGCTGCTGGTGCTGGTGATCCAGATCGTCACCGGCATCTTCCTGGTGATGCACTACAAGCCCGATGCCGAAAAGGCATTTGCTTCGGTGGAATACATCATGCGTGATGTGCCCTGGGGCTGGCTGATCCGCTACATGCACTCCACAGGCGCCTCGGCGTTCTTTGTGGTGGTCTATCTGCATATGTTCCGCGGTCTTCTGTACGGTTCTTACCGCAAACCGCGTGAGCTGGTCTGGATCTTCGGCTGCGCCATCTTCCTGGTGCTGATGGCCGAAGCCTTCATGGGCTATCTGCTGCCCTGGGGCCAGATGTCGTACTGGGGCGCCCAGGTGATCGTGAACCTGTTCTCCGCCATCCCCTTTGTCGGTCCCGATCTGGCTCTGCTGATCCGTGGCGACTATGTGGTGGGCGATGCGACTCTGAACCGCTTCTTCAGCTTCCACGTGATCGCCGTGCCTCTGGTGCTGCTGGGTCTGGTGGTTGCGCATTTGCTGGCGCTGCACGATGTGGGCTCCAACAATCCCGACGGTATCGAGATCAAGGGCCCGAATGCGCCCAAGGATGAAAAGGGCCGCCCTCTGGATGGCGTGCCCTTTCATCCTTACTACACGGTGCATGACATCTTTGGCGTGACGGTGTTCCTGTTCCTGTTCTCGGCCGTGGTGTTCTTTGCGCCCGAGTTCGGCGGCTACTTCCTGGAGTACAACAACTTCATCCCTGCCGACCCGCTCAAGACGCCCAATCACATTGCCCCTGTCTGGTATTTCACGCCCTTCTATTCGATGTTGCGTGCCATCACCAGCGAGATGATGTATGTGCTGATCGCCTGCGTGGTGCTGGGTGCCGGCTACGGCATTCTCAAGTCGCGTCTGCCCGGTTTTGCCAAGGGTGCTGTCGCCATCGTGGCCCTGGGTGCCATCGCCATGATGCTGTCCATCGATGCCAAGTTCTGGGGCGTGGTCGTCATGGGTGGTGCGGTCATCATCCTGTTTGCCCTGCCCTGGCTCGATTGCAGCCCGGTCAAGTCGATCCGCTATCGCCCCAGCTGGCACAAATATGTGTATGCAGTGTTTGTGGTGAACTTCGTCGTCCTGGCCTATCTGGGGGTGCAGCCTCCGTCGCCGGTGGGCGAGAAGGTGTCGCAGGTCGGCACGCTGTTCTACTTCGGCTTCTTCCTGCTCATGCCCTGGTGGAGCCGCTTGGGTGAAACCAAGCCCGTGCCCGAGCGTGTCACCTTCAAGCCTCACTGAAGCAGGAGAGAACAAGAATGAAGAAACTGATTCTGACCCTGGTTGCAGCCCTGGGTATTGCCGGTGCAGCGCAAGCTTCTGAAGGCGGCATCCACTGGGACAAGGCGCCAGTCAACACCAGCGACACGGCATCCCTGCAAAATGGTGCCAAGATCTTTGTCAACTACTGCCTGAGCTGCCACTCCGCTGCCTTCATGCGTTTCAATCGCTTGAAGGACATCGGTCTGACCGATCAGGACATCAAGGACAATCTGTTGTTCACCACCGACAAGGTGGGTGAGACCATGAAGGCAGCCATCAATCCAAAGGAAGCCAAGGAGTGGTTCGGTGCCAACCCTCCCGACCTGACCGTGATCGCGCGCTCGCGTGCCGGCTCGGGCGGCTCGGGCGCTGATTACCTGTATACCTTCTTGCGTACTTTCTACAGGGATGACACCAAGGCCACGGGCTGGAATAATCTTGCCTTTCCCAGCGTAGGCATGCCGCATGCGCTGTGGGAGCTGCAGGGTGAGCGTCGCGCCATCTTCGAAGAGCATGACGACCATGGAACTAAGACCCAGGTCTTCAAGGGTTGGGAGCAGGTGTCTCCTGGCAAGATGAGCGCAGTGCAGTACGATCAGGCAGTTGGCGATCTGGTGAATTACCTGCAATGGATGGGGGAGCCGGCTCAGAACACCCGAACCCGTATCGGGGTGGGCGTGTTGATTTTCCTGGCCTTCTTCATCTTTATCGCTTGGCGCCTGAATGCCGCGTTCTGGAAAGACGTGAAATAGGCTTTGCCGCCGTGCAGAAGTTGTCTGCAGCCAAACCGTGTTAGTGCAGAGTGGGGTGCCGTGGGCAACCCACTCTTTTTGATTTTTAGGAGTCTCCACCATGATGGTGCTTTATTCGGGAACGACTTGCCCCTTCTCACACCGCTGCCGCTTTGTGCTGTTTGAAAAAGGCATGGATTTCGAGATCCGCGATGTGGACTTGTTCAGCAAGCCCGAAGAAATCGCCGTGATGAACCCCTATGGTCAAGTGCCAATCCTGGTCGAGCGCGACCTGATTCTGTACGAGTCCAACATCATCAACGAGTACATCGATGAGCGCTTTCCCCATCCCCAGCTGATGCCTGGCGACCCTGTGGACCGTGCCCGTGTGCGCCTGTTCCTGCTGAACTTCGAAAAGGAACTGTTCGTGCACGTGAGCGCTCTGGAAGAGCGCAACGTCAAGGGCAATGAAAAGGCTCTGGAGAAGGCTCGTGCCCATATCCGTGACCGCCTGACCCAGATGGCGCCCATCTTCCTGAAGAACAAGTACATCATGGGCGAGAACTTCTCCATGCTGGATGTGGCCATTGCTCCCCTGCTGTGGCGCCTGGACTATTACGGCATCGAGCTGTCCAAGAATGCTGCCCCTCTGCTCAAGTATGCCGAGCGCATTTTCTCGCGCCCCGCTTACATTGAAGCACTGACTCCCTCTGAAAAGGTCATGCGCAAGTAATTGCACATGAGCTCAGAGCGGGCATGTTGAAGGGCTTTCCTTCATCTGCCCGCTTTTTTGTCTTTGCAATCTTCTGGATTTGATTCGTCAGGAAATGAGATGACAGCCCCTGAAACGACTTCAACCCGTCCGTATCTGCTGCGGGCATTGTTTGAATGGTGTACCGACAATGGTTTGACGCCGCATATTGCCGTGCGCGTGGACCGCAGCACCCAGGTGCCCATGGAGTTTGTGCGTGATGGTCAAATCGTGCTCAACATCAGCTATGACGCGACCAGCGGCCTGCTGATCGGCAATGAGTATGTTGAATTCAAGGCACGCTTTGGTGGCCAGCCACGGGAAATCATGGTGCCTGTGGCGAACGTCATGGCCATCTATGCCCGCGAGACCGGCCAGGGCATGGCCTTCCCGCCCGAGGAGGACGACGATGCGCCATCGATGGAGGATGCCGAGCCCGACATGGAGTCGGATGAGGAGTCCTCGGCCGAGCGTGTGGTGCAACTGGTTCCCGTCAAGGCGGAAACAGAAGCTTCCGGCGAAGATGATGCTCCTCGTACGCCGCCACCCGCAGGTGGTCGTCCGGCGCTCAAGCGTGTGAAGTAGTCCGGCCAGTGTTTTTGCCGGCAGATCGGGAAATTTCAGGATTCTTCTTTTGGGGCTGAATTTCTACGTTAGAATTCAGTCTTCGCCGGTTTAGCTCAGTTGGTAGAGCACCCGCCTTGTAAGCGGTAGGTCGTCAGTTCGAATCCGACAACCGGCACCAAACAAATAGGTCTCTTCGGAGGCCTTTTTTGTTTTTCTGCCTCTAAAAAGGTCTTGTCAGGCCTGAACCTTGATGCGGATGCTGTTGACAGCCCAGCCTTTGGTGCGCAGATGAGCCGCCATGGCCGGCAGCAATTGGCGCACTTTGGCAGCAGCAGCGTTGTTTTTAACAATCAGGCACCAGCCGTCTTCATCAATGGGGCCGGCCTGCAAGCTGGCGCGCAGCATGGGCGGAACCAGGGGTAAAACGGCTTTGAGCCGGTTGCTGGAGTCCTGAGTCAGTGCTGCCAGGCGCGCCAATGTGGGAGAAGACTCCATGGCATTGATGGCAGTTACGGCGTGATGGCGGCGAACAATGGTCATGCGAGCGGCAAACAGTTGGGCAAGGGCAAGCCCGAGCTTAGCTCAGCCGGGAATGAATGCCGCAGTGCCGGCTATTTGCGCGTGCGGTGCAATCCCATACGTGCTCTGGAGTGGCGAAAAGCCAAGGCAGGCTTGCGCGGTTAGAATCATTTTTTGGTCCTGTCCCTGTTTGGGGTGCGTCAGGAGGTTTTTTCACCCATTTCGGGTGTGGCTCTTGACTGCCGCAGGGACGGCCCCATCTGAAGACCAACAATCAAGGGATTCTGGACACATTGCTTTGCGCAACAGGCAAAAAAGCAATGTGCCTTCGCACGCATGGCCACCAATTTCCTCACCAAACTGTTCGGCAGCCGCAATGACCGGTTGCTCAAGCAATACCGTAAAACAGTCGCTCGCATCAATGCGATGGAGCCTGAGTACGAAAAGCTCAGCGATGAGGCATTGCGCGCCAAGACGCAGGAGTTCAAGGACCGCGTTGCCAAGGGCGAGGCGCTGGACGAGTTGTTGCCCGAAGCCTTTGCCGTAGTGCGTGAAGGCTCCAAGCGCGTCATGAAGATGCGTCACTTCGACGTGCAGATGCTGGGCGCCATGGCGCTGCATTACGGCAAGATTGCCGAAATGCGCACCGGAGAAGGCAAGACGCTGACCGCGACGCTGCCCGTGTACCTCAATGCCCTGTCGGGCGAGGGCGTGCATGTCGTGACCGTCAACGATTACCTGGCCAATCGCGATGCCACGACCATGGCTCGCCTCTACAACTTCCTCGGTCTGTCGGTGGGCATCAACCTGCCCAATCTGTCGCGCGAACAAAAGCAGCAGGCATACAACTCCGACATCACCTACGGCACGAACAACGAATACGGCTTCGACTACCTGCGTGACAACATGGTGTACGAGCCCGGCGACCGCGTGCAGCGCGTGCTGAACTACGCCATCGTCGACGAGGTGGACTCCATCCTGATCGACGAGGCGCGTACTCCGCTGATCATCTCCGGTCCGGCCGAAGATCACACGGCCATGTACGTGGCCATGAACCAGATCGTGCCGAACCTGGTGCGTCAGGAGGGCGAAGCCGATCCCCGTACGGGTGAAGGCGTGACCAAGCCCGGCGATTTCACGGTCGATGAGAAATCCCATCAGGTCTACCTGACCGATCAAGGCTATGAAGCGGCCGAGCGCCTGCTGGCCCATGCCGGCCTGATCGCCGAAGGCTCGTCCCTGTACGACCCCTCCAACATCTCTCTGGTGCATCATCTGTACGCCGCGCTGCGTGCCAACCAGCTGTATTTCCGCGACCAGCACTATGTGGTGCAGAACGACGAAATCGTGATCGTGGACGAGTTCACCGGCCGTCTGATGGCCGGTCGTCGCTGGAGCGATGGCCTGCACCAGGCCGTGGAAGCCAAGGAAGGTGTGGCCATCCAGGCCGAGAACCAGACCATGGCCTCGATCACCTTCCAGAACTACTTCCGTCTGTACAAGAAGCTGTCGGGCATGACCGGTACGGCCGACACCGAGGCCTACGAATTCCAGGAAATCTATGGCCTGGAAACCGTGGTGGTGCCGCCCAACAAGCCCAGCAAGCGCCAGGACCAGCTCGATCGCGTCTACAAGACCACCAAGGAAAAGTACGACGCGGCGATCAAGGACATCCGCGAGTGCTACGAGCGCGGCCAGCCCGTGCTGGTCGGCACGACCTCGATCGAGAACTCCGAAATCATCGACCAGCTGCTGACGCGCGAAAAGCTGCCCCATCAGGTGCTCAACGCCAAGCAGCATGAGCGCGAGGCCGACATCATTGCCCAGGCGGGCAGCGAAGGCATGATCACCATCGCCACCAATATGGCCGGTCGTGGTACCGACATCGTGCTGGGCGGCAATATCGACAAGCAGCTCAAGGCCATCGAGAGCAACGAGGCGCTCAGCGAGACCGAGCGCCAGCAGCAGATCGAGCAGCTGCGTGCCGACTGGCAGGTGGCCCACGACAAGATCGTGGCACTGGGCGGTCTGCGCATCATCGCCACCGAGCGTCATGAGTCGCGCCGTATCGACAACCAGCTGCGCGGCCGCTCGGGCCGCCAGGGCGACCCCGGCTCTTCGCGTTTCTATCTGAGCCTGGACGACCAGCTGATGCGCATCTTCGCGGGCGACCGAGTCAAGGCCATCATGGACCGCCTGAAGATGCCCGAAGGCGAAGCCATCGAGGCCGGCATCGTGACCCGCTCCATCGAGTCGGCGCAGCGCAAGGTCGAAGCACGCAACTTCGACATGCGCAAGCAACTGCTCGAATATGACGACGTGGCCAACGACCAGCGCAAGGTGATCTACCAGCAGCGCAACGACATTCTGGATTCCACAGACCTGAATGGCATGCTGGCCGCGATGCGCGAGGACGTGATCACCGACCTGGTGCGTCAGTACGTGCCGGCCGAGTCCATGGAAGAGCAGTGGGATGTGCCCGGCCTGGAGAAGGCGCTGGCCAGCGAATGGCAGATCGATCTTTCCTTGCAGCAGGACGTGGCGGGTTCCGAATCCATCACCGACGAAGACATTCTGGAGAAGGTCGTCAAGGCGGCCCACGATCTGTTCGACGCCAAGGTGGCCATGATCGGCCAGGAGAACTTCACGCAATTCCAGCGTGCCGTGCTGCTGCAGAGCTTCGACACCAACTGGCGCGACCACCTGGCCGCGCTGGACTATCTGCGCCAGGGCATTCACCTGCGCGGCTATGCCCAGAAGCAGCCCAAGCAGGAATACAAGCGCGAGGCTTTCGAGCTGTTCCGCCAGCTGATCGATCAGGTCAAGACCGAAGTCACCCGCGTGCTGATGACGGTCCAGGTCCGCTCGCGCGAAGAGATGGACGAAGCCGCCGTCGCCATGAACGAGCGCGGTGCGCAGAGCCTGGAGCACATGAGTTATGCCTCGCCCTCGGAAACCGAAGGCATGAGCATCGAGGACGACGTGATGCTGGCCGAGCCTCTGGCCATGCCCGAGGGCGTGCACGTGGGCCGCAACGACCCTTGCCCCTGCGGCAGCGGCAAGAAGTTCAAGCTTTGCCACGGCAAGCTGTCCTGACCCCCTGAGGCGCTTCGCGCATTGCTCCAAGGGGAACTCACGGCCCAGCCGTGAGGATGGCTCTGGCTTGGGTAGTGCGTCTCAAGCTGCATTTACAACACGGGCATTGGCCCGTGTTTGCATTTGTGCGTTGGCTTTTTACTCGGGCAATGCCAGTAAAGCCTGAGGTCGGCTTGATTGTTCCGATAATGGGGAACGTTTTAACTTTCGACCCCTAGGCTGCTGCACGGGGCGCGCTCTTGGCCGGAGACATCGAGCAAGAGCCGCCTCGCGGCGAAGATGTCGTCCCCCTCAGGGGGAAGCCGCGCAGCGGCTCAGGGGGAGGCTTTCCTCAGGAACATACAGAAATGTCCGTGAATCTTTCCGCTCCCGTCGCCGCTGATCTGCTGGCGATCAATGGCGTTCGCATTGGCGTTACCGAAGCCGGCGTGCGCAAGGCCAATCGCAAGGACCTGACGGTGTTCCTGCTCGACGAAGGCGCCTCGGTGGCCGGCGTGTTCACCCAGAACCGTTTCTGCGCCGCTCCCGTGCAGATCTGCCGCGAGCATCTGGCGGCCGGCACCGGCATCCGCGCCATGGTCATCAACACCGGCAATGCCAATGCAGGCACCGGCGCCGCCGGTCTGGCCAATGCCCGCGCCACCTGCGCGGCTCTGGCCAAGGAGCTGGACCTGAACGCGGGCCAGATCCTGCCTTTTTCCACCGGCGTGATCATGGAAGAGCTGCCCGTGGACCGCATCGTGGCGGGCATGCCCAAGGCCATTGCTGCTGCCAAGGCGGATAACTGGGCCACGGCTGCCGAAGGCATCATGACCACCGACACCTTGCCCAAGGCTTTCAGCCGCAGCGTCAGCATTGGCGGCAAGACGGTTGCCATCACCGGCATCAGCAAGGGCGCGGGCATGATCCGCCCCAATATGGCGACCATGCTGGGCTTTCTGGCTACCGATGTGGCGATCGCACCCGAGCTGCTGCAGCCCCTGGTCAAGGAGTTGGCCGACGGCTCCTTCAACCGCGTGACCATCGATGGCGACACCTCCACCAATGACTCGTTCGTGCTGATCGCCACCCACAAGGCAGGCAATGCCCAGATCAAGGAGCTCTCCAGCGCCGAAGGCGAGCAGCTCAAGGCAGCATTGCTGGAAGTGGCACAAAAGCTCGCCCAAGCGATTGTTCGCGATGGCGAGGGCGCCACCAAGTTCATCAGCGTCAAGGTCGAGGGCGGCAAGAATGAGGAAGAGTGCCGTTTGGTTGCTTACTCCATTGCCCACTCGCCCCTGGTCAAGACGGCCTTTTTTGCTTCCGACCCCAACCTGGGCCGCATCCTGGCCGCTGTGGGCTATGCCGGCATTGCCGACCTGGACCAGACCAAGATCGATCTGTACCTGGACGATGTGCATGTGGTGGTCGACGGCGGCCGCAATCCTTCTTACAAGGAAGAAGACGGTCAGCGCGTGATGAAGCAGCAGGAGATCGTGGTGCGCGTGGTGCTGGGTCGTGGCGATGCCGCGCAAACGGTATGGACCTGCGATCTGAGTCACGAATATGTGACCATCAATGCTGATTACCGGTCGTAAATGATCACCCCCTGAGCGGCGGCGCCTGGGCGGCTCCGCCGCTTCCCCCTCTCTCTACGCGCTGCGCGCTATGGGAGGGGGACGACAGCCTCGCTGCGCGGCGGCGCTTGCTCGCTGTCTCTGGTTTGGGGTGCGCCAGTTTTAAAGTGATAGGGCTATAAATTAAGCAGCTGCTATCGCTTGTATTTAGTTGATTTCAGTTATTTTTCTCATTGAAATCAAGCAGTATCAAGCGCTAACAGCTATAAAAACAGATGGAGATTCGATCGTGCAAGATGTGATGAACCCTTTGGAGCGCCTGGTCGAGCGTGCCGAGCAATTGATGCAGCGCATCGAGTCCGTGCTGCCCCAGCCCCTGCAGGCACCCGCCGACTGGGATGCGGCGATTGCCTGGCGCTACCGCAAGCGCGCCAACGGCTGCGGCGTGCTGGAGCCGGTGCGCCATGTGGGCGCCATGCAGCTGTCCGATCTGCAGAACATCGACGTGCAAAAGGAAAAGATTGCGCGCAATACCGAGCAGTTCGTCAGCGGTCGCACGGCCAACAACGTGTTGCTGACGGGTGCGCGCGGCACGGGCAAGTCCTCGCTGATCCGTGCCTGCCTGCACAGCTTTGCGCCCCAGGGCCTGCGTCTGATCGAGGTGGACAAGGCCGATCTGACCGATCTGCCCGACATCGTCGACGTGGTCGCCGGCCGCAGCGAGAAATTCATCATCTATTGCGACGATCTGAGCTTTGAAGAGGGCGAGCCCGGCTACAAGGCCATGAAGTCCATGCTGGATGGCTCGGTTTCCGCGGCCACGCCGAATGTGCTGGTCTATGCCACCAGCAATCGCCGCCATCTGCTGCCCGAGTACATGACGGACAACCTGGCGCAGCAAAAAGGCGAGAACGGCGAGATCCATCCCGGCGAGGTGGTGGAGGAAAAGATTTCCCTGTCCGAGCGCTTCGGTCTCTGGGTGAGCTTCTACCCCTTCAGCCAGGACGAGTATCTGCGCGTGGTGGCGCAGTGGCTGTCTGCGCTGGGCGTGGACCAGGCCACCATCGAGGCGGCCAGACCCGAAGCCCTGGTCTGGGCGCTGGAGCGCGGCTCGCGCAGCGGCCGTGTGGCCCACCAGTTCGCGCGCGACTACGCGGGCCGCAACGAGCGCCCCGTGACGGTCAAGAAGCGCATTGAAGATGTGGATGGTCTGGCTGAAGAAGCAGACCTGGAATGAAGAAAGAGTGTTGTGGAAGTGACTGCTGAAACACAGGCGCAGCGCAAGCACACGGAAGTTGCCGTGGGCGTGCTGTTGCGCGAATCCGATGGGGCGCTGCTGATTTCAAGCCGCCCTGCAGGCAAGCCTTATGCGGGCTATTGGGAGTTTCCTGGCGGCAAGCTGGAGGCCGGCGAGAGCGTGGAGCAGGCTTTGCGCCGCGAGCTGATCGAAGAGCTGGGCGTGACCATTGGCCAGGCCCATGCCTGGAAGGTGACCGAGCATGACTACCCGCATGCGCTGGTGCGTCTGCACTGGTGCAAGGTGACGGAATGGACGGGCGAGTTCGAGATGCGCGAAGGCCAGCAGATGGCCTGGCAGCAGTTGCCGCTTGATGTGCACCCCGTCCTGCCGGGCGCCTACCCCGTGCTGCAATGGCTGAGCGAGGAGCGCGGCCTGGTCTTTGATCAAAGCCATTACGAGGCGCAGCAGCCTCTGGCCTGAAACGGTATGCTCTTAAATAAAGAGCGCCTTGCGCTGGTTGAATCTCGATTTACTTGGTCAATCAAGCTGAAATCAAGACATGCCAGGTGCAAGGCGCTCTTGTTTTTGCAGCCTCGCTTAGTTTTCCGTGCGTGGATCACCAAATGGCGCATCTTCGGGAGGCGTCTGAGCCGGAACGCGGAATTCTTCATTGCCCCAGGCGCCCAGGTCGATATTGCGGCAACGCTCGCTACAGAAGGGGCGGAATTTGTTGCTGGGCAAAAAAACGCTGGGGCCGCCGCAGGTCGGGCATGTCACCATGGTGGGGGATTGCTTGTCAGTGCTCATGGCGTAGATGTATCACAGCTGGAAAACACGGGTGGCCGACCCTGAAAGCCATTGAGCCGCAATGTGCGGCTCAATCGGGACGAGAAGACTGCCGAGGACTTACTTATGCGCAGAGCGTGAGCTCGAAAGTGGCGTCGTCATTGCAGGGCTGGGGCTTGCTGCCATGGGCCAGCTTGAGCAGGCGCACCGACACCAGCAGGCGGTTGCCGCTGATCTCCGGCACCAGATTCAGATGTGGGTCTATGCGCAGGCGCAGCAGCTGGAAGCTGCGGCCGGCCGGCATGGCCTGCTGGAACACGCCTTGCTCGGCCACCACGCGCTGGGGAATGCCGGTTTCGCGCAGCAGCTGCAGGATCAGCTCAAGCGCCTGACCCAGCGGGGTCAGCTCGCCGGCCCAGTCTTCGAGGTCGCGCTGGCGGTAGCGCGGATCGAGGTTCTGCCAGGCGTGATAGGCCGGCAGGTCAAAGCTGCAGGTGCCGCCGGGTATGCCCACACGGCTGCGTATGGACATCAGCCATTCGTTCTCGGTCAGCGCCTGGCCGGTCTTGCCGGTCTGTGCATTGATGGTGGCAAAGCAGCTCTCCACCTGGCGCGCCACCTGGTGCAGCATGTGCTGGGAAATATCGGGGTTGTCGCGCAACACGTCCAGCAGGTGCTTCTGGCGCTCCAGGTCCTTGATGATGTCGGCCCGCAGATCGCTGCGCGAGGCCACATCCATGATCTCGAAGATGGTGATCAGGGCGAAATGATGATCGACCGAATGCGCGCGGGTCAGCAGCTCGCGCAAACGGCGATACAACTGCTCAAGACGCAGATAAGTTCTCAGACGCTCGTTAAAAGGATATTCGTACAGGATCACGTTTGCTGGGCTCCTCGGGGTGCACAGGAATCAGCGGTCAACGTGCACATGCGGCGATCACACGCACAGGCCAAGCCATGGTCTGCATCATAGCCCGAACCATGCAGCGATTTGATCGGTATATGCGTGGAGAGTTCCGATTGTGACCCCGTCATCGTTATAGATGACCCAGTCGGCCGTGGCCAGACGCTGGGCACGCGTGGCCTGGGTGTCGATGATGGCCTGCACGGCCTCGCGTGTGAGAGCGCTGCGCGCCATGACGCGCTCTGTCTGCGTGCTCTCGCGGCAGTCCACGACCAGCACGCCATCCAGGCGTGTTCGCCAGTGGCCGGACTCGACCAGCAGCGGAATGTCGTGCACGATGAGCTTGCTGCCCGCAGCCACGGCCGCTTCATGCTGCTGCCGGGTCTGCTCGGCGATCAGGGGGTGGAGAATGGCTTCCAGGCGCTGGCGCGCGGACGGATCGGCGAAGACCAGCTCGCGCATGCGGGCGCGGTTGAGGGCGCCCTGTGCGTCGATCAGATCGGCACCAAAAGCCTGAGCGATGAGGGGCAGGGCCATGCCGCCGCTTGCCGTCAGGCTGCGCGAGATATGGTCGGCATCGATCAGCGTTGCGCCGCATGCCTGCAGCCTGGCTGCTACCGTGCTTTTGCCGCTGCCGATGCCGCCCGTCAGCCCCAGTCTGAATGGTGAGCGCTCGGGTGCGACTTTCATGGCTTACAGGCCTGCAAAGCTGAGCACCGCCTGCGGGCCCCAGATCAGGCTGACGAAACCGCCGCCGGCAAGAAAAGGGCCGAAGGGCACATAGCCGCCTTCGCGCAGCTTGCTGTTGATCTTGAGCGCAATGCCGATGACGGCGCCCACGACCGATGCCATGAGAATGATGGGCACCAGTGCCTGCCAGCCAAACCAGGCACCGAGTGCGGCAAACAGCTTGAAGTCGCCGTAGCCCATGCCTTCCTTGCCTGTTGCCAGCTTGAAGGCCCAGAAGATCAGCCATAGCGACATATAGCCTGCGACGGCGCCCCACAGCGATTGTTGCAGAGGCACGCTGGTCCACTGCAGTGCGGAGGCGATCAGGCCGGCCCAGAGCAGGGGCAGAGTGATGGAGTCCGGCAAGAACGTGGTGTCCCAGTCTATCAGTGCAAGCGCCAGCAGCGCCGCGCTGAAGCCGCACCAGGCAAAGCCGGTGGCGGTCAGGCCGTCGCGGCCCAGGCAGAAGGCAAACAGCGCGGCGCAGACCAGTTCAACCACAGGGTAGCGCAGGCTGATGGGGGTTTTGCACTCGGCGCAGCGTCCGCGCAGAAACAGATAGCTGAGCACGGGAATGTTCTCGTACCAGGCGATCTGATGGCCGCAATGCGGGCAGCGCGAACGAGGCTGGCTCAGCGTGATGGCAGGCTTGGCCGGCGGCAGCTCGATTCTGGCGCCCTTGTCCTTTTGTTCCTCGGCCCATTGCGCACCTTCGGCATGCCATTCCTGCTCCATCATCAGAGGCAGGCGGTGGATCACCACATTCAGAAAGCTGCCGATCAGCAAGCCCAGCACGCCGCCGGCAGCGGCATTCAACACCAGTTCGGAAATCATCAGACCACTTGACCCAGCTTGAAGATAGGCAGATACATGGACACCACGATGCCGCCGATCAAGGTGCCCAGGAAGACGATGATGATGGGCTCCATCAGGCTGGAGAGGCCCGCCACCATTTCGTCGACTTCGCTTTCATAGAAATCGGCTGCCTTGCCCAGCATATGGTCGATGGCGCCCGATTCCTCGCCGATGGCACACATCTGCAGCACCATGGAAGGGAAGATATTGGCATTGGCCATGGCCACGGTCAGGCTGGTGCCCGTGGAGACTTCCGACTGAATCCTGTCGGTGGCGTTTTTGTAGAGGTAGTTGCCCGAGGCGCCTCCCACGGAGTCCAGCGCCTCGACCAGCGGCACGCCGGCGGCAAACATGGTGGACAGCGTACGTGTCCAGCGGGCCACGCAGGACTTCTCGATCAGCACGCCGAAGATGGGCAGCTTGAGTATGGTGCGGTCCATGAACTGCTGTACGCGCTCGTTGCGCTTCCAGGCCTGCATGAAGAAATAGATGCCGCCGCCCAGCACGCCGAAGATCAGCCACCAGTACTGGACAAAGTAATCGCTGATGCCCATCACCAGCAGCGTGGGCGCGGGCAGGTCGGCGCCAAAGGAGGTGAAGACCTCCTTGAAGGCCGGGATCACGAAGATCATGATCACGGTCACCACGACGAAGGCCACGATCATGACCGACGTGGGGTACATCAGCGCCGACTTGATCTTGGACTTGATGGCTTCCGTCTTTTCCATATAGGTGGCAAGACGGTCCAGCAGCGACTCCAGAATACCTGCGGCCTCGCCGGCCTCCACCAGGTTGCAGTAGAGGCTGTTGAAGTAGAGCGGAAACTTGCGAAAGGCGGCGCTCAGCGAAGTGCCGGTTTCCACATCGGAGCGGATGTCGTTGAGCAGCTTGGTGACGTTGGGGTTGGTGTTGCCCCGGCCCACGATGTCGAAAGACTGCAGCAGCGGCACGCCGGCCTTCATCATGGTGGCCAGCTGGCGCGTGAACAGCGCAATGTCCTTGGGCTTGATCTTCTTGCCGCCGCGGGTCCTGCGCTTCTTGATCTTGGACGGAGTCACGCCCTGGCGGCGCAGCATGGCCTGGATCTGGTTTTCTCCGCCGGCACGAGTCTCGCCGCGAACGATCTTGCCGTTGCGGTCCTTGCCTTCCCACTCGAAGAGAAATTCCTTGATTCCCTTGGACGCTGCGCTTGCCATGGCGTTCCCTCACTGATACTGGTTTTATTCGTTGGTGACCGCCAGCACTTCTTCGAGTGAGGTCAGACCCAGCTTGACTTTATGCAGGCCCGAGCCGCGCAGAGAGCGTACTCCTTCGGCCTTGGCCTGTGCGGCAATCTCCAGGGCGCTGCCGTCACGCAGGATGATGCGCTGAATCTCTTCGCTGATGGGCATCACCTGATAAATACCGACACGTCCCTTGTAGCCGTTGTTGCAGGCAGGGCAGCCGACAGGCTTGTAGCTGACCCAGCTGCCGTCGAGTTCGGCTTCGTCGTAGCCGGCATCGATCAGGGCGTCGTGCGGTATGTCGGCGGGTTCCTTGCACTGCGCGCACAGGCGTCGCGCCAGACGCTGGGCGGTGATCAGAATCACGCTGGAGGCAATATTGAAAGGGGCGATGCCCATATTGCGCATGCGCGTCAGCGTGGTCGGAGCGTCATTGGTGTGCAGCGTGGACAGCACCAGGTGCCCGGTCTGGGCAGCCTTGATCGAGATGTCGGCGGTTTCCAGGTCGCGGATTTCGCCGACCATGATGATGTCCGGATCCTGGCGCAGAAAGGACTTGAGCGCAGCAGCAAAGGTCAGGCCGGCCTTTTCGTTCACATTTACCTGGTTGACGCCGGGCATGTTGATTTCGGAAGGGTCTTCGGCGGTGGCAATGTTCACGCCCGGCTGGTTGAGCAGGTTCAGGCAGGTGTACAGCGACACGGTCTTGCCCGAGCCCGTGGGGCCGGTGACCAGAATCATGCCGTAGGGGCGGTTGATGGCCTTGAGCAGGCGCTCTTTCTCCTCGGGCTCGTAGCCGAGGGCATCGATGCCCATCTTGGCCGAGCTCGGGTCCAGAATACGGATCACGATCTTTTCGCCAAACAGCGTGGGCAAGGTGCTGACACGAAAGTCGATGACGCGATCGGGGCCGACCTTGAGCTTCATGCGGCCGTCTTGCGGAACGCGTTTCTCCGAGATGTCCAGGCGCGAGATCACCTTGATGCGCGAAGCCAGCTTGTCCTTGATCGCGATAGGAGGAGAGGCAATCTCGCGCAGTTCGCCGTCGATGCGAAAGCGCACGCGGTAATTGTGTTCGTAGGGCTCGAAGTGCAAGTCGGACGCGCGCATATTGAAGGCGTCCAGCAGCATCTTGTGCAGAAACTTGACGACCGGCGCATCCTCGACCTCGGCGCCGACGGCATTGTCTTTTTCCTCGGGGGCATCCTCGATCTTGACGTCGTCAAAGTCGAAGTCCCCTGAGCTGGAATAGGAGTCCAGGGATTCGCTGACGCTCTTGCCGGTCTGCTCGACGAGCTTTTGCAGCTTGTCGGCCTCGACAACCACCCAGTCCACCAGTAACTGAGTCGTGAACTTGATCTGCTCGGCTGCTTCCTGCTGAGTAGGGTCTGCCGTGGCGATGGTGAGCCGATTGCCGCGCTTGCTGAGTGCCAGCACGCGATAGGCGTTGCTGATTTTCGGGTCCAGCAGCTCGCGCGGAAGTTGCTGGGCGTCGATGGCGTTGAGGTCCAGCAGCGGAGTGCTGAACATCATGGAAATGGTTTCGGCAATTTCCAGTGCGCTGATTTCACCAGACTGGCTGAGCTCGGTGATGAACGGGGTCTTGCCTGTGGCGGCTTTCTTGGCTGCGTTCTCGGCGGCTTGCTGCGAAACCTTTCCTGCAGAAATCAGGGCCCTGCCTAAACCTGGGATGGCAATGGGCGCAGGAGTGTTCTTTTGCAGAGTGTCGGCAGCAGCCATGTATCCAGGTCTGGGAGGGGAGTAGAGGATCTATCCTACCATTCTTGTTGTGGCAAACGGCAGGTCGCCAGGCGCGCATGCATGCGTCAATGCCGCGTCATTGAACATGGCGCAAGAAACTGCGACAAAAATGAGATTGGTCGGGGTGAGAGGATTCGAACCTCCGGCCTCTACGTCCCGAACGTAGCGCTCTACCAGGCTAAGCTACACCCCGCAGGCTTTGTTTGTCGAACACCGTGGTGCACCTGGCGATTCAGGTGCGGCGCTCCAAAAGCTGAGAGGCCAATTGTAGCAAACTTGCGGTGTATGCATTGCTTGGCAGCGAGGCCAGTGCATCAATGGCGCGCTGGGCTTCCGCGTGCGCGGCGGCTCGGGCGACGTCCAGGGCACCGGTGCTGCGCACGATTTCCACCACGGCATCCAGTTGATCCGTAGAGCCTTGTTCGATGGCGTTGCGCACGATGGCGGCCTGCTCGGCGCTGCCGCGCTGCATGGCGGCGATCAGTGGCAGGGTGCATTTGCCTTCGCGCAGGTCATCGCCCAGGTTCTTGCCCATTTCCTGAGTGTTGCCGGTGTAGTCCAGCACATCGTCAATGATCTGGAATGCCGTTCCAAGTGCCTGGCCATAGGCGGCACAGGCCTGCTCCACTTCAGGCGTGGCACCGGCCAGTACGGCTGCCAGCTGTGCGCTGGCCTCGAAGAGCTGGGCGGTCTTGGAGCGGATGACGTGCAGATAGCCGGCTTCATTCAGCGAAGCATCATGGGTGTTGATGAGCTGCTGGACTTCGCCTTCTGCGATCACGTTGGTGGCGTCGGACAGGATTTGCAGCACGCGCATGCTGCCCACTTCCACCATCATCTGGAAGGAGCGGGTGTGCAGAAAGTCTCCGACCAGAACACTGGCAGGGTTGCCAAAGGTCTCGTTGGCCGTGGCCCTGCCACGACGCAGCGTGGATTCGTCCACCACATCGTCGTGCAGCAAGGTCGCGGTGTGAATCAGCTCCACCACGGCGGCCAGAATGTATTTGTTCTTGCCCTGATGTCCAAGGGCGCCGGCGATCAGCAGCAGCAGGGCCGGGCGCAGGCGCTTGCCGCCCGCGGCAATGATGTATTGGGAGATCTGTGCGATAAGGGGGACGCTGGTTGTCAGTCGCTGAGCAATGACGATATCCACTTCGCGCATGTCATCTGCGATCAAGGCAAGCGGATTGGATGTGGAAATTTCTGTAGTCAAGGTGATGAACCGCCAAGTGGACTCACGATTATAGGAAGATGCAACAGGGTTTTGCGTGGTGTCCTCAGAGCCCGTTCAAGTGAACAGAGGCTTTGCGGGCAGTCTGTGGCATTGCGGTCGCTTGCAAGGAGCAAGCCTTGCCGCGCACCTGCGCCTGGCATCCCATTCCGCGCGGCCACCGGAGATCCTGAATCGCTTCCTAGGGGTATGCCAGCAGAAAAAATGCATGCGTGCTAGAATTGCCGGCTCCGTGGAAATCATTTCATGGAACTCTCAGACTTTAGAGGTTTTCAATGTACGCAGTCATAAAAACCGGCGGCAAGCAGTATCGCGTTGCAGCTGGCGAAAAGATCAAGGTAGAACAGATTGCTGCGGACGTAGGCCAGGAAATCGTGATCGACCAAGTTTTGGCCGTCGGCAACGGCGCTGAAATCAAGGTTGGTGCCCCCCTGGTGTCCGGTGCATCTGTAAAGGCAACTGTGGTTGCTCACGGCAAGCACGACAAGGTGCACATCTTCAAGATGCGCCGTCGTAAGCACTATCAAAAGCGCCAAGGCCATCGTCAGCAGTTCACCGAACTGCAAATCGTGGCAATCGCTGCTTAATTTTAGGAGCTAAGTCATGGCACAGAAAAAAGGCGGCGGCTCTACGCGTAACGGACGTGATTCCAAGCCAAAAATGCTGGGCGTGAAGGCCTTTGGTGGCGAGCTGGTGACAGCTGGTTCCATCATCGTGCGTCAGCGCGGCACCAAGTTCCACCCCGGTGAGAACGTTGGCGTGGGCAAGGATCACACCCTGTTTGCACTGGTTGACGGCCACGTGTCGTTTGGTGTGAAGGGCGCTCTGTCCAAGCAAACAGTCAACATCACGGCTGCATAAGTCGTCTGTGACTCCAACAAAGCCCCGACTTGTCGGGGCTTTGTTGTTTGAAAAGGCTCCAGGCAGCAGATTTCTGGCAGATGGGGCATGGTAATAGAGCACTCAAGTGTGGCCCGGAGCTTCTGGTGCACACTGATTTTGTAGACTGGATGCCTCATGAAGTTCGTTGACGAAGCTTTTATCGACATTGCAGCTGGTGACGGCGGCAATGGCTGCGTGTCTTTTCGGCACGAGAAATACAAGGAATTTGGCGGCCCCGACGGTGGCGACGGCGGCCGTGGCGGTCATGTGTATGCCGTGGCCGATGTGAACCTGAACACGCTGGTGGATTACCGCTATTCGCGCCGCCACGAGGCCAAGCGCGGCCAGCACGGCATGGGCTCCGACATGTTTGGTGCAGCCGGTGACGACATCACGCTGAACATGCCTGTGGGCACCATCATCAGCGATGCGGATACCGGCGAAGTGCTGTTCGAGCTGCTGGAGCCCGGCCAGGTCATCACCATCGCCAAGGGCGGTGACGGCGGTTTCGGCAATCTGCGCTTCAAGAGCGCCATCAACCGAGCGCCGCGCCAGAAGACTCCCGGCTATCCCGGCGAGCGCCGCAACCTCAAGCTGGAGCTCAAGGTGCTGGCCGATGTGGGCCTGCTGGGCATGCCCAATGCGGGCAAGTCCACTTTCATCACGGCCGTCTCCAACGCCCGTCCCAAGATTGCAGACTATCCCTTCACCACCTTGCATCCCAATCTGGGCGTGGTGCGCGTGGCCGCCGAGCAGAGCTTTGTTGTGGCCGACATCCCCGGTCTGATCGAAGGAGCTTCCGAAGGTGCGGGCCTGGGCCACCAGTTCCTGCGCCATCTGCAGCGCACGCGTCTGTTGCTGCATATCGTGGACATTGCACCGTTCGACGAGGGCGTGGACCCGGTCGAGCAGGCCAGGGCCATCGTGGCCGAGCTCAAGAAGTACGACGCCGAGCTCTACGACAAGCCGCGCTGGCTGGTGCTCAACAAGCTGGACATGGTTCCCGAGGAAGAGCGTGCTGCCAAGGTCAAGGACTTCGTCAAGCGCTTCAAGTGGAAGGGCCCGGTCTTCGAGATCTCGGCGCTGACCCGTGAAGGCTGCGAGCCGCTGATCCGCAAGATCTTCGAGCATGTGCATAACCAGCAACTCGCCGAGCAGGCACCCAAGGAGATCGATCCTCGCTTTGCGGGAGGTGAGGATTCTGGTCTGGATATGACCGATCCGCGTTTTGCTTCTTACGATCCGGAATAAGCTAGAGGGTATAACCCAGCAGCGCACTTGGTGCGCTGTTTTGCTTTGAATTTAATAGCTTATTGCGCTTTATCCATAAGCGCCAGAGGCTTAAAACACTGTAAATTCTCATGTCTTCCAACGTGCTGCGTGATGCCCGTCGCATCGTCGTCAAAGTCGGCTCCAGCCTGGTCACGAATGAAGGTCGTGGTCTGGATGAGGCCGCCATTGAAGAGTGGAGCCGCCAGCTGGCGGCATTGGTGAATGGTGAAGACGGCGTCAAGCGCGAAGTCATCATGGTCTCCAGCGGTGCCATTGCCGAAGGCATGAAGCGCCTGGGCTGGGCCACGCGTCCGACCGAGGTGCATGAGTTGCAGGCCGCTGCTGCCGTCGGCCAGATGGGCCTGGCCCAGATGTACGAGACCAAGCTGCGCGGCGAAGGTGTGCCCAGCGCCCAGGTGCTGCTGACCCATGCGGATCTGGCCGATCGCGAGCGCTATCTGAACGCCCGGACCACGCTGCTGACGCTGCTGCAACTGGGCGTGGTGCCCGTCATCAACGAGAACGACACGGTGGTGATCGACGAGATCCGCTTCGGCGACAACGACACCCTGGGCGCGCTGGTGGCCAACTTGGTCGAGGCCGATGCACTGGTCATCCTGACCGACCAGCGCGGTCTCTACAGCGCCGATCCGCGCAAGAACCCCGATGCCAGGTTCATCGACGTGGCCGAAGCCGGCAACCCCGAGCTCGAAGCCATGGCCGGCGGAGCAGGCCTGTCCATCGGTACGGGTGGCATGATCACCAAGATCCTGGCGGCCAAGCGTGCGGCGGGCTCCGGTGCTTCCACCGTGATCGCCTGGGGACGTGAGAAAGACGTGCTGCTGCGTCTGACGCGTGGCGAGTCCATAGGCACGCTGCTGGTTGCCAACACGCACAAGATGCAGGCGCGCAAGCAGTGGATTGCCGACCATCTGCAGCTGCGTGGTTCGGTGACCGTGGATGCGGGTGCCGTCTCCAAGCTGCGTGATGAAGGCAAGAGCCTGCTGCCCATAGGCATGATCACCGTGGAGGGTGATTTCTCGCGCGGCGAAGTGATTGCCGTCCGTGATGAGAACGGTGTCGAGATCGCTCGTGGTCTGGCCAGCTATGCCAGCGCCGAGGCGCGGCTGCTGTGCCGCAAGAGCTCCTCGGAGATTGAGTCGCTGCTGGGCTACTCGGCTGGTCCCGAAATAATGCACCGCGACAATATGGTGGTGGCAGGACACTGAGCCCAGGCCGCCGACAAAAAAGCCGTAATGCTGTGAGGCATTACGGCTTTGTTCATTGCAGAGGCTTGTGATCTGGCGGATTGTCTATGCCGGTCTGCGGGTCCGGGTCAAAACTGGCACCGGGCGGCAGCTCTATGCCGGGGTTGATGCGAAAGCTCCCTGTGCGGGCAGGGTACATGACCTGATGGTGCTGCCCAGGATGGGGAGTGCCGCCAGTGGTCTGGCCTGCTTCCTGATCGCGTGGCCGCATGCCGCTGCGCAGATAGCGATTGCGCTGCTGCTCGCCGCGCGGCAGAAAGCGCGCCAGCTCGGTCAGCGCCATTTCATAGACGCCGCGTTTGAATTCGACCACCACATCCAGAGGAACCCAGTAGTCATTCCAGCGCCAGGCATCGAACTCAGGGTGGTCGGTGGCACGCAGGTTCAAGTCCCAGTCATGCCCGACCAGTTGAAGCAAAAACCATATCTGCTTCTGGCCTTTGTAATGCCCGCGCGCGTCGCGGCGGATGTACCTGTCTGGCACCTCGTAGCGCAACCAGTCCCTGGTGCGGGCAACCACGCGAACGTGATTGGGCTTCAGCCCCACTTCCTCGTGCAGCTCGCGGAACATGGCTTGCTCGGGTGTCTCACCCCGATCAATGCCACCTTGCGGAAACTGCCAGCTGTGGGTGCGAATGCGTTTTCCCCAGAACACCTGGTTTCTTTGGTTGAGCAGGATGATGCCGACGTTCGGGCGAAATCCGTCCCGGTCAAGCATAATCAAACCCCAAATTTTTGAATTGTGTTCATTATGCATGGCCCCTTGTGATCGACAAGCGGGCCATGCCTATTTCCACTGAATTGCCAGTTCCATGAAAGCCTCCCAATTTCTCATCTCCACCCTGAAAGAAGCTCCGGCCGACGCCGAAGTGGTCAGCCACAAGCTCATGATGCGGGCTGGCATGATCAAAAAGCTGGGTGCTGGCATTTACAACTACATGCCCATGGGCCTGCGCGTGATCCGCAAGGTCGAGGCCATCGTGCGCGAGGAAATGAACCGCGCCGGCGCCATCGAAACCACCATGCCCGTGGTCCAGCCTGCCGAGCTGTGGCAGGAAACCGGCCGTTTCGAGAAGATGGGCCCCGAGCTGCTGCGCATCCAGGATCGTCATGGTCGTGATTTCGTGATCCAGCCCACGTCCGAAGAGGTGGTCACCGATATCGCGCGCCAGGAGTTCAAGAGCTACAAGCAACTGCCCAAGAACCTCTACCAGATCCAGACCAAGTTCCGCGACGAGCGCCGTCCGCGCTTCGGCCTGATGCGCGGTCGCGAGTTCATCATGAAGGACGCCTATTCCTTCGACAAGGATCGCGATGCGGCCCAGATCAGCTACCAGACCATGCGCGAAGCCTATAAGCGCATCTTCGACCGCTTCGGCCTGCAGTACCGCGCCGTGCGTGCCGACTCGGGCGCCATCGGTGGCGATCTGAGCGAGGAGTTCCAGGTCATCGCTTCCACGGGTGAGGACGCCATCGTCTACTGCCCGAACAGCGACTACGCGGCCAATATCGAGAAGGCCGAGAGCCTGGCGCCCACCCAGGCCCGTCCTGCCGCCGCCCAGGCCATGCAAAAGGTCGCCACGCCCGGCAACAGCACCTGCGAAGCCGTAGCCGAGCAGCTGGGTCTGCCTCTGGCGCAGACCGTGAAGTCGCTGGTGCTGGCCACGGACGAGCTCGACGACAAGGGTCTGATCGTCAAGTCGCAAGTGTGGCTGCTGCTGCTGCGCGGCGATCACGAGATGAACGAGATCAAGGTCGGCAAGGTCGAGGGCCTGGCGGGCTTCCGTTTCGCGACCGTGGGCGAGATCGAGGAGCACTTCGGTGCCAAGCCCGGCTATCTGGGCCCCATCGGTCTCAAGAAGCCCGTGAACATCGTGGTGGACCGCGATGTGGCCGTGATGGCCGACTGGGTCTGCGGTGCCAACGAGGAAGACTTCCACATCACCGGCGTGAACTTCGGCCGCGACCTGCCCGAGCCCGCCGTGGTGGCGGATCTGCGCAATGTGGTGGCTGGCGACCGTTCGCCCGACGGCGCGGGCGAGCTGGCGATCGAGCGCGGCATCGAGATCGGTCATGTGTTCTATCTGGGCACCAAGTACTCCAAGGCCATGGAAGCCACTTTCCTCGGCGACAACGGCAAGCCCCAGCACTTCGAGATGGGCTGCTACGGCATTGGCGTGACCCGCCTGCCCGCCGCTGCCGTGGAGCAGAACCACGACGAGCGCGGCATGATCTGGCCCGATGCGATTGCACCGTTCACCGTGGTGATCTGCCCCATCGGCATGGGTCGCAGCGAGGCCGTGAAGACCGAGGCCGAGAAGCTCTACGGCGAGCTGCTGGCACTGGGCGTGGACGTGATATTGGACGACCGCGACGAGCGCCCCGGTGCCATGCTGGCCGACTGGGAGCTGATTGGCGTGCCCCACCGCGTGGTGCTGGGCGACCGAGGCCTGAAGGAAGGCGTGGTCGAGTACCAGCAGCGCCGTGACACGGAAGCCACAAAGCTGGCGACGAATGAGGTGCTGGCTCACCTCAAGAGCCGCCTGGGCCTGTAAGCTGCTGTTTCCATGCCCGAAACCCTGCTGAGCCGACGCCACTGCCTGAGGACTGCCGCTGCGTTGGCCGCTCCGGCAGCCGGCTGGCTGTGGCCGCAGGCGGCCTGGGCCGGCGGGCAGCTCGAAGAGCCGCTGGCCGACTCCGTGCGTACGGCGCTCAGCGCGGCCGTGGCGGGCTCGGGCGCGCCGCCCGAGCTGGAGTTCGCCTCCACAGCGGCGCGCATGAGCTATCTGCGCTGGCTGGTGGCCAGCAGCGACAAGCTGGCCAAGCGCAAGCCCGACCTGCAGGCGCGGCGCGAATTCCTGCAGACCGTCTGGTACGAGTCCAAGCGCGCGGGCCTCGATGTGTCCATGGTCATGGGCCTGATACAGGTGGAGAGCGGCTATCGCAAATACGCCATCTCCAGCGTGGGCGCGCGTGGCTATATGCAGATCATGCCGTTCTGGATGCGGCTGATCGGTGACGGCGATATCGGCAAGCTGTTCCACATGCAGACCAATCTGCGCTTTGGCTGCGTGATCCTGCGCCACTACATGGACCGCGAAAAAGGCGATGCCTACATGGCACTGGGCCGCTACAACGGCAGCCGGGGCCAGCCCCAGTATCCGAATGCCGTGTTCGGCGCCCAGCGGCGCTGGCTGGTGGAAGAGCCGCAGCCGGTCTGATGCCGTGACGATATACAGAAAAAAAGAGAGCGCCTGGCGCTCTCTTTTTATTGGTTTCAGCAAGAAAAGAACCTGAAGTCCTTTCAGGATAAACGCAAGAAGCTACTGATTCAGGAGTGGCTGCTCTTGCCAGCCTGGGACTGGGCAGCGCTGCCCTGCACCTTGGCCGCTGCGGCCGCCGAAGGTGCGGCAGATTCGGCCGCGGGCTCGGGCAGATGGGTCACCATGACCTGGTCGATGCGATAGCTGTCCACGTCCAGCACCTCGAACTTGAAGCCGCCCCAGGTGACGGTATCGGTGCGGCGCGGCACGCGGCGCAGCATGACCATGAGAAAGCCGGCCAGCGTTTCGTACTCGTCGTCATGCGGCATATCGTCCAGATGCAGCACGCGCATCACGTCCTCGATGGGCGTGATGCCGTCGATCAGCCAGGAATGCTCGTCGCGGCGGATGATCTGCTCCTCGTCGGCCGGGCCGACCAGATCGCCCATCACCGTGCTCATCACGTCGTTGAGCGTCACCACACCCACGACCAGGCTGTATTCGTTGACGATAACGGCAAAGTCCTCGTGCACCATGCGGAACTGCTCCAGCACCTCGGCCAGCGTCAGGCGGTCGGGCACGATGAGCACCTTGCGGATCAGGCTGTCGTCGCTGAGCGACAGCGGCTGGTTGTTGAGCGCGCGCTGGAACAGGTCCTTGGCGTCCACATAGCCGATCACATGGTCGATATCGCCGTCGCAGACCGGGTAGGTGGAAAAGGGCTCCTCGGCAATGCGGGCGCGGATGATGGCGTCGCTGTCGTCGCGGTAGAAGAAGGCCACGCTGTCGCGCTGGGTCATGGCAGAGGCCACGGTGCGCGAGTCCAGCTCGAAGACATTGGCAATCACCTGTTGCTCGCGGGCGGCCAGCACGCCGGCCTTGGTGCCTGCTTCGGTCATGGCCAGGATGTCGTCGCTGGTGATGCGCTCGTCGCGCGTCGCGGGCAGGCCCAGCAGGCGAAACAAGGTGTCGGTCGCTAGGTTGTAGAACCAGATGATGGGCTTGAAGATCACCACAAACCAGCGCATGGGGGCGAGCACGCGCACCACATAGCGCTCGGGCTCGTTCATGCTGATGCGGCGCGGCAGCAGGTCGGCCAGCAGGATGAAGGCCGAGGTGACTATGAAAAACGAGAGCAGGAAGCCGAGCGTCGCCGAGAGGCTGGGCGAGAACCAGATAGAGAAGAACTCGGTCAGTGCGGGGCTGAAGGCCCCCTCGCCGACGATGCCGCCAAGGATGGCGACGGCATTCTGTCCCACTTGCACCACGGTGAAATATTCGCCCGGCTGCTCCTGTACGCGCAGCGCATGCTCGGCTCCCTCGTTGCCGTCGTCGGCCATCTGGCGCAGGCGCAGGCGGCGCGAGGCGGCCAGAGAAATCTCCGCCACAGAGAAAAAGGCGCTGAGCAGAATCAGCAGAACAATCACCGCAAGGCTTTGGGACACACTCATAGGCAGGGCTGCTGCGGCACCTGGCAGTGCCTGCGGCCGGTTATCAAGGAGTCTCTATTCGACCACATAAAGCCTGTGGCAGGCAGCTGTACTGGCTTCAGGGCTGAAGCGCGGCAGGCGAACGGGCCATGCGTGCCAGCGCATCGGCCTCGGTATTGCGGTGTCTGGGCACCCATTGCAGCACCAGCTCGTCAAAGTCCTGCATCTGTGCGCGGGCGGCCTCGAACAGATGGTTGAGCCGGGCGATGGGCCGCGCCGGCTTGGCCGTGGGCGGGCCGAGCTGCTCCAGCAACACCTGGGAGTCGGTGCGCACGGTCAGGCTGAGCGTGCCGAGATCGCGTGCCAGCTTCAGGGCGGCCATCAGCGCGCGCAGCTCGGCTTCGTTGTTGCAGCCGCTGCGGTGCAGATCCTGCGATAGCGTATGGCGGCTGCCATCGGGCAGCTGCAGCAACACGCCCAGGCTCATGGGGCCGGGGTTGGGCAGGGCACTGCCATCGATATGGATGCAGCAGTGGTGAGGGGGAACAGGTTTGGGGGGCGGCATGAAAAAAGCCACCGGGGTGCCGGTGGCTTGCAGACGGGGTTGGGCTTACTTGGCGGCCAGCACTTGCTGCAGCTCGCCCGATTCGTACATCTCCATCATGATGTCCGAGCCACCGATGAATTCGCCCTTGATGTAGAGCTGGGGGATCGTGGGCCACTGGCTGTAGTCCTTGATGCCCTGGCGGATTTCCTGGTCTTCCAGCACGTTCACGGTGGCGATGGACTTGGCATCCACGCCGCAGGCCTTGAGGATCTGGATGGCACGGCCGGAGAAGCCGCACTGGGGGAAGCTGGCGTTGCCCTTCATGAACAGCAGGATGTCGTTGTTCTTGACCAGGTCGTCGATGCGTTGTTGAGTGTTGCTCATAGTGGGCTCCGGATTTTGGAAATGGCGGTACCAGCCGCGATGTCTGCAATTATTTCACCGACCGCAAGGAATGCGATGCTGTGAGGAAATCTTGCTGACAGGATATTTTGGGGTGAAGGTCTGGAAATCAAGCCTTGCCGCTCCGGCAACCGCCCGTGCAGCGTGCAATGCCGGCCAGGTCGTGGCGGTGCTGGACCTGCTCGAAGCCGGCCGCCTGCATGAGCTGCGCCACGTCTTCGGCCTGATCCCAGCCATGCTCGAAAAGCAGCCAGCCACCAGCCTTCAGGTGTGCCGGGGCCTGGTCGATGATGCTGCGTATGTCCTCCAGCCCGTCCGCGCCGCTGGCCAGGGCTGACAGCGGTTCGTGGGTCAGCGCCGCCAGGTGTGGGTCGTCGGCGCGGATATAGGGCGGATTGCTGACGATCAGATCGACGGGTTCCAGCCCGTCCAGAGGCTCCAGCCAGCTGCCATGGGCGAACTGCACGGGCAGTTGGAGTCGGGCGGCATTGCTGCTTGCCACAGCCAGGGCATCGGCGCTGGCGTCCACGGCGATGACCCGGGTTGAGGGGCGCTGGCTTTGCAGAGCCAGGGCAATGGCGCCGCTGCCGGTGCCCAGATCCACGACGCGGTGGGCGGCGCCTTCGGGCAGCAGTTCCAGCGCCCAGTCCACCAGGGTCTCGGTATCGGGGCGCGGGTCCAGCACCCTGCTGTCCACGGCCAGATCCAGGCCGTAGAACTCCTTGCTGCCGGTCAGATAGGCCACGGGCGCGCCCTGCTGGCGCAGGGCGCACAGCTGGTCCCAGCGTTGCTGCTGCTCCTGACTGAGGGCATCGCAGTCATGCGTGATGAGCCAGGCGCGGGCATGCGCTGGCTGCTGCATCAAGTGCAGCAGCAGCATCTGTGCATCGACACGCGCCAGGCCTTGGCGGGCGGCTTGCTGCAGGGCTTGAGCGACGGAGAAAGTGGGGGGCGAGGGTTCGGTCATGGATTGGCCGGCGGCCATCTTCTTCTGAAATTCAGCAAGGGTATATCTCGGGGTCGCCCGCCTTGTAGAGCGTGCCGTACAGCTGGGTCGACGACCGGCCGGGCTCCAGCATGGGGCGCGAACGTATTCCCAGCAACAGATGCTCCAGCGCCTGCTGAATATTCTCGCCCTCGAAGCTCATGCCTACAAAGGACCAGGAAAAGCAGCGTCCATCGCCCGCCATCAGCAACTGGCCGTGGGAGTGGTGAACTTCGGCAACTGCCATCAGCCTGGTGTTCAGGCGCTGTTCCCAGGAGAGCAGGGCGTCGTCTGCATCTTCCCCGGTGAAATACGCTTCGAGCCAGTCAAACTCTATATCGCTGCTGGCGCATTCCCGTCCCTTGCCCACCTGGCCTATGTGCAAGCCCGCAAGGTTCTGCAGCGCAGCCACGGCGGGGTGGCAGGCCAGAGCGGGCTGTTGGTCCAGAGCGCTCCGGATAAGCGCGGGTATGGCGACTTCTCGCTGCGGGGTCCAGCCCCGGGCTTGCAGCAGCTCGATGACGACAGGTGACTCGAAATTCAGCATGGCGGATTCTTAACGTCCGGGCGCCGAGATGAAGGGACGCGACTGCAGGATGATGAGTTGATCGCCCTGCACGGCCCACTCGATGTCCTGGTCCTTGCCGCCAAAGCGTTGCTTGATGCTGGCTCCTGCGCGGGCCAGTCGCTGCACCAGTGCGTCGCTGAGCACGGCGCGGCCGGCAGTCACGGCCACTTCGCGCACGCCGCCCCTGGTGTCCAGCTGCAGCGCCACATCGTCCTGGGAACGGTTGAGCACCTGCACGGCCTTGCTGCGGCTGGAGTAGAGGATTTGCTCCGCGACCCGCTTGCCCTCGACCACGCGGATGCCTATGCCGCGCTTGGCGGCGATATAGCTCATGTGGCGGTGCGAGGCATCGAAGGGGTCGCGGGTGATCATCACGCCAGAGGCGGAGGAGTCCACGGCTTTTTGCACAAACACCGACATCATCAGCTGCGCATCGTCGATGCCCGCTGCCTGTCTGGCTTCCCAGGCCTCGAAGTTGTAGATCGAGGCCCAGACCTTGCGCACGGCGGCGACCAGGTCCGTCTCGCTGCGCACATTGGGCACGGTGGTGTAGAGGCCTGCTCCGCTGAAGTTGGGCAGGTCCTCGGAGCTGGAAGAGCTGCGTACGAACACGCCCTGGCTGCCCAACTGGCCGGACCAGCGCTGTGCCCAGCCATCGGCCGCGGCCGGGCTGACGGGCCATTGCTCGATTTCGGCCTGCAGCGCGGACAGGGCCTGCCTTCGGATACCGGCATCCGTCGCGAAGCCGGGCTGTTGGCTCATGCGGGCAATGCGCTCGGCCAGGCCGTTGGAGCGCATGAAGTCGGCATAGGCGGCAAACGGAATGCAAAAGCCATCGGGCACGCTGACGTCCGCGAGGCGGGCGGACTGGATCTCGCCCAGATTGGCGGCCTTGGCACCGCAGCGGCGGCGGTCCGCGCTGCGCAGAGCGGCCAGAGGCACCAGTTCGCTGCGACGCAGATCGGGCTGCAGCAAGACCTTGCGGCCCTTGGCCGGCGGTTGCTGGGCCTGCTTTTCGGCGCTCTGTTGTTCGGCAGCCGTGGCGGCGCGCAGCGCAAAGCCGGCGGGCTGCACGTCGATATGCACCCAGCGGCCGTTGAAGTCCGCGTATTGCTCGGCGGCTTTTTGCACATAGGCATTGGGTATGCCCCAGCCGCGCGCCAGCAGATTGACATGGGACAGCACCGTGGAGGGGCGCTCCGTCACCACGCCGGCCACGGGCGGCAGGCTGATGGGTACTTCACGCAACAGCACGATGTCCCTGGGCTGGAGGTCATTCACGGCTTCGGCCTGATTCAGGATGCGCAGCCGGCCCACGGCCTGGCCCTGGTTCAGCGGCAGATAGGTCTGGGCTCCCAGCAACTGGGCCTGGGTGACCGCTGCAACACCGGCCTGCTGGGCCACGGCTTCCTGCTGCGTGGAGTTGGCCTTGAAGCGCACAGGGGCGAAGAAGCCGGTTTTCAGCGCGGCCGCCGTGGTCTGCAGCAGCTCGGGCGTGAGCTGGTCGCCTTCCCAGAACTCGTAGCTGTAGTCCTTGAGCACGGGCTGCCAGCTCAGCGTGCCGAGAATGAAGCGACGGCCCGGCTCGCGGTAATTGCGGTTGAGCTCTGGCTTGCCGCCCTGTAGCAGGCTTTTGGCGCGCAGAAAATCTTCGTGAAACGCGTAACGCGGCGTGTTGATGAAATGCAGCGGTGCGCTCTTGCTGTGACGGTCGATCACAAACAGCACATGGGGCATGGCGCTGGCCGGGTCGAAGATGCGGGCCACGCGATCGAAATCGGCGCGGCTGGTCAGGGCCGGCAGGCTGGCAGGAGCGTTGCGGTTGCCGCTGGCGTCGACCGGGCGCCCCGCACCCGAGTCATAGGCCGATGGCTTGCGCAAGGCCTGAGCCTGGGCGGCGGTCGATGTGAACAACAGGCCGGATAGCAGAGCAGAAACCAGAACCGGCAAAAAGCGCTGTGTCATCTTGAAATTGTTCCCATTTCTGGCGAAGCGTTCGAACGGACCCGGCTCGAGCCGGCTGCAGCCTGCCGGTGCCTGCAGACTCAGGAAGCTGCCAGCTCCGCCAGCAACTCGGCCTCGCGTGCATGTTGCAGGGCCTGGATCACATCGCCCAGATCGCCTTCCATCACGGCCAGCAGCTTGTACAGCGTGAGGTTGATGCGGTGGTCGGTGAGGCGGCCCTGGGGAAAGTTGTAGGTGCGGATGCGGTCGCTGCGGTCGCCCGAGCCGATCAGGCCCTTGCGCATGGCCGCTTCCTTGGCGGCCCGCTCGCTGCGTTCCTTTTCCTGGATGCGGGCCTGCAGCACCTGCAGGGCCTTGGCCTTGTTGCTGTGCTGGCTGCGGCCGTCCTGGCATTCGGCCACGATGCCCGTGGGCAGGTGGACCACGCGCACGGCGGAGTCGGTCTTGTTGATGTGCTGGCCGCCGGCACCGCTGGCGCGAAAGGTGTCGATGCGCAGATCGGCGGGATTGAGCGTGATGGCCTCGGCCTCGTCGGGCTCGGGCATCACGGCCACGGTGCAGGCGCTGGTGTGGATGCGTCCCTGGGTTTCGGTGGCGGGCACACGCTGCACGCGGTGGCCGCCCGACTCGAAGCGCAGCGCGCCGTACACATTGTCGCCCTCGATGCGCAGCACCACTTCCTTGTAGCCGCCGATTTCGTTTTCGCTGGCGCTCATCACCTCCACCTTCCAGCCCACATTGGCGGCGTAGCGGGTGTACATGCGGGTCAGGTCGCCGGCAAACAGGGCCGATTCGTCGCCGCCCGTGCCGGCGCGGATTTCGACAAAGGCGGGGCGGGCATCGTCGGGGTCCTTGGGCAGCAGCAGGCGCTGCAGTTCGTCCTCGAGCTTGATCAGCTCGGCCTCGCCGCTGCCGATCTCTTCCTGAGCCATTTCGGCCATGTCGGGGTCGTCCAGCATTTCACGCGCGGCGGCGATGTCGGCTTCGGTCTGCAGGTAGCGCGTGTAGCGGCTGGCAATCGCCGTCACATCGGCATGTTCGCGCGAGATGGTGCGGTACTGCTTCATGTCGCCCATGATGTCTTCGCGCGAGAGCAGAAAATCCAGCTCCTGCAGGCGTTGGGCATAGCGTTCGAGCTGGTTGCGCAAAAAGTCTTGCATAGGGGGTACCGAGGGCTTGGGAAAGGTGAAGGGGCTCACCTTTGTGGAGTCAGGGAAGAGGGCGGGCAGGCCACGGTCGGGCCTTGCGCTGCGCGAGGACGGCAGCGACCAAGCGGGCGAGCGTCGCTAAAGCTTGCTGGGGTTGCGGCTGGCGCGCAGGAACAGGCGGGAGACGGTGTCCGCCGTCTGGGCGCGCTCTGCGGCGTCGCCCTTGTGCAGCTCGGCCATGGTGCCGTGCAGCATTTTCTGTGTGAGGCCGCGCGAGAGCGCTTCCAGCACGGTATCGATGTCTTCGCCCTTGGCCAGCAGCTTTTTGGCACGGGCAATTTCCAGCGCACGCCATTCGTCGGCCTGGGCATTGACCTGCTGGATCAGCGAGACCGCGCCACCCACGGGATTGCGCTGGTCCATCCACTGCATAAAGCTCTGCACGCCGGTGTCGATGATGACTTCGGCCTGTTGCACGGCGGCCTGGCGCTGGGCCTGACCGGTACGCACGACGGTTGCCAGATCGTCCACGGTATAGAGGTAGACGTCGTTGAGGTCTTTGACCTCGGATTCGATATCGCGCGGCACGGCCAGATCGACCATGAAGATGGGGCGGCGCTTGCGCTTCTTGAGGGCCGACTCCACGGCACCCAGGCCGATGATGGGCAGGGTGGATGCCGTGCAGCTGATGATGGCGTCGTACTCGTGCAGATGCTCGGGCAGGTCGGCCAGACGCATGGTGCCGGCGCCGAACTGGGCGGCGAGCTTTTCGCCGCGCTCCATGGTGCGGTTGGCGATGGTGATCTGCCTGGGGTTGCGGGCAGCGAAGTGGGTGGAGACCAGCTCGATCATCTCGCCCGCGCCCACGAAGAGCACGCGAATCTTGCTGAGGTCTTCGAACAGCTGGCCGGCCAGGCGTACGGCAGCGGCAGCCATGGAGATGCTGTGCGCACCGATCTCGGTGGAGCTGCGCACTTCCTTGGCCACGGCAAAGCTGCGCTGGAACAACTGGTTGAGCGTGGTGCCCAGGGCACCCGCAGTCTCGGCCGCGCGCACGGCGTTCTTCATCTGGCCGAGGATCTGCGCCTCGCCCAGCACCATGGAGTCCAGCCCCGAGGCCACGCGGAAGGCGTGGCGGGCGACCGAGCCATCCTGCAGCAGATACGAGTGCTGGCGCAGCAATTCAGGCGCCACGCCGCCGCTGTTGGCCAGCCAGTGCATGGTGTGATCCATGGCGGGGGCGTCGGCAGCGCAGTAGATCTCGGTGCGGTTGCAGGTGGAGAGGATGGCGGTTTCCACGGCGCTGTGAGCCCGGCCAGCGTGGGACAGAGATGCGCGCAGGCCTTGCAGCGTCGGCGCGATCTGATCGAGCGCGAACGCAAAACGGCCCCGCATATCGAGCGGAGCCGTGTGGTGATTGATACCTAAAGCCCAGACTGCCATAACAGGGGATTATAAAATTTAGTACCGAATTGGGCACCCCCCGGGCTCAAAGCCTTGGAATCGATTGTTGCCATGGATTTTGTTGCGAGCGTTAATCATTTACTCAACTTCCTCGCCCCTGCGTTTTTTCTCGCTCTGGGCCTGGCAATCTGTGCTCGCTTTTTAAAGCAAAACAAGGCTGGAGCCCAATCCTTTATTGCACAGGTAGCTATTAATTTCATATTGGGTGTAGCGGTTTTGCTGCTCAGTCTCTGGCTGTTTTCACGCGACGGCAAGATGCTCGCTTATGCCGCACTGGTCTGCACAAGTGCCTGCTGCCAGTGGGTGCTTTCCAGAGCCTGGCGCTGATTGGCGTACCGGCCGGAAAGCTGTTTTGCGTGAAATCTTGATCTGACTCAAGAGAGCCTGTTGTATTCGCGCCAGTGTCCGGCCAGGCCTCAGTCGCTGACGGCCCTGGGCTCGGCCTGCTCCAGTATCCAGCTGCGAAACTGCTTCAAGGCCTCCGTGGGGGGGCGGTTGCCTTGCTGGCACAGAAAGTAGCCGCGCTCGATATGCACCGGCGCATTCAGTGCCAGAGCCACGCGTCCCGAGGCCAGATCTTCTTCCACCAGGCAGCGCTGTACCATGGCCACCCCCATGCCCGCGGCCACGGCCTGCACCAGCAGGGCCACGGTCTCGAAGTCCGCAACCGGGGCGGGGCAGGACTGGCTCATGCCCCGGGCCTGCATCCAGCTGGCCCAGTTGCCAGGGTAGTTGGTGTGAAACAGCAGCGGGCGGTTCAGCAGATCCTGCTCGCTGCGGATGGGGTTCGGTCCCTGCAGCTCGCGCGGGTGGCAGATGGGAATGAGGTCGCGGCCGATCACATACTCGGCCTCCACGCCTGCCGGCCAGTGCTGGCTGCCGACGCGAATCCAGGCATCGATCTCCGGCGCATTGAGCGGATCGTCGCGCCGGTAGGGCGCGAAGGAAAGCATGATTTGCGGATAACGGCGGTTGAAGTCGGGCAGGCGCGGAATCAGCCAGTGGCTGAACAGCGTGGGAATGACCGACAGGCGCAACTGCGGCCCGTGGCGGCGCCTGCGGGCGGCGGCCGACGCGGCCTCTATCGCCATCACGGCGGGCTCTATCGCCTGCAGATAGTCCTGTCCAGCCGCAGTGAGCGCGTTGCGTCTGCCCAGGCGCTCGAACAGGGCAAAGCCCAGATGTTCCTCAAGCCTGGCAATGGCCCGGCTGATGCCGCCCTGCGTCACATACAGCTCCTGCGCAGCGAGCGAGTAACTGCCCAGGCGGGCGGCCGCGGCAAAGGCGTGAAGTTCGGAGAGGGATGGAGAGTGCATGCGCATGAGGGTTTGGATTATGACGGCTGGTAATACTTGCGTGCCGTCTTGTCGCTTTTCGCCATGCGGCCTGGGGCACAGAATGAAACAAAGGTCGGAGCGTCCGGTGAAATGCTCTGAACCGGCCCATAACCAGTCTTTCAAGAGATCCAAGGAGAAGCCGCATGGCCATTCGTCGTACCGTTCTGTCGTCCATTGCCGCCTGCGCAGCGGCAGCCGCGCTGTCCCCTGCGTTCGCTGCCAATGCCGCAGCGGACTACCCCAATCGCCCCATCCGCCTGATCGTGCCCTTTGGAGCCGGTGGCTCCACCGACATGGTGGCGCGCTTGCTGGCCGACAAGATGGGCCAGATACTGGGCAAGGCCGTGGTGGTGGATAACCGCGGCGGAGCCGGCGGCTCCATCGGCGCTTCGGAAATCGCCAAGGCCGCTCCCGACGGCTACACCATCGGCATGGCCACGGTGTCCACCCATGGCTCCAACCCGGCCATCTTCCGCAAGCTTCCCTATGACGCGATCAAGGACTTTGCTCCCATCACCAATGTGATGAGCGTGCCCAGCGTCTTCGTCGTGAACGCCAGCGTGCCTGCCAAGACCATGAAGGAATTCATCGCGCTGGCCAAGGCCAACCCCGACAAGTACACCTTTGCCTCGCCGGGCACGGGTTCCCTGGGTCATGCCAATATCGAGAACTTCATGAATCTGGCGGGCATTCAGTTGCTGCACATTCCCTACAAGGGGGCGGGCCAGGCGATTACCGATGCGCTGGGCGGGCAGGTCAATGCCATGACGGACAACCTGCCCTCGACCCTGCCGCATATCAAGGCCGGCCAGCTGCGTCCCCTGGCCGTCCTGGCCCTCAAGCGCAGCGATGTGCTGCCCGATGTGCCCACCTATACCGAGCTGGGCTACCCCCAGATGGGCGACGGCGGCTGGTTTGGCCTGGTGGCGCCTGCGGGCACACCCAAGCCGATCATCGACAAGCTCAATGCTGCGGCGCACAAGGTCATGGCTTCGCCCGACTATCTGGAAAAGCAGAAGTCCATCTCCGGCGAGTCCATGGGCAACACGCCCGAGCAGTTTGCCAAGCAGATCAAGACTGCGATCGAGCGTTACACGGCCGTGGCCAAGCGCGCCAATATCAAGCTGGACTGATGAAGGCTTCAATGTCTGTGCCTGATTTTCTGCAAGCCAGACCGGCCGAGCCGGTGCTGGTGCACCCGGCCCGGGGCGAGGTTCTGCCCATAGTCTGCGACTCGCCGCACAGCGGCACGGCCTACCCCGAGGACTTCGGCACCGTCGTGCTCATGAGTCTGCTGCGTCGCGGCGAGGACACGCATGTGGCCGCGCTCTGGGACCGCTGGCCCGAGTTCGGAGCTACATTGCTGGAAGCGACTTTTCCGCGCACCTATGTCGACCCCAATCGCAACGAGTCCGACCTGGACCCTGCGCAGATCGAGGGCGAGTGGCCGGTGCCGCTGTCGCCCAGCATCAAGACTCAGCAGGGGCTGGGCCTGATCTGGCAGCGCATCAGCAAGGCCGGCGTGGCCACTTCTTTGTATGAGCGCAAGCGCACCGTGGCCGAAGTGCAGCACCGTATCGAGCGCTACTGGCGCCCCTATCACGCGGCGCTGGCGCAGGCCATCGACGACAGCGTGGCGCGCTTCGGGGCCGTGTGGCACCTGAATCTGCACTCCATGCCCAACGATGTGTACCAGCGACTGGGGCGCAGCGATGCGCCGCCGCTGGCCGACTTCGTGCTGGGCGACCGCGACGGCACGACCTGTGCGCCCGAGTTCATCCATCTGGTGGGCGATACGCTCAAGGGCTTTGGCTACAGCGTGGCCTATAACGAGCCCTACAAGGGCGTGGAGTTGATCGGGCGCATAGGCCAGCCGCAGCTCAATCGCCACTCCATGCAGATCGAGATCCGTCGCCCCGTCTATATGGATGAGGACACGCGCGAACCGAATGCCGGCTTCGAGCCGCTGCGCACGCATTTTGCCGAGCTCATGCAGGTGCTGGCGAACTATGTGCGCCAGCAGATGACCAGAGGCTGAAACCTGTTCATCGCTCCAGGCCCGGCGTTGCCGGGCTTTTTCATGTCACGGTCAAATGTCAAAAAAACTGTGGCGAGGATGCCGCGATTGAGGGATTCCTTATCGAAGCTGCTATCAGAATCAGTTACGCTCGCAGGTTGGTGTCATCGTATGTCTGATGTAACAACAAGCGTCTAGGAATCGTACCGGAATGAAGTTCACTCCCATCGCAGCGCTGGTCATGTCGAGTCTGGCGGCCTTTGCCCAGAGCGCATCCGCGCAAACCGGTGCGGAAGGTCGCATGAATTTTTTGCGCGATTCCAGAGCCGCCACATCGGGCCCCCAGTTTGAATTCAGCCGTCTGCAATACGGCCCGCTGCCGATTGCCGGCACACGCGTGGCCTCCACGGCCGGTCCGCTGCAGGCTGCCGAGCGCGGCGATGCCAAGGCGCAGAACCAGCTGGGCGAAATGTATGTGCACGGCCAGGGCGTGCCCCAGAATGCCGCCACGGCTGCGCAATGGTTCCGCAAGGCCGCAGCTCAGGGACATGCGGGTGCCCAGAACAGCCTGGGGGCGCTGTATGCCAACGGCCAGGGCCTGCCGCAGAACTATCGCGAGGCTGCCCAGTGGTATGGCCGCGCGGCGCAGCAGAGCAATGCCGTGGCCCAGTACAACCTGTCCCACCTCTATCAGGAAGGTCTGGGCGTGCCCCAGAGCTTCAGCACCGCAGCCCAGTGGCTGGAAAAATCTGCCGCTCAAGGCCATGTGACGGCCCAGTTCGAGCTGGGCCAGCGCTACCTCAAGGGCAATGGCGTGGCCGTGAACTACATGACGGCTGCCGACTGGTTCAAGAAAGCGGCCGATCAAGGCCATGCGGAAGCGCAGAACCAGCTGGGCTCCATGCTGTCCGACGGCGTGGGCGTGAAGCTGGACCCCGTGCAGGCCGCTCAGTGGCTGCAGCGCGCTGCCGAGCAGGGCGATGCCAGGGCCCAGAACAGCCTGGGCCGCATGTATATGGATGGCGTGGGTGTCCCGCGCGACTACAAGCTGGCGGCTTCCTGGTTCCAGAAGAGCGCCGAGCAATGGAATGCCGACGGCCAGAACCATCTGGGTCGTCTGTATCTCTACGGTCTGGGTGTGGAGCAAAGCCCTGCCTATGCGGCGCAATGGTTCCAGCGCGCGGCTGACCAAAATCATGCCGATGCCCAGTACAACCTGGGCACCATCTATGCCGAAGGCCTGGGCACGCCCCAGAACTACGGCACGGCTCTGCAGTGGTATCAGAAGGCGGCCGAGCAAGGCCATGCTGCCGCCATCAACAACGTGGGTACGCTGTACGCCGAAGGCCGTGGCGTTGCGCAGAACTATGCGACGGCCATGCAGTGGTTCCGCCGCGCGGCCGACAAGGGCGATGCCTTGGCCCAGTTCAACCTGGCGCGTCTGTATGCCGATGGCCAGGGCAGTGCCGCCAGCCCCGCTCAGGCGATGAAGTGGTATGCCGCGGCAGCCGAGCAAGGCCATTCCGGTGCGCAGAACCGCCTGGGCGTGATGTACGCCGAAGGCCAGGGCGCTGCGCGCGACTACGGCAAGGCCGTGCAGTGGTATCAGCGTGCGGCCGAGCAGGGCGATGCCGCTGCCCAGTACAACCTGGGCATGGTCTATGCACAGGGTCAGGGCGTGCCGCGTGACAATGCCAGGGCCTACTTCTGGTACAACCTGGCGGCCATGGAGCTGGGCGGCGATGCCGCCAAGCGCCGCGATGAAGCGGCCAACAAGCTCAGCATTGCCCAGGTAGCCGAGCAGCAGAACAAGGCGCTGGCCTGGCAACCCAAGCGCTGATTGCCGCTTTGCACTCAGGCACCCAAGCGCTTCCCTCGAGAAGCGCTTTTTTATGCCGGCCGGCTCTCGCCATGGTTCAAATCATGGCTCGAATGCAGCGATCCAGCACAGGCTGGCTGCCAGATCAGCCTGCCCGGACAGCGCTTTGTGCGGCCGGTGATTTCTAAAACCAAGGAGACAACAATGAACAAGACTTCAATGAACATACTGGCCGGCCTGATGGCTGGTGCAGGCCTGCTTTTGTCCGCGGGCGCACAGGCTCAGGACGCCTTTCCCACCAAGCCGATTCGCATCGTGCTGGGCTTTCCCGCCGGCGGCCCGCTGGACCAGCATGCCCGTCTGCTGACCGACAAGCTGCAAGGCGTGCTCGGTCAGCCGCTGGTGGTGGATTACAAGCCCGGAGCGGGCGGCTCGGTGGGGGCGCAGGACGTGATGCGCTCGCCCGCCGACGGCTACACGCTGATGCTGGCCAATACCGGCGTGATGGTCATCAACCCTGCGCTCTACAGCAAGCTGCCCTACAACACGCTCAAGGATTTCACGCCGATTGCCCGCACCGCCATGCAGCCGCTGGCGCTGCTGGTCAACAACAAGGTGCCGGCCAAGACGCTGACCGAGTTCACGAGCTATGCCAAGGCCAACCCCGGCAAGATCAACTTCGGCTCGGCCGGCAACGGCGGCATCAGCCATCTGGTGCCCGAGATGTTCAAGAGCGCCGCAGGCGTGGATCTGGTGCACATTCCCTACAAGGGCAGTGCGCCTGCGTTCACCGATCTGATCGGCGGCCAGGTGCAGTTCATGGCCGAGAGCATTCCTCAGGCTGCGGCCTATCACAAGCAGGGCAAGGTGCGCGCTCTGGCCGTGACCAGCAAGGAGCGCAACCCCGCGCTGCCCGAGGTGCCGACCGCCATCGAGTCCGGCCTCAAGGGCTTCGAGGTGGTGGGCTTCTATGGCTTCCTCGCGCCTGCCGGTCTGCCCAAGGAGGTGACGGCCAAGCTGAGCAATGCCTTCCAGCAGGTGATGAACATGCCCGACGTGAAGAGCCGCATGGTGGAGCAGGGCGCCGATCCGGCCTTCCTCGGCTCTGAAGCCTTCGGCAAGTTCCTGGCCGGCGAGACGCCGCGCTGGGCGGCAGCCGTCAAGGCCTCGGGCACGAAACTGGATTGACACCCCCTGAGGCGCTTGCGCGGCTGCCCTGATTTGTCAGTGCCAGTATTGGAGGTGGTGAACGCAAAAAAGCCCGGTCACTTTGGGTGGCCGGGCTTTTGTTTTGCTATGGGTATCGAAGCTGTTTGCGCTTGATTTGAAAGGAATCCAGCATTGATTGATGCTGAAATTCAAGGTAGATCTGCGTAAGCAGCTACTGATTTACAGCTGATCGCCTGTCTGCGCGGGGCTGAACATATCCACGCGGTCGGTGATGATGCCGTCCGTGCCCAGGTCGATCAGGCGTTGTGCGGCCCATTGGTCGTTGACGGTGTAGCTGCTGCAGTAGAGGCCTGCGCCATGCACCTTGGTCACCAGCTCGGGTGTCCACAGCGCATGGTTGAGCACCATGGCGCTGCAGTCCAGCTCCAGGGCCAGCTTCAGGTCGGCGTCGCCGCTGGCGTCGGCCAGCTTGTCCACCAGCAGGCCGCGCGGAATATGGGCTGCGGTCTCGCGGGCGCCCTTGAGCGATTCGGACTTGAACGAGGTGAACAGCGGCTGTACCTCGGTTTGCGGCCAGATGCGCTGCATCAGCTCGCCGCAGGCGCGGCCGGTTTCCAGTTCCTGGCCCGGGGTCGGCTTGATTTCCACATTCAGGTGCAGATGGTTGGCCAGGCACCAGCGTGCCAGGGCCTCCAGCGTGGGCAGGGCTTCGCCCGCATAGGCGCGCGAGTGCCAGCTGCCGGCGTCGAGCTGGGCGATCTCTCCCATGCTCAGTGCGCCGCCAATGCCGTGGCCGTTGGTGGTGCGTTCCAGCGTGGCGTCATGCATCAGAAACAGCACGCCGTCCTGGCTGAGCTTGGCATCGCATTCAAAAAAGCGGTAGCCATGTTGCGCGCCCAGACGGAAGGCGCTCATGGTGTTCTCAGGTGCCAGCTTGCCGGCGCCGCGGTGGGCCACCCAGCGGGGATAGGGCCAGGGTTTCAAAGCAGTAGTCATGATCAATCCAACAAAGGTTTGCGGCTCAACACTTTTCTGCGAGTTTGGCGCTGCGCCTGGAGCAGGCAGCATTCAAACAGGAGATACCGAGGAAGGGCCTGGGCCGGCCGCGCCGCCCCGCACCGAGGGTGTCGTCCCCCTCCGGCGTTCGCGCCAGAGAGGGGGAAGCGGCGAAGCCGCTCAGGGGGGTATTTCGATTTATACGCGTTTGCCGGTTTCGGCGTTGAACCAGTGCAGGCGGTCTTCGCGTGCCGAGATGCGGGCCGTTTCACCGGGCTTGGGATAGGGCTTGCCTTCTTCCACGCGCACGGTGACGTCTTCGTCGCCCACCTTGCCGTAGAGCAGGCGTTCGGCGCCCAGCAGTTCCACGGTCTGGACCTTGAACTCCACGCCGCCGGCTTCCACCAGGTCGATATGCTCGGGACGGATGCCCAGGATCATGCCGGGCTTGCCGTTGGGCGAGTGCTTGAGCAGGTTCATGGGAGGAGAGCCGATGAAACCAGCCACAAAGGTGGAGGCGGGCGTGTGATAGACCTCTTCGGGCGTGCCGAACTGCTCCACATTGCCGCCGTTCATCACCACCATGCGCTGGGCCAGGGTCATGGCCTCGACCTGGTCATGGGTCACGAACAGGCTGGTGATGCCCAGCTCGGCGTGCAGCTTCTGGATTTCCAGGCGGGTCTGGCCGCGCAGCTTGGCGTCCAGATTGGACAGGGGTTCGTCGAACAGAAAGACCTGGGGCTGGCGCACGATGGCGCGGCCCATGGCCACGCGCTGGCGCTGGCCGCCGGAGAGCTGGCGCGGCTTGCGGTCCAGCAGATGGCTCAGCTCCAGAATCTTGGCAGCCTTGTCCACGCGGCGCTTGATCTCGTCCTCGGGCACCTTGGCGAGCTTCAGGCCGTAGGCCATGTTCTCGTAGTTGCTCATATGGGGGTAGAGCGCGTAGTTCTGGAACACCATGGCGATATTGCGCTTGGCGGGCTCCAGGTCGTTGACCTTGTTGCTGCCGATCAGCAGGTCGCCGTCGGTGATTTCTTCGAGGCCGGCGATCATGCGCAGCAGGGTGGACTTGCCGCAGCCCGAGGGGCCGACCAGCACGATGAATTCGCCGTCGTTGATTTCGACGTTGATGCCGTGAATGACGGGCACGGCGGACTTGCCGGAGCCGTAGCGCTTGACGATGTTCTTCAGGGAGATGGATGCCATGAGAGGTATTCCAGGTATTCGTTCAATGGGTCAAAAGAAGGTGGTGGAGGCAGTGGGGGCGAGCTTTATTTCTCGGTATCCACCAGGCCTTTGACAAACCACTTTTGCATCAGCATCACCACGGCTGTCGGGGGCAGCATGGCCAGAATGGCGGTCGCCATCACAATGTTCCAGTCCACGGCGGCTTCACCGCCGGCCAGCATGCGCTTGATGCCGATCACCACGGGGTACATGTCTTCCGAGGTGGTCATCAGCAGCGGCCACAGGTACTGGTTCCAGCCGTAGATGAACTGGATCACGAACAGCGCGGCAATCGAGGTCTTGGACAAGGGCACCAGGATGTCCTTGAAAAAGCGCATGGCGCCGGCGCCGTCGATGCGCGCGGCCTCCACCAGCTCGTCCGGCACGGTCAGGAAGAACTGACGAAACAGGAAGGTGGCGGTTGCCGAGGCAATCAGGGGAAGGGTCAGGCCGGCGTAGCTGTTGAGCATGCCCAGCTCGGCCACGACCTTGTAGGTGGGCAGGATACGCACTTCCACGGGCAGCATCAGCGTCAGGAAAATCGCCCAGAAGCAGACCATCTTGAACGGGAAGCGGAAGTAGACGATGGCAAAGGCCGACAGCAGCGAGATGGCGATCTTGCCCACGGTGATGACCATGGCCACGACAAAGCTCACCCACATCATCTGCACGACATTGGTGTTGGAGCCGAGCTTGCCCGAACCGAGCAGGGCTTCGCGGTAGTTTTCCCACATATGCGAGCCGGGCAGCAGCGGCATGGGGGACTGCACGATGGCGTCCGCCGTATGGGTGGATGCGACCAGCGCCAGATACAGCGGAAAGGCCACGATGGCCACACCCAGCAGCAGCACGGCGTGGGAGATGAAGGCAAGCCAGGGATTACGATCGACCATGATCAGTACTGCACTTTCTTTTCAACATAGCGGAACTGGATCACAGTCAGCACGACAACAATCAGCATCAGGATCACGGACTGGGCTGCGGAGCCGCCCAGGTCCAGCGCCTTGAAGCCGTCCTGGTAGACCTTGTAGACCAGAATCGATGTGGACTGGCCGGGGCCGCCCTGCGTGGCTGCATCAATGATGCCGAAGGTGTCGAAGAAGGCGTAGACGACGTTGATCACCAGCAGGAAGAAGGTGGTGGGCGAGAGCAGCGGCAGCTGGATGTTCCAGAAGCGGCGCCATGGGCCGGCACCGTCGATGGATGCGGCTTCGATCAGTGCCTTGGGGATGGACTGCAGCCCGGCGAGGAAGAACAGGAAGTTGTAGGAAATCTGTTTCCACACCGAGGTGATGACGATCAGGGCCATGGCCTGGTTTTCGTTCATCAGATGGTTCCATTCATAGCCCAGCTTGCCCATGTAATGGGTCACCACACCGATGGAGGGCGAGAACATGAAGACCCACAGCACGCCTGCGATCACGGGAGCCACTGCGTAGGGGATGATCAGCAAGGTCTTGTAGACCATGGCAAAGCGGATGATGCGATCCGCAAAGATGGCCAGAGCCAGCGAAACGGCAATGCCGACGCCGGCCACCAGCACGGAGAACAGTGCTGTGCGCTTGAAGGAATTCAGATAGGTGGGGTCGGCGAACAACTGGCGGAAGTTGTCCAGGCCAACCCATTCGGTACTCATGCCGAACGCGTCTTCCATCTGGAATGACTGGAGCACAGCCTGACCGGCGGGCCAGAAGAAGAAGATGCCGATGATCAGTAGCTGGGGGGCGATCAGCACCCAGGGAAGCCACTTGGATCGGAAAAGAACGCGTTTTTCCATGAGGAGTTACAAATAAAAAAACCGCCGGAGCCTGGGTGCAGTCAACGGGGTATTTGGGGGTGCAGAGCCTTGTTTGAAGGCCCCGCAGGCCTTGGCGGCACCCTTGCGGGTGCCTGGAGGGTTTACTGTTTGTAGGAGCGCTCGAAGCGAGCCAGCAGTTCGTTGCCGCGGCTCACGATGGAGTCCAGCGCCTGCTTGCCGGTCTTCTTGCCAGCCCACACCTGTTCGAGTTCTTCGTCCTCGATGGTACGGATCTGCACGTAGTTGCCCAGACGGATGCCGCGCGAGTTGTCGGTCACCTTGCGGATCATCTGCGTCACGGCGGTGTCGGTGCCGGGGTGCTTGGCGTAGAAACCGGACTTTTCGGTCAGGTCATAGGCCGCCATGGTCACGGGCAGGTAGCCGGTGCGCTGGTGCGAAGCGGCCTGCACCTTGGTCTGCGACAGGAACTCGAAGAACTTGGCCACGCCCTTGTACTCTTCGGCCTTCTTGCCTGCCATGACCCACAGCGAAGCGCCGCCGATCACGGTGTTCTGGGGAGCGCCCTTGACATCGGGATAGTAGGGCAGGGGAGCCAGGGCGTAGTTGAACTTGGCGTTCTTGGCCACATCGCCGTAGAAGCCGGACGAAGTCTGGATCATGGCGCATTCACCGGCGGTGAACGAAGCCTGGGAAGTGGAGGCGCGGCCCTTGTAGACAAACTCGCCGGCCTTGGCTGCTGCGGCCAGGTTGTCGATGTGCTTGACGTGCAGAGGCGAGTTGATCTTCATGCGCGCCTTGTAGCCGTTGGCGCTCAGACCGTTGTGCTCGGTGGCGAATTCCACGTTGTGCCAGGTGGAGAAGGACTCCAGCTGGGTCCAGCCTTGCCATGCCAGGGTCATGGGGCAGCTGTGGCCGCTTTCCTTGAGCTTCTTGGCGGCAGCAAAGACTTCGGGCCAGGTCTTGGGGGCGACGTCGGGGTTCAGGCCGGCCTTCTTGAAGGCGTCCTTGTTGTAGTAGAAGATGGTTGTCGAGCTGTTGAAGGGGAAGCTCAGCATCTGGCCGTTGGGGGCCGTGTAGTAACCGGCCACGGCGGGGATATAGGCCTTGGGATCGAAAGCGACGCCGGCGTCATGCATCACCTTGCCCACGGGCACGGTCGCACCCTTGGAAGCCATCATGGTGGCGGTACCCACTTCAAACACCTGCAGGATGTGAGGGGCGTTGCCCGAGCGGAAGGCTGCAATCGCGGCCGTCATGGATTCGTCGTACACGCCCTTGAACGTGGGCACGACCTTGTAATCCTTCTGGCTTTCGTTGAACTGCTTGGCCAGGTCATTGACCCACTCGTTATTCACGGCAGTCATCGAGTGCCACCATTGGATTTCGGTGACGGCTTGTGCCGAGAAAGTAGTAGCGGCGACGGCGGCGGCCATGGCCAGTTGCTTGAATTGCATGAAGGCTCCTCTAACGATCGTTGACGAAATATGCGGTGATGCACACTAAGTCATCCGTATGACATATGGATGTCATTGTTTGCATGGGCAACGCGCCGCACCATGGGCAGAACCCGCAGTCACAAGCCTTTGTATGACGATCCGGTGACATTTGATGGTGCGCGAAGCTGCGCCATTCTAGGTCAACGGCATTTCGTTTGTTGTTGGTAGTCTTTCGTATTGAGTTGTTTTTGATTCGGAAATGTATGATTTTTGTCTAAATAGCCTATGAAAGATTCATCTACCCTTTGGCTGCGTGCAGCGGTGAACGGGTTCGCAGCGCCTTTGTGCACTGTCATTCAGCGAATCGCCGGGGAAATGCCGGTGGGGCTTGCTGCTTTGGCGATAGCAGGGCTGGCCACTCAGAACCCATAGCAAAGCATGGCTGAGCCGCCGTCGCTTAAAATCGTCATCCCACTGGCTTAGGGGCGCCACACAGAGGGCGCCCGACACGGTCTACCCCCATGAATGTACCGATTGCGTTGGCTGCCGCCCTCCAGGCCCAGGCTGCCGAACCCGCACGACTGCGCGAGATTCCCTATAACTACACATCGTTCTCTGACCGTGAGATTGTGATTCGTCTGTTGGGCTCATCCATGTGGGATGTGCTCAATCAGCTGCGTCAGGAACGCCGTACCGGCCGATCCGCCCGCATGCTCTACGAAGTGCTGGGGGATATCTGGGTTGTGCAGCGCAATCCCTATCTTCAGGACGACCTGATCCACAACCCCGACCGCCGCAAGTCGCTGGTCGAGGCGCTGGAGCATCGCCTGGCCGAGATCGACAAGCGCCGCGAGCCCAACGAGGATGCGCTGCGCGATCAGCTGGTGGGTCAGCTGGTGGAAGCGGCCCACCGCGCCGTGCATGAATTCAACGCCACTTTTGTCGAGGCCGAGCAACTGCGCCGCCGCGCGCAGAAGACGCTGCGTCGCTATACCGCCAAGGACAACATCAAGTTCGACGGTCTGTCGCGCGTGGCCCATGTGACCGATGCGACCGACTGGCGCGTCGAATACCCGTTTGTCGTGCTGACGCCCGATACCGAAGCCGAGATGGCCGGTCTGGTCAAGGGCTGCATCGAACTCGGTCTGACCATCATTCCGCGAGGAGGCGGTACCGGATACACGGGTGGTGCCATACCTTTGACCTGGCGCTCGGTGGTCATCAACACCGAGAAGCTGGAAGCGCTGACCGAAGTCGAGATGCGCATGATTCCCGGCGTGGATCACGAAGTTCCCACCATCTACTCCGAAGCCGGTGTGGTGACCCAGCGTGTGGCCGATGCGGCCGAGCGCGGCGGCTTTGTGTTCGCCGTGGACCCGACCTCCATCGAGGCCTCCTGCATAGGCGGCAATATCGCCATGAACGCGGGCGGCAAAAAGGCTGTGCTCTGGGGTACTGCCCTGGACAATCTGGTGTCCTGGCGCATGGTCACACCCGATGCGCAGTGGCTGGAGGTCACACGCCTGGATCACAACCTCGGCAAGATCCATGATGCCGAGATGGCCTGTTTCGAGCTGAAGTACTTCGAGGCGGACGGCAAGACCCATGTGCGCACCGAGCGCCTGGACATCCCCGGTCACACCTTCCGCAAGGAAGGCCTGGGCAAGGACGTGACCGACAAATTCCTCTCGGGCCTGCCCGGCATCCAGAAGGAAGGCACGGACGGCCTGATCACCAGCGCGCGCTGGGTTGTGCACCGCATGCCGGCGCATACGCGTACCGTTTGCATGGAATTCTTCGGCAATGCCAAGGATGCCGTGCCCTCCATCGTCGAGATCAAGGACTATATGTTCGCCGAGCAAAAGCGCTCGGGCGTGCTGCTGGCCGGCCTTGAACACCTGGACGACCGCTACCTCAAGGCCGTGGGCTACGCGACCAAGAGCAAGAAGGGCAACGGCCGTCTGCCCAAGATGGTGCTGCTGGGCGATATCGCCGGTGACGATGCCGACGAAGTGGCCCGCGTGGCTGCCGAGGTGGTGCGCATCGCCAATTCTCGCAACGGCGAGGGCTTTACCGCCGTCAGCGCCGAGGCGCGCAAGAAATTCTGGCTGGACCGCAAGCGCACGGCAGCGATCTCGCGCCACACCAACGCCTTCAAGATCAACGAAGACGTGGTGATTCCTCTGCCGCGCATGGCCGAGTACACCGATGGCATCGAGCGCATCAATATCGAGCTGTCGCTGCGCAACAAGCTCAAGCTCTGCGACGAGCTGAGCGGCTTCTTCAAGCACTCCGATCTGCCCCTGGGTAAGAGCGACGATGCCGGCGACATCCCCAGTGCCGAACTGCTGGAAGACCGCGTGCAGCAGGCCCTGGCGCTGGTGGCCGAGGTGCGCGAGCTCTGGCAGGGCTGGCTGGACGGCGTGGCCACGCTGTTCCCCGAGCTGCAGGATCACCGCCTGCGTGCGAGCTGGAAGACCCAGCTCAAGGAGCCGCTGTCCAAGATTTTCGCGGGCGCTGCCTTCCAGCCGCTGCGCGAGTCCGTCAACGAGATTCACCAGACGGTGCTCAAGGGCCGTGTCTGGGTGGCCCTGCACATGCACGCCGGCGACGGCAATGTGCACACCAACATCCCCGTCAACTCCGATGACTATGAAATGCTGCAGACCGCGCACGAAGCCGTGGCCCGCATCATGGAGCTGGCGCGCAGTCTGGACGGCGTGATCTCGGGCGAGCACGGCATCGGCATCACCAAGCTGGAATTCCTCTCGGATGCCGAGCTGGCTCCGTTTGCCGATTACAAGAAGCGTGTGGACCCCGAAGGCCGCTTCAACAAGGGCAAGCTGATCCGCAACGAAGAGTGGGATGCCCTGGCGCACCAGAGTCACGACGGTCGCTCGCCGCGCGAGTCGCTGATGTTTGCCGATCTGACCAATGCCTACACGCCCAGTTTCGGCCTGATGGGTTATGAATCCATCATCATGCAGCAGTCGGACATCGGCGCCATCGCCAACTCCGTCAAGGACTGTCTGCGCTGCGGCAAGTGCAAGCCCGTGTGCGCCACCCATGTGCCGCGCGCCAATCTGCTGTACTCGCCGCGCAACAAGATCCTGGCTACCTCGCTGCTGGTGGAGGCCTTCCTCTACGAAGAGCAGACACGCCGTGGCGTCTCCATCAAGCACTGGCAGGAATTCGAAGACGTGGCCGACCACTGCACGGTCTGTCACAAGTGCTTCAACCCCTGCCCGGTCAAGATCGACTTTGGCGACGTGACCATGAATATGCGCAATCTGCTGCGCAAGATGGACAAAAAGAGCTTCCGTCCCGGCAACAAGCTGGCCATGGCCATGCTCAATGCCACCAACCCCGACACCATCAAGTTCATGCGCACGGCCATGGTGGGCGTGGGCTTCAAGGCCCAGCGCCTGGCGGCCGACGTGCTGGGGGCTGTCGCCAAGAAGCAGACCGCACATCCGCCCGCATCCGTGGGCACGGCTCCCATCAAGGAGCAGGTGATTCACTTCATCAACAAGAAGCTGCCCGGCGGTCTGCCGACCAAGACGGCGCGCGCCTTGCTGGATATCGAAGACAAGGATTACGTGCCCATCATCCGCGACCCGCAGGCCACCAAGTCGGATACCGAGGCAGTGTTCTACTTCCCCGGCTGCGGCTCGGAGCGCCTGTTCAGTCAGGTGGGTCTGGCCACGCAGGCCATGCTCTGGCATGCCGGCGTGCAGACCGTGCTGCCGCCCGGTTATCTGTGCTGCGGCTATCCCCAGCGCGGTTCGGGTCAGTTCGACAAGGCCGAGAAGATGATCACGGACAACCGTGTGCTCTTCCACCGTGTGGCGACCACGCTCAACTATCTGGACATCAAGACCGTGGTGGTGAGCTGCGGTACCTGCTATGACCAGTTGCAAGGCTACCAGTTCGACAAGATCTTCCCCGGCTGCCGCATCATCGACATCCACGAATATCTGCTCGAAAAGGGCATCACGCTGCAGAACAAGGGTGCTTACCTGTACCACGACCCCTGCCATACGCCCATGAAGCAGCAGGACCCGATGAAGACCGTCAAGGCCTTGATGGGCGACAACGTGCTCAAGAGCGAGCGCTGCTGCGGCGAATCCGGCACGCTGGGGGTGACGCGTCCCGATATCTCCACGCAGATCCGTTTCCGCAAGACCGAGGAGATCCGCAAGGGCGAGGCCGCGCTGCGCGACAACGGTCAGCTCGGCGCCCAGGACAACGTCAAGATCCTGACCAGCTGCCCCAGCTGCCTGCAAGGCCTGAGCCGCTATGGCAACGATCTGAACAATGGTCTGCTCGAAGCCGACTACATCGTGGTCGAGATGGCGCGCGACATTCTGGGCGAGAACTGGATGGCCGAGTATGTCAATCGCGCCAACCAGGGCGGTATCGAGCGTGTGCTGGTGTGATGCCCCCTGAGTCGCTCCGCGCCTTCCCCAAGGGAGGCCGGGGCGGTCCTGCCTCGGTGTCTCCGGCCTTTGCTGGGGTCACATCGAGAAGCATTGCAATGGAGATTTCAGATGCTGGTTGAAAATTGTCCTCTGTGTGCAACCGATGGCGGCGCATTGATCTGGAGCGGTGAGAAGCTGCGCGTGATCCGCGCAGCGGAAGCTGGCTTTCCGGCCTTCTATCGCGTGGTCTGGAATGAGCATGCGGCCGAGTTCTCGGATTTGAGCGCGGCGGATCGCATTGTCTGCATGGATGCCGTGGCCCTGGTGGAGCGTGTGCTGCGCGAGCAACTGGCTCCGACCAAGATCAACCTGGCGGCTCTCGGTAATATGGTGGCGCATCTGCACTGGCATGTGATTGCGCGCTATGACTGGGACAGCCACTTTCCCGCTTCCGTCTGGGCTGCGGCCCAGCGCGAGCGCAATGAAGAGCGCGAAGCCGAGATCGCACGCCAGCTGCCTCAGGTGGATGAAGTGCTGCAAAAGGCGTTGGCCCTCTGGGCCGCGTGATGTTTTTCATCTCCGTCGGGAGATTCAAAGGGCAGCTTGAGGCTGCCCTTTTATGCATTGATTAGGAGAGAACCATGGCAGGACTGCAAGCCAATACTCCCACCCCCCAGTCATTGACCGTGCATGGCGCATCGCGCGTGCTGGAGGTTTCTTATTCGGACGGCAAGACTTTCCGCATCCCGTTCGAGTTGCTGCGCGTGTACTCGCCCTCGGCCGAGGTGCAAGGCCATGGCCCGGGCCAGGAAGTGCTGCAGACCGGCAAGCGCGATGTGGGCATCAACACCATAGAGCCGGTCGGCAACTACGCCATCAAGCCCTTCTTCAGCGATGGGCACGAAAGCGGTCTGTACACCTGGGAATACCTCTACCAGCTGGGCAGCCAGCAGGATGCTCTGTGGCAGCAATATCTGCAGCGCCTTGAAGAGGCCGGGATGGAGCGCGACACGCCCATGCCCGAGAAGGGCGCCGGCGGTCATGGCTGCAGCGTGCATTGAGCTTTGACTCCCAGGGGCTTGCATGTCGGCTCAAAAGCCGGCAGCAACGTCCCGTACACGCCACATAGCCCATGCGTACGGTACAGGGTTATTGAGGCTGGTGCTATATTTCCAATAGCTGGCAGCGCATGTGAAATAAGCGCTCAAGGCGAATTCTTTCAAAAAACCATAGTGCTTCAAAGCCTGTAGCCATACGGGGTTGTCGCTGTACGCGCAAGCACTGCCTGCTTAGCATTCTTTGTTATGAGCTCCACACACTTCGGATTCCAGACTGTTGATGAAAGCGAGAAGGCATCGCGCGTACGCGGTGTGTTCGACTCCGTGGCTTCCAAGTACGACGTCATGAACGACGTGATGTCGGGCGGTCTGCACCGCGCCTGGAAGGCTTACACGCTGATGGTGGCCAACCTCAAGGAAGGCGACAAGGCGCTGGATATCGCAGGCGGCACAGGAGATCTGTCCCTGGCTTTTTCCAAGAAGGTGGGCGCCAGCGGTCAGGTGGTGCACACCGACATCAACGAAGCCATGCTGCGCGTGGGGCGTGACCGTTTGACCGACAAGGGCGTGATCCTGCCCACGCTGGTCTGCGATGCGGAAAAGCTGCCTTTCCCCGACAACTATTTCGATCTGGTCAGCGTGGCCTTCGGCTTGCGCAATATGACGCACAAGGATGCAGCGCTCAAGGAAATGAACCGCGTGCTGCGCCCAGGCGGCAAGCTACTGGTGCTGGAGTTTTCCAAGGTGGCCAAGCCGCTGGAGAAAGTCTATGACTGGTACTCGTTCAAGATTTTGCCGACCATGGGCAAGATGATTGCCGGCGACGCCGAAAGCTATCGCTATCTGGCGGAGTCCATCCGCATGCACCCAGGCCAGAAGGAGCTCAAGGCCCTGATGCAGCAATGCGGCTTTGGCCATGTGGACTATCACAACATGACAGGAGGCGTCTGTGCCTTGCATGTGGGAATCAAATGTTAAGTGCGCCCTGTGCGCAGATTTGTAGCGACTTTCTATAAGAAGGGAGATGAGATGAAGAAACTTTGGTCAATTGCCTTGGTGGCAATGCTGGTGGTGGCACATGGTCAGGCCGATGCAAAACGCATGGGCGGTGGCTCATCGTTCGGCAAGCAGTCGGGCAACGTCACTCAACGCGAAGCGTCTCGTGCTCCCGCTCAGAATACCCAGCAGGCTCCGCAGCAGAGTGCGGCGCAGCAAAGCCGTGCTGCTCCGCCTGCAGCGGCTCCGGCCGCTGCACCCAAGAAGCCATGGGGCGCCATGCTGGGCGGCCTGGCCGCAGGCCTGGGCCTGGCCTGGCTGGCCAACTCGCTGGGCATGGGCGAAGCCTTTGCCAATATGCTGATGTTCGGTCTGCTGGCCATGGTGATCATGGTGGTGGTCGGCATGATCATGCGCCGTCGCAAGGCAGCACCTGCCGTGCAGAGCACCAGCAGTCCATTCGCCTTTCAGGGCGCAGGCAATCTGGGCGGTGATGTGAATGCACCTCAGGCACGCCAGTACAACCCCGAAAAAGTGGGCAATGACGCGTCGGCTCGTCCTTGGGAACAGAACCATATTCCCGAAGCCGCAGCTGCAGCTGGCGGCTCCATGATCGGCTCTGCCCTGTCGGGTTCGCAGAACTGGGGCGTGCCTGCAGACTTCGATGCCGAAGGCTTTCTCACGGCAGCCAAGCGCAACTTCGTGACGCTGCAGTCGGCCTGGGACAGGTCCGACATCACCACTCTGCGCTCCATGATGACCGACGAGATGCTCGCGGAAATCCGCAGCCAGCTGTCCGAGCGCGAGAGCCAGCGTGCCGGTGAACCCAACCACACCGACGTATTGATGATCGATGCCCAACTGCTGGGCATCGAAGATCTGGGCAATGGCTATATGGCCAGCGTCGAGTTCTCCGGCATGATCCGCGAAGAGGCATCGGCAGGCCCCAGCCCCTTCCGTGAAGTCTGGAACATGACCAAGCCCAAGAGTGGCACCAGCGGCTGGCTGGTGGCAGGCGTGCAGGCGTTGCAATAAGCGCTGCAGGAGGAGATTGCTCGCGGCCCATGCAAGGGGCACCGAGCAAGGGCCGCCCCGCAGCGATGGTGCCGTCCCCCTTGGGGGGAAGGCGCAAAGCGCCACAGGGGGGAATCAATTTCATGAATAATCGGGGACTATGGCAACACAGTCCCCTTTTTCTTTTCTGGGCGGTCTCGTCGAACGCGTGATGGCCGGTCCCCAAGCTCCCGAATGGCTGGTGAGTGAAATGCACCAGCGTCTGGTGCTTTTCCTCAATCACGTGCTGATGCAGGAAAAAGAGGCCATGGACCGCCTCGTGCGCCAGAAGGGGCGTATTGCGCGCGTGCAATGGCGCCAGTATTCGGTCGCCTTGCTGGTCACTCCTGCTGGCCTGTTCGACGTGGCTCCTGCGGAGGCTGCGCCCGATCTGATGCTGGAAGTCACCGAGACCTCTCCTCTGTCGCTGGCCCAGACGGCCTTGCGTGGCGACAAGCCCAGCATTCGCATCGAAGGCGATGTGCAGTTTGCCGCCGAGATCAATTGGCTGGTGGATAACGTCAAGTGGGATGTGGAGGAAGATCTGGCTCGCCTGATTGGCGATGTGCCGGCCCACACCATTGGCAAGGTGGCACGCACGGCCGCACAGGGGCTGCGTCAGTTCGTCGGCGCACGCATGGGCAGCAAGTCTGCCTCTGCTGCCGATGTCGCCAATCCTGCCGGCACGGCACCCGTGGCAGCCATGCCCGGGGCCGATTACACACAGCCATGAGCCGCTTTCTGCGGGGCTGGGCCATCCTCTGGGTGGTGTTTCGTTATGGACTCGATGAGCTGGTGCTCTCCGGGATTCCCCATCCGCGCCTGCGCAGCCTGCGCGGCGTGCTGACCTTTGGCCGCAAGCTGGACAAGCCACGTGGCGTGCGCCTGCGCGAAGCGCTGGAAGAGCTGGGACCCATCTTCGTGAAGTTCGGTCAGGTGCTGTCTACGCGCAGCGACCTGATGCCGCCCGATGTGGCCGAGGAACTGGCCAAGCTGCAGGACCGCGTGCCGCCGTTCGATTCCCAGATCGCGGTGGACACCATCGAGCGTTCCTTTCGCAAGCCGCTGGAGCAGATCTTCATCAGCTTCGAGCGTGAGCCCGTGGCCAGCGCGTCCATCGCCCAGGTGCACTTTGCCAGGGTTCGCGACAAGTCCGGCGTCGAGCACGATGTCGCCGTCAAGGTGCTGCGCCCGGGCATGAAGTCCGTGATCGACAAGGATCTGGCACTGATGCACATGATGGCGAGCTGGCTGGAAAAGCTCTCCCATGATGGCAAGCGGCTCAAGCCCAAGGAAGTGGTTGCCGAGTTCGACAACTATCTGCATGACGAGCTGGACCTGATCCGCGAAGCCTCCAATGCCGCGCAATTGCGCCGCAATATGGAAGGGCTGGATCTGGTGCTGATCCCCGAGATCCACTGGGATTACTGCCACACCGATGTGATGGTGATGGAGCGCATGAAGGGCGTGCCCATCAGCCAGGTCGAGCGCCTGCGCGAAGCCGGCGTGGACATCCCCAAGCTGGCGCGCGATGGCGTGACCATCTTCTTTACCCAGGTGTTCCGCGACGGCTTCTTTCATGCCGATATGCACCCGGGCAACATCATGGTCAGCCTGGAGCCCGATACCTTCGGGCGCTATATCTCGCTGGACTTCGGCATCGTCGGCACGCTGACCGAGTTCGACAAGGAATATCTGGCGCAGAACTTCCTGGCCTTCTTCCGCCGCGACTACAAGCGTGTTGCCGCCTTGCATGTGGAAAGCGGCTGGGTGCCGGCCACGACGCGCGTCGAGGAGCTGGAGGCGGCCATCCGCGCCGTCTGCGAGCCTTATTTCGACCGGCCGCTGGCTGAAATCTCGCTGGGCATGGTGCTGATGCGCCTGTTCCAGACCTCGCGCCGTTTCCAGGTCGAGATCCAGCCCCAGCTGGTGCTGCTGCAAAAGACCCTGCTCAATATCGAAGGCCTTGGCCGTCAGCTCGACCCCAACCTCGACCTCTGGAGCACGGCCAAGCCCTTCCTCGAGAAATGGATGCTGGACCAGATGGGGCCGCAGCGCCTATGGCATGAGCTGCAGGCGCAGGCGCCGCGTTACGCCAAGATCCTGCCCGACATTCCGCGCGTGCTGCACCAGTATCTGTCCAGGCATGGCGCCGGCAACGACAGCGAGACCCTGCTCAAGGAGCTGCTGCAGCAGCAGAAAACGACCAACCGTCTGCTGCAGGCCATCCTCTGCGGCGGCATCGGTTTCGTCATCGGGCTGGTGGTGCTGCAGGTTCTGCTGCGCATCCGCTTCTGAGCTTTCCCTTTCTTTAGAGTTCGAGGAGTGCCAGCGTGCTGCTCTCATTGGTGATCGTCTACCTGTTAGTGACCATCGGCATTGGTCTGTGGGCCGCCAGACGCGTGAAGAACACGGCGGATTTCGCCATTGCCGGCCGTCATCTGCCGCTCTACATGATCATCACCACCACCTTTGCGACCTGGTTCGGGTCCGAGCTGGTGCTGGGCGTGCCTGCCAAGTTCATCGAAGGCGGACTGCATGCGCTGGTGGAAGATCCATTTGGCGCGGGCATGTGCCTGATTCTGGTGGGTGTGTTCTTTGCGGCCAAGCTCTACCGCATGAATCTGCTGACCATCAGCGACTACTACCGCTCGCGCTATGGCCGAGCTATCGAGGTGGTCTGCTCGCTGATCATCATGCTCAGCTATCTGGGCTGGGTTTCGGCCCAGGTCACGGCGCTGGGCCTGGTGTTCAACCTGCTCTCGGGCGGTGTCGTCAGCATTCCCATGGGCATGACGATAGGCGTGCTCTCCGTGCTGGTCTACACGCTGTTCGGCGGCATGTGGTCCGTGGCAGTGACGGATTTCGTGCAGATGATCATTCTGGTCGCCGGCCTGCTGATACTGGCCTTCTTTGCCGGTGACATGGCGGGCGGCGCGGGCAAGGTGGTCGATCTGGCCACCAGCCGGGATCTGTTCAAGTTTCTGCCCGAGCCCTCGCTGCATGAAATCGTCTTCTTCATCGGGGCTGCCGTGACCATGATGCTGGGCTCGATTCCGCAGCAGGACATCTTCCAGCGCGTGATGTCGGCAGACACCGAGAAATCGGCCGTGCGCGGCACCATCATCGGTGGCGCCTGCTATGTGATCTTTGCCTTCGTGCCCATGTTCCTGGTGGCCAGTGCGCTCATCATCATGCCCGCTGAAGCCACGGCCCTGCTGGCCGATGATCCGCAGAAGGTGCTGCCCACCCTGGTGATGGACAAGATGCCGTTTGCCATGCAGGTGCTGTTCTTCGGCGCGCTGCTCTCGGCCATCAAGTCCTGCGCGTCGGCCACCTTGCTGGCTCCCAGCGTGACTTTTACCGAGAACATCTGGCGCCAGTTCCGTCCCTACACCACGGACAAGGACAATCTCAGGACCATGCGCATCAGCGTGCTGGTGTTCGCGGCCTGTGTGCTGGCCTATTCGATAGCCATGGAAGGCACGCCCATCTATGAGCTGGTCGCCAGCGCCTATCAGGTGCCGCTGGTGGGGGCCTTCGTGCCACTGGTGTTCGGCCTGTACTGGAAGCGAGCCACCACCCAGGGCGCCATCAGTGCCGTGGCGCTGGGCATCGGTGTGTGGCTGGTCTTCATGGTCACGCCCGCGCTCAACCAGGCTTTTCCACAGCAGCTGGCTGGTCTTTTGGCTGCGGTTGCCGGCATGCTGGCGGGCTCGCTGCTGCCCCAGTGGGTCAGCAACCATCACCGTGAAATCGAGTCCCTGGCCGAGATCAAGGCTTGAGAGATCAAGCCGGCTGCACCGGGGCTTGCTTGCGCAGCGCAGCAAAACCAGGGGCGGCGCCTATAATTGAGGGTTTTTGCACTTTCCCCGTTTTTAGCGCTATGCCTATCTATGCATACAAGTGTGGCTCCTGCGGTCACGCCAAGGATGTGCTGCAGAAAATCTCGGACGCGCCGCTGACCGTGTGCCCAGCTTGCGGGGCCGAGGCCTTTTCCAAGCAGCTCACCGCTCCGGGCTTTCAGCTCAAGGGTTCTGGCTGGTATGCCACGGACTTCAAGAACAGCGGCAGCAAGCCGGCTGCAAGCACCTCTTCATCCAGTGACAGTGCCGCTGCACCTGCAGCAGCTGCCCCTGCGCCCGCCAATTCCTGAGGCTTACCCACACTATGTCTGCATTGCGCAAGTGGCTGATTGCCGGTTTGCTGGTCATCGTTCCCCTGGTGATCACGCTGGGCGTGCTCAACTGGATCATCGGAACGCTGGATCAGACGCTGGCCATTCTTCCCGAAGCCTGGCAGCCCGACAGATTGCTGGGCATGCATATTCCGGGCTTTGGCGTTATTCTGACCTTGCTGATTCTGCTGCTCGTGGGCGGCATTGCCAGCAATTTCATCGGCCGCAAGCTGGTGGGCTGGGGTGATGCGCTGGTGCGTCGCATTCCCGTGGTGCGCTCCATCTATTCCAGCGTCAAGCAGGTCTCGGACACCGTGTTCTCCGACAGCGGCAACGCTTTTCGCACGGCGGTGCTGGTGCAGTGGCCGCGCGAGGGCGTATGGACCGTGGCTTTCGTCACAGGCCAGCCCAGCGGTGAAGTGGCGGCTTTGCTGCGCGATGAATATGTGAGCGTCTTCGTGCCCACCACACCCAACCCCACCGGGGGTTACTTCGTGCTGGTGCGCAAGAGCGAATGCATCGAGCTGGAAATGAGTGTGGATGCGGCGCTCAAATACATTGTTTCGATGGGCGTGGTGGCTCCGCCAGACCTCGCCTTGATCGAAGAATCCAAACAAACAACCTTGTCGCACCCCTAAGGTGCAGGAAGAATTTTCATGGCAATGCGTTCTCAATACTGCGGTCTGGTGACCGAAGCCCAAATGGGCGAAACCGTGACCCTGTGCGGCTGGGTGAACCGCCGCCGTGACCATGGTGGCGTGATCTTCATCGACCTGCGCGACCGTGAAGGCTATGTGCAGGTGGTCTGCGACCCCGACCGCGCCGAGATGTTCAAGGTGGCCGAAGACGTGCGCAACGAGTTCTGCGTGCAGGTCAAGGGTGTGGTGCGTGCGCGTCCCGCCGGCACCACCAACGACAAGCTCAAGAGCGGTCAGATCGAAGTGCTGTGCCATGAACTGAACGTGCTCAACGCTTCCGTCACGCCTCCTTTCCAGCTGGACGACGACAATCTGTCGGAAACCGTGCGCCTCACGAATCGCGTGATGGATCTGCGCCGTCCCGTGATGCAGCGCAATATGATGCTGCGTTACAAGACCGCCATCCAGGTGCGCAACTTCCTCGACAAGGAAGGCTTCATCGACATCGAGACTCCCATGCTGGGCAAGTCCACGCCTGAAGGCGCCCGTGACTACCTGGTGCCCTCGCGTGTGCATGACGGCGAATTCTTCGCGCTGCCCCAGTCGCCCCAGCTGTACAAGCAGATGCTGATGGTCTCGGGCTTCGACCGCTACTACCAGATCACCAAGTGCTTCCGCGACGAAGACCTGCGCGCTGATCGCCAGCCTGAATTCACGCAGATCGACTGCGAAACCTCTTTCCTGAACGAAGAGGAAATCCGCGCCATCTTCCAGCGCATGATCAAGGAAGTGTTCCAGACCCAGTTGAACGTGGATCTGGGCGAGTTCCCCATCATGACCTACCAGGATGCGGCCTTCCGCTTCGGTTCGGACAAGCCCGACCTGCGCGTCAAGCTGGAGTTCACCGAGCTGACCGACATCATGGGCGATGTGGACTTCAAGGTCTTCTCCACCCCCGCCACCACCAAGGGCGGCCGTGTCGTGGCCCTGCGCGTGCCCGGCGGCGCTGCCATCTCGCGTGGCGAGATCGACGGCTACACCGAGTTCGTCAAGATCTACGGTGCCAAGGGTCTGGCCTGGATCAAGGTCAACGAAGTGGCCAAGGGCCGTGAAGGCCTGCAGTCGCCCATCGTCAAGAACCTGCACGATGCAGCGATTGCCGAAATCCTCAAGCGCACCGGCGCCCAGGATGGCGACCTCATCTTCTTCGGCGCCGACAAGGAAAAGATCGTCAACGACTCCATCGGCGCCCTGCGCCTGAAGGTCGGCCACAGCGAATTCGGCAAGAAGAGCGGCCTGTTCGAAGACAAGTGGGCGCCGCTGTGGGTGGTGGACTTCCCCATGTTCGAGCATGACGAGGAGTCCGGTCGCTGGGTGGCCGTGCACCACCCCTTCACCTCGCCCAAGGACGGTCACGAAGACCTGATGGACACCGATCCCGGCAAGTGCATTGCCAAGGCCTACGACATGGTTCTGAACGGCTGGGAACTGGGCGGCGGCTCGGTGCGTATCCACCGCGCCGACGTGCAGGCCAAGGTGTTTGAAGCCCTGAACATCACGCCCGAGCAGCAACGTGCCAAGTTCGGCTATCTGCTGGACGCGCTGCAGTACGGTGCGCCTCCCCATGGCGGCCTGGCCTTCGGCCTGGATCGTCTGATCACGCTGATGACCGGCTCCGACTCCATCCGCGACGTGATTGCCTTCCCCAAGACACAGCGCGCCCAGGATCTGCTGACCCAGGCTCCCTCGCCTGTGGACGAGAAGCAGCTGCGCGAGCTGCACATCAAGCTGCGCAACCCCATGGTGGTCACCACCGAGGCTTGATTGCCAAGCTCCCCGTGAACAGCGCCGGTCGCTGTTCACCGCTGGGCGCCAGTTCGCGAAAGCGGCTGGCGCTTTTTTGTTGCTTTGAAATCGGGAGCTGCTTGCGCCTGTCAATCTTGAAATTCAGATGGTTATCAGTCTGAATTCAATGAATGGAGAGCGGTTGAAGCTATGAATATTGATGGCTATCAAGCAGCAGGGCGACTCAGCCTGCTGTCATGCTGGCCGCGCTAATATGCTGCGATGGAAGTCAGGCCCTACAAGATTCCGCAGTCCGTGCTGGTCGTGATCTACCGTGAAGACGGGCAGGTGTTGCTGCTGCGTCGAAGCATTGCCGCGCTCGAGGGAGAGCCTTTCTGGCAATCCGTCACGGGCAGCAAGGACAGCCTGGACGAGGACTGGCATGAAACCGCCGTGCGCGAGGTGCTTGAGGAAACCGGCATCAATGCGCTGGCGCCGGACTGTTGCCTGACCGACTGGGAACTCGAGAACGTCTACGCCATCTATCCTCAATGGCTGCATCGTTACGCGCCGGGCGTCAGCCATAACCAGGAGCGTGTCTTCGGCCTCCGTGTGCCGCATCACATGACCGTGCACTTGAATCCCAGGGAGCACACCGCACATGATTGGCATGATTGGCGTGAGGCAGCCCAGCGCTGCTTTTCTTCTTCCAACGCAGAAGCTATTTTGCTGTTGCCGCGCTTCGAGCCGGCGCTGGTCGAGCGCCGCTGCAGGCCGCAGCCTTGAAACCAACAGTGCCTATGTCTGAAGTTCAGTTGTTTACGCCGCCAGAGCCGCAGATCCTGCGCGTGGCCACCTACAACATTCACAAGGGTGTGCAGGGCCTGGGCCCTGCCAGGAGGCTGGAGATTCACAATCTGGGACTCGCGGTGGAGCAGCTCGATGCGGACATCGTCTGCCTTCAGGAGGTTCGCAAGATGAACCGCAAGGAGGAGCAGTATTTCGACCGCTGGCCCAATGTGCCGCAGGCCGAGTATCTGGCTCCCGAAGGCTATGAGTCCGTCTATCTGACCAATGCCTACACCCGGGATGGCGAGCACGGCAATGCGCTGCTCAGCCGCTGGCCCGTGATCGGCTACCAGCATGAGGACATCTCTGACCACCGCTTCGAGCAGCGCGGCCTGCTGCATGTGGAGCTGGACATCCACGGCAAGCGCGTGCACTCCATCGTCGTGCACCTGGGTCTGATTCCGGGCAGCCGCATTCGCCAGATTGCGTTGCTGCAGCGTTTCATCGAACGCGAGGTGCCGCCCAATGCACCGCTGGTGGTGGCGGGCGACTTCAATGACTGGGGCAACCAGATCAAGCGCATGCTGGCGGGTTTCGGCCTGTTCGAGTACGAGGAAACGCAGGGCATTCTGACCTACCCTTCGCGGCTGCCGATTGCTCAGCTCGACCATATCTATGTGCGCGGCCTGACCCCGCTGGGGCTGCAGGTGCCCAAGGGGCGCATCTGGTGGCGCATGTCGGATCATCTGCCGCTGATCGCAGAGTTCAAGCTGTAGCAGCCCTGATCCCGGCCCCGCGCCTGCTGCTTGGGCGGGCGCGACAGCCTCGCCGCGCGGCGGCGCTTGCTCGCTGTCTCCGGTCGGGTGCATGCTTATTTTGAGATTGCTCCTGAAACCATAGCTTCCAACGCCTTGTAAACATGCATCTGGACGGCAAATCCTTTGTAGCTTCGGGAAGTTGATTCACTGGTACCATTCTTGAATGTTCAGAGATCTCGCCGACATGAAAAAAGACAACTCAGCCGAAGGAACACCCGTTTCGGTCAAGATCCGCGAGCGGCTGCAGGCAGCTAAGAAACGTTTCCACGCCAACGACAACATTGCCGAATTCATTGAGCCCGGCGAGCTGGAGAAGCTGCTGGACGAGGTGCAGGAGAAGATGCAGGGCGTGCTCGACTCCATGGTCATCGACACCGTGCATGACCACAACACGCGCGCCACGGCCCGCCGTGTGGCCAAGATGTATGTGAATGAGGTGTTCCGCGGCCGTTATGTGCATCAGCCGGCCATCACTGAATTCCCCAACGCCGAACACTTGAACGAGCTGATGATCGTCGGCCCGATCACCGTGCGCAGCGCCTGCAGTCACCACCTGTGTCCCGTGATCGGCAAGATCTGGATCGGCGTGCTGCCCAACAAGAACACCAATGTGATCGGTCTGTCCAAGTACGCGCGTCTGGTGGACTGGATCATGGGTCGCCCACAGATCCAGGAAGAGGCCATCATTCAGCTGGCCGACCTGATCATGGACAAGACCCGACCCGACGGGCTGGCCGTGGTCATGGAGGCCTCGCATTTCTGCATGTCCTGGCGCGGCGTGCGCGAGATGGATTCCAAGATGCTGAACTCCGTCATGCGCGGCGCTTTCCTCACCAACTCCGAACTGCGCCGCGAATTCCTGTCGCTCATAGCAGCCCGCAAGTAAATGATCCCCCTGTGGCGCTTCGCGCCTTCCCCCGAGGGGGGACGACGCCTTCGCTGCGGGGCGGCCCTTGCTTGGCGTCTCTCACATGTGCTGCGCCAGTTTCATCACGGACTGGCCATGTTCGGCCAGATGAAGCACTGAATTTTTCCTTTCAAAAGGCTGCGCATCGCGCGGCCTTTTGCATTTCCGGCTCTCATGTCCCTGCAAGCGTTCACTCTCATCATTCTGGCCGGCCTGATCCATTCGGGCTGGAATATCGTGGCCAAGAAGGCGGGTGGAGATGCCCGTTTTTCGCTCTACACCGCCATCTGCAATGCCGTCATCTGGCTGCCGCTGGGCTGGTGGCTGGGCAAGGATGTGGTGCCGGCCTGGGGCTGGATGGAGTGGGCCTTCGTCACCGCCAGCGCCGTGCTGCATGTGGCTTATTTCGTGGTGCTGCTGCGCGGCTACCGCGTGGCCGATCTCACCGTGGTCTATCCGCTGGCGCGCGGCAGCGGGCCACTGATCTCATCGCTGGTGGCGGTGATGTTTTTGGGGGAACAGATTTCAACGCTGGGGGCTGCCGGCATTGCGGGCGTGGTGCTGGGTGTGTTCCTGATCGCGGGCGGTCCGCGCATGATCGTGGCCATTCGCGACGGACAGGACCTGGAGGCGCGTCAGCGTGTGCTCGCGGGCCTCTACTATGGCCTGCTGACGGGCTTGTTCATTGCCAGTTACACCGTGGTGGACAGCTATGCCGTCAAGATGCTGCTGATGTCGCCGATTCTGGTGGACTATATGGGCAACCTGATCCGCCTGGTGATTCTGGCGCCGCTGGCCGCCCGGGACTGGCCCGAGACCAAGCGCCTGTGGCGTCTGCAGTGGCGTTACGCGGCAGTGGTGGCTTTCTTCAGCCCCATTGCCTATGTGCTGGTGCTCTATGCGGTGCAAAGCGCGCCCATCTCTCACGTCGCTCCGGCGCGCGAGGTGTCCATGTTGTTCGCAGCGCTGATCGGCGGCAGGTTGCTGGGCGAGGGCGACCGCGCCTTGCGCATTGCCGGGGCCGTGATGATTGCCCTGGGCGTGACGGCACTGGGGCTGGGTTGAAGTGAGTCGTTTGTCGAAAAGGCCTGTAGCCCTTGTCGATGAATCGCAAATAGCTATTGTTTTTGAAGAGAGCTGAAAATGCCGACCTGGGAAGTCCTGATCACATTCTTTGGCGTGGCCTTGCTGCTGGGCCTGAGCCCCGGCCCCGACAACCTGTTTGTGCTGGTGCAATCGGCACAGCGCGGCTGGCGCGTAGGGCTGTGCGTGGTGCTGGGCCTGTGTCTGGGCATTGTCGGACATACGGCCGCCGTGGCGCTGGGACTGGCGGCCGTGGTGGCCACATCGCCCATGCTGTTCACGGTGCTCAAGCTCTGCGGCGCCGCCTATCTGGCCTATCTGGCCTGGGGTGCATGGCATGCGCCGGTCAGCGTCGAAGAAAGTGCCAGGGCGCAGGAGCAGCGCGATGTGCTGACTCTGCGCTCCGCCATGGGCTGGGTGGGCAGAGGCGTGGTCATGAACCTGACCAACCCCAAGGTGCTGATCTTCTTTCTGGCCTTTTTGCCCCAGTTCGCCGACCCCGCTCGCGGCAGCGTGCCAGTGCAGATCATGGTGCTGGGCAGCGTCTTCATGGCAGCAGCTTGGCTGGTCTTTGGCTCTATCGCCTGTTTCTCGGGGCTCTTTGGCCAGATCCTGCAGCGCTCCGTGCGTGCCCAGCGCTGGCTGAACCGCATCGCTGCGACCGTTTTCGGTGCGCTCGCACTTCGTCTTGTGATGGTGCAACGCTAGAGGCAAACACTCTTAAAACTGGCGCGCCCCAGCAAAGGGGCAGCGAGCAAGGGCCTGTGCCGGCCGCGCCGCAGCGAGGCTTTCGTCCCTCTCTGTCCCTCTCTGTCCCCTCCCATAGTGTTCGAAGCACGTAGAGAGAGGGGCGCCCGGCAGGGGGAAGGCGCGTAGCGCCTCAGGGGGAGCTTGTCGTTCTTATCCCCAGGATAGCGCAGACAAGTCATTGACAAACACCGGCATGTCCTTCCACAGCCCGCGCAGCTTCTTGTTCGCCACGGTCACCCACTGCGGGGTGTAGAGAAAGCCGTGCACCGAATCATGCGCCAGCAGGCGCTGGGCGTCGCCAAGCAGGCGTGCGCGGTCGGCGGGGCGCGGTGTGTGCTTGATCTTGTCGAAAAGTTCGTTGAATTCCTGGGACTGGTAGCCCCAGTAGTAATCGGGCTTGGCAAAGTTGCCCAGATCAAACGGCTCCACATGCGAAATGATGGTCAGGTCGTAGTTCTTGTTGGTGTAGGTGCCCGACAGCCACTGTGCCCATTCCACATTCTGCAGCTTGAGCTGGATGCCGATCTTGGCCAGTTGGGCTGCAATCAGCTCGCCGCCTTGGCGCGCATAGGGCGCGGGCGGCAGCGTCATGGTCAGGGTCAGCGGGGTCTTGACGCCAGCTTCAGCCATCAGAGCCTTGGCTTTTTCCAGGTCAAAGGGGTTGACACCTGTGGTGTCCACATAGCCAAAGGCCGTGGGCACATAGTAGCTGCCGATGGGCACGCCATAGCCATCGGCGGCACCGGCAATCACGGCCTTGCGATCGATGGCGGCGGCAATGGCACGGCGCACGCGGATATCGCTGAGCGGCTTTCGCGCATTGTTGATGGCCAGAATGGTCTTGGCGCGCGAGTTGCTCACCACCACCTGAAAGCGGGCGTTGGCTTTGAACTGGGGCACGCTGCGCGGCGAGACCCGCGGGAAGGCATCGACATCGCCGGCCAGCAGGGCTGCAACCTGTGCTGCGGGATCGGGGATGAAGCGGAACACGGCGCGCTTGATGCGAATGCTCTGTGCCGAGCGATAGCCGGGCCAGGCGGTCAGCGTGACCGATGCACCCTTGGCCCAGGCCGCCAGCTTGTAGGGGCCGGTGCCCACGGGCTTGCTGGTGTTGGTGGTGGCGCTCTTGGGTTCGACAACGATGGAGGTTGCCTGACCCATCATGAACAGAAAGTCGGGATCGATCTCCTGGTTGGTCAGCACCACCGTATGCTCGTCGGCGACCTTGGTGCTCAGATTGGCAAAGGTGCGCTTGTCCTTGTTGGTGCTTTTGTCGGCGGCCGCGCGGTCGAACGAGAACTTGACGGCGGCAGCGTTGAAGGGCTCTCCGTTCTGGAACTTCACATCCTTGCGCAGGCGAAAGGTATAGGTCTTGAGATCGGACGAGACTTCCCAGCTTTCGGCCAGCAGAGGCGAGACGCTGCCGTCGGAGTTGATCTTGGTCAGCGTCTCAAACACGTTGTAGAGCACGACTTCGGCAATCGAGGAGGCAGCCCCGGCCGTGGGGTCCAGTCCTGGCGGCTCCAGCGTCATGGCCAGCGTGACACTGTCTTTCTTGGCCTGGGCCATGGCAGGCCAGGCGGCGAACAAGGGCAAGCTGGCAGCCGAGCTGGCCAGCAAGGAGCGGCGATTGAGCATCAACAAAGTCTCCGATGGGGGGCTGGCCGCATGGGGCCATCAAAAGCGCTGCAAGTCATCGCGGGGAGCGGACTTGTTTCATATGCGTTTTTACACCAGTCGGAGCAGTCTTTGCAGTGGTCGCAGGCATATCGCTGCTGCGAGTGTGAACAACTGTTTGCCGGCCCGGTTCAGATGACTCGCGGTGCGGCCTTGACCAAGGCCTGGGTATAGGGGTGCTCGGGGGCGGAGAACAGCTTGCGCGGTGTGCCGCGCTCCACCACTTCACCCTGATGGAGCACTATGACCTGATCGCAGACATGCTGGACCACGGCCAGGTCATGGCTGATGAACAGATAGGACAGGCCCAGCTCGCGCTGCAGGTCCTGCATGAGATTGAGCACCTGGGCCTGTACCGAGACATCGAGCGCGCTGACCGGCTCGTCGGCCACGATCAGGCGGGGGCGGGTTATCAGAGCGCGGGCAATGGCGATGCGCTGGCGTTGGCCGCCGGAGAACTCGTGCGGATATTTGTCGGCGTCCTGCGCGCGCAGACCGACCTGGTCAAGCACGCTCAGCACCTGCTGGCGCCTGGCAGGTCGACTGAGCTTCTCATGAGTCGTTCCCAAAGGCTCGCTGACGATGGCTTCCACTGTCATGCGCGGGTCCAGCGACCCATAGGGGTCCTGAAACACCATCTGGAAGTCGCGCCGCGCGGCGCGCAGTTCCTGTTCGGACAGCAGGTGCAGATTGCGGCCCAGCAGTTCCACCCTGCCTTCGCTGGGGCGGTCCAGAGCCATGACCAGACGTGCCAGCGTGGACTTGCCGGAGCCGGATTCGCCGACCACGCCCAGGCTTTGTCCGCCCTGCAGCTCGAAACTCACGCCGCGCAGCGCCTGCAGCGGCTCGGGCTTGTGCCACAGCGATGTACGGGAGCGTGAATATGCGCGTTTCAGGCCGCTAACCCTGAGCAAGATTGCGCTGCTGGTTCCAGCTTCAGAGGTTTCGGCTGGCTCGTTCATGTCCTTGCTCCTGCCGTCAGCACCTGTTCATACAGGCAGCGTGCCACATGGGGCTGGCGCCAGGAAGCGAGAGAGGCAGGTGCCGCCATGCTGGGCTGGTGCAGCGTGCGAGGCTGGGGGCGCTCCACATAGCACTCGTTCTGAGTATGGGCGCAGCGGCCCGCAAACGGGCAGCCTGCGGGCAGGTCCACGAGCTCCGGCACGGCTCCGGCAATGGTGGGCAGATGGACTGTACCTTCTGTGGCGTGGAGTTGCGGGCGTGCAGCGAACAGGCCGCGCGTATAGGGGTGGGCGCGCCTGGCGAACACCGCTTCCGTCATGCCGGATTCGACCACGGTGCCGCCATACATGACCAGCAGCTGCTCCGCATTCTGGGCAATCACACCCAGATCATGGCTGATGAGCACCAGCGCCATGGAATGCTCGGCCACCAGCTCCTGCAGCAGATCCAGAATGCGCTGCTGAACCGTCACATCCAGGGCTGTGGTGGGCTCGTCGGCCACCAGCAGATCGGGACCGCAGGCCAGAGCCATGGCAATCATGATGCGCTGGCGCTGGCCGCCGGAGAACTGGTGCGGATATTCATCGAGCCGCTGCGCAGCCTGTGCAATGCCCACTCTCTCCAGCAGCTCGGTGGCGCGGGCGCGGGCCTGGGCGCGGCTCATTCCCAGATGAAGCCGCAGCGGCTCTGCCACTTGGCGGCCGATGCTGTGCACGGGGTTGAGGGCACTCATGGGTTCCTGAAACACCATGGCCATGCGGTTGCCGCGCAGGGCGCAGAGCTGGCGCTCGCTCAGGCCCAGCAGTTCCTGGCCGTCCAGCTGGATGCTGCCTTCCACCTGTGCGTGTTCGGGCAGCAGGCCCATCAGCGCCAATGCCGTCAGCGATTTACCGCAGCCCGATTCGCCGATCAGGCCCAGTGTGGCACCGCGCTCCAGCGTAAAGCTCACATCGCGCACGGCCTGGGCCCGGCCGCGATGGGTCTGTAAATTGATGGTGAGGTTGGAGACTTCAAGCAAAGCCATGGTGATTCAACGCTCGCGTGTCAGTCGGGGGTCCAGCAGGTCGCGCAGACCGTCGCCCAGCAGGTTCAGACCCAGCACCGACAAGGCGATTGCCAGGCCGGGCCAGACGGCCAGCAGCGGCGCCTGGAACATCAGGGTCTGGGCTTCGCTGAGCATGCGTCCCCAGGATGGCTGGGGCGGCTGCGTGCCCAGCCCCAGATAGGATAGGGCGGCCTCGGCCAGAATGGCCAGCGCAAACTGAATGGTGGCCTGCACGACCAACACGGCCGCAATATTGGGCAGCACATGCTGCAAAGTGATGGCACTGCGGCTTTTGCCGCAGGCGCGCGCGGCCAGCACGTAGTCGCGCGCCCAGATGGCATTGGCCGAGGCGCGGGTGATGCGCGCAAAGGTGGGGATGTTGAAGATGCCGATGGCAATGATGGCATTGACCATGCCGGCTCCAAACACGGCTGTGAGCATGATGGCCGAGAGCAGGGCTGGAAAGGCAAAGGTGAAGTCCGCCAGCCGCATGATGATTTCCTCCACCCAGCCACGGCGTGCAGCGGCGACCAGGCCCAGCACCACACCCAGCGTCAGACCTATGCCCACGGCGATCAGGCCCACGGCAATCGACGCACGTGCGCCGACCAGAATCTGCGAGGCAATATCGCGCCCGAAGGCATCGGTGCCCAGCCAGTGCCGGCTGCTGCTGGCCTGCAGGGCTGCGTCCATATCCACTTCATAGGCCGAGCCGGGCGTCCAGGCAAAAGACAGCAGCGCGGCGGCAATCAGCAAGGTCGTGAGCAGGGCGCCGAGCACAAAGCTGCGGTGCTGCAAGGCGCGCCGGCCAAAGCCTTGGGGCTGTGTGCGCGTGAAGGCGCGTGTCGGGTAGTCGCTCACACTGGCGCGGGTATCGGTCGGCCTGCTCATATATCGCCGGCCTTGATGCGGGGGTCGATGGCGGCATAAAGCACGTCGACGACAAAATTCACCACCACCACCATGGCGGCCAGCAGCAGCACGCAGTTGCGCACCACGATCACATCTCGGTTGGAAATGGATTGAAAGATCAGCCGGCCCAGGCCCGGCAGATAGAACACGTTCTCCACCACGATGGTGCCTGCCAGAAGATTGGCGAACTGCAGTCCCATGACGGTGACGACGGGAATCATGGCGTTGCGCAGCACATGACGCCAGAGCGCCTCGCCGCGTGACAGTCCCTTGGCGCGGGCCGTGCGCACAAAGTCCTCGCGCAGCACCTCCAGCACCGCAGAGCGGGTGATGCGCGCCAGGATGGCTGCCTGCACCACGGCCAGCGCAACGGCAGGCAGCAGCAGTGCCTGCAGTGCAGGCCAGAAGCCGCCGCCGGCCTCTTCGCTCCAACCCGGAAAGCCGCCGGCCGAGAACCATTGCAGCTTCACCGAGAACAGCAGGATCAGAAGAATCGCAAACCAGAAGTTGGGGATGGCAATGCCGATCTGGGCCAGGCCCATGAGGCCCACATCGCCCCAGCGTTTATGGTTGGCGGCTGCAAACACTCCCGCAGCAATGGCCAGCACGGCGGTGATGCACATGGCCATGACGGCCAGCGGCACGGTGACCGCAAGGCGTTCCCAGACCAGTTCGGCCACGGGCGAGCCATAGACGTAGCTGTCGCCCATGTCGCCGTGCAGCAAGCCGGTTATCCACTGCCAGTAGCGCGTCAGCGCGGGCTGGTCCAGGCCCAGTTGCTGAACCATGGCCGTCACGGCCTCGGGCTCGGCATCGGGGCCCATGAGCATCTGGGCTGCATCGCCGGGCAGGACTTCCAGCACGGCGAAAACCACGATGGAGGCACCGATCAATGTGGCGACCAGCGTAAGCAGGCGTTTGAGCAAGAAGATGCTCATGGCGTGGGGTGTTGTTTCATCGTGAAGTGGGCTCAGACGCGGTGTTTGCGTGCTGCGCAGCATAGCGGCAATTGTGCCGCGTCCGAGAGGGGGCAGCTTTGTCCTGGATGCTGCCATGTCTTGGGGAGCTTGGGATAATGTGGGCCGATACCGAGAACTGCACAGGAGCTTGCACATGGCATTGATGATTACCGATGAATGCATCAACTGCGATGTGTGCGAGCCCGAGTGCCCCAACGATGCCATCTATATGGGTGAGGAGTTCTACGAAATCGATCCGCACAAGTGCACCGAGTGCGTGGGCCACTTTGACGAGCCCCAGTGCGTGCAGATCTGCCCCGTGGCCTGCATACCGGTGAATCCGGAGTACATCGAAAGCCGTGAGGTTCTGTTCAAAAAATATGAGCTGCTTACGCAGGCCAAGAAAGAAAGTTAAGGCTTTTTAAGTCTGAATTCCTTGTATATCAAGCGCAAATAGCTCCTTATTCAGGAGCTATTTTTCATTCTGCCTCGGGTTCAGGCCTCGCCAGCTGCGGGCTGAGCGGCATCGGGCGCAGGCTTTCGGGGCGGCTTGGGGCGTGGTGCCTTGGTGGTGTGAATCGCGAGAGTCGCCTTGTCCATCTGGCCGGCCACCATATCGGGCCAGGCCTTGAGCGAATGTGTGATGGCGTCCTCGATCAGCTTGAGCTGGTCGGGGGCCGGCTTTTTGAGTACCCAGCTGGCGACCTCGCCCTTGTGGCCGGGGTGGCCTATGCCCACGCGCAGACGCCAGTAATTGGGCGAACCCAGCTGGGCGTGGATATCGCGCAAGCCGTTGTGGCCGCCATGGCTGCCGCCGAGCTTGAGTTTGACCACGCCGGGCTCGAAGTCCAGCTCGTCATGCACGACCAGGATTTCCTCGGGCTGAATCTTGAAGAAGCGGGCCAGTGTGCCGACCGACTTGCCCGAGAGATTCATGAAGGTCTGCGGCTCCAGCAGCCAGATGCTCTGGCCGTGGATGCTGGTGCGGGCCATCAGTCCCCAGTAGCTGCGTTCTGGAACCAGGTTGACTTTGAGTTCGCGCGCCAGCGCATCAATCCACCAGAAGCCGGCATTGTGCCGGGTGTCTTCATATTCAGGGCCAGGATTGCCGAGGCCGACAAACAGTTTGATCATTGCTCGATTATCTTCTTGCCAGCAAAGCTGGGCGGGCGAGGGCTGTTGTGCATGGACCAAAGAAAAAGCCCACCGAGGTGGGCTTTTTCTTGAAGTACAGCGGCAGGCGCCGTACCGAAGACACAAGAATTACTTCTTGCCCTTCTTGGCGGGAGCAGCTGCGGGAGCAGGTGCGGCGCCTTCGGCAGGAGCCACTTCGGGCAGCTTGATGGAGATCAGCGAAGGGTTCTTGTTGGCGCCACGCACCACAGCCTTCACGCCGTTGGGCAGCTTCAGAGCTTGCAGGCCCAGCACGGACTTGGAAGTCAGGGCGCTCAGGTCCACCTTGATGAACTCGGGCAGGTTTGCGGGTTCGCAGATCACTTGCAGCTCGTGCATCAGAGGAGTCACGGTGCAGTTCTCGACCTTCACGGCGGGGGATTCAGCAGTGCCTTCGAAGTGCAGGGGCACGTTCATGTGCAGCTTGGTGTTGCCGTCCACGCGCTGGAAGTCGATGTGTTGCACCAGCTTCTTGTAGGGGTGGAACTGCACGTCGCGCAGCACGACCTTGGTCACTTGACCGTTGATTTCCATGTCCAGGATGCTGGAGTGGAAAGCTTCCTTGTGCACAGCGTGCCACAGGGCGTTGTGATCGATTTCGATCAGTTGGGCTTCACCAGCACCGTAGACGATACCGGGGGTCTTGCCCGACAGACGCAGACGGCGGCTCGCACCCGTACCTTGCTTGGCGCGCTCAGTAGCGACGAATTGCATAACTAACTCCTAGATGGGCGGACCGCGACCAGTCTCGCCCGATTGATAAAAGAATCTGCACCTTGCAGCAAGGCCGTGGATTCTTGCGGTGGCCTCGAAACGCTCAAACCTCCCGAAGGAGGTTTGCTTGGGCTCAAGGCCGAAAAACCAGAGATTTTAAGCGGTAAACAGACTGCTCACCGAATCACCTGTGGAAATGCGGTGAATTGTCTCGGCAAACAGGCCGGCCACGGACAGCTGGCGAATCTTGCCGCACTGCTGTGCTGCGGGGCTCAGAGGAATGGTGTTGGTTACAACCACTTCGTCCAGAGCGCTGCCGTTGCCGATGCGCTCCAGGGCCGGGCCCGAGAAGATGGGGTGCGAGCAGTAGGCGTACACGTTCTTGGCGCCGCGCTGCTTGAGCACTTCGGCTGCCTTCACCAGCGTGCCGGCAGTGTCGATCATGTCGTCCATGATCACGCAGTTGCGGCCGTCGATATCGCCGATCACGTGCATGACTTCGGACACGTTCGCCTTGGGGCGACGCTTGTCGATGATGGCCAGATCGCAACCCAGTTCCTTGGCCAGGGCGCGAGCACGCACCACACCGCCAACGTCGGGGGAGACGACGATCAGGTCTTCGTAGTTCTTCTGACGCAGGTCACCCAGCAGCACGGGGGTGGCGTAGATGTTGTCCACGGGGATGTCGAAGAAGCCCTGAATCTGGTCGGCGTGCAGGTCCATGGTCAGCACGCGCTCGACACCTACGGCCTGCAGCATGTTGGCCACCACCTTGGCGGTGATGGGCACGCGGCTGGAGCGGGGGCGGCGATCCTGGCGGGCATAGCCGAAATAGGGGATCACGGCGCAGATGCGCTCGGCCGATGCACGCTTGAGGGCATCGACCATGACCAGCAACTCCATCAGGTTGTCGTTGGTCGGAGCGCAGGTGGACTGAACCACGAAAACGTCGCGGGCGCGAACGTTCTGCTTGATCTCGACCGCGACTTCTCCATCGGAGAAGCGGCCAACGTCAGCAGCACCAAGAGAGGTGCCGAGGTGCTTAACAATCTCTTCGGCCATGCCAGCATTGGCATTGCCTGTGAAGACCATGAAATCAGAGTGATGTGAATGCATTGTGCGTCCCAGTGCTGTGGGTTGCTATGACGCAAGAAGATGTTTGGCAGGGGAAGAAGGATTCGAACCTTCGCATGCCGGAATCAAAATCCGGTGCCTTAACCAACTTGGCGACTCCCCTACACAGGCCTTTTGTCGAAAACAAAAAGCCTTATAACTTGTTCTCTGGAATCCAGCTATTAAGTGGGTGTTTTTCCAGATTTCTGCAAATCTTGATCTGCCATGTGCCAGGAGCACAGCTCAAATCAATGCTTTGCGTTATCGGTGCAAATACCGCACTTCCAGAGCCCGTCATTGTAGCATGCAATTTGAGTGATTCGAGCCAGCTTCTGACTTTCATTACCTCGGGCTGCAAGCCTTCAGCGACCGGCTGCAGGTCGTTTCGGCCAAAGCCGAAGTGATTCGCAGCGAAGTCCGCAACTATAGCAGGCTTTGTGTCGCGTTTCAGGAGCTCGCTGGAAAAAATCTTGCCCGTTTCCAGGCCCTGTTCGGGCTTGACCACCAGGAACTGCTGCTCCGGCAAGGCATTGCGGCCTGTCAGCGGGGTGATGATTTCGCCGATGCCGCTGACCCAGGCCGAGTGACCGCAGAGGAAAAAGGGGACATCGGCGCCGAGCTTCAAGCCTATGTTTTGCAGTTCCTGGCGTGAGAGCTTCAGATTCCAGAGGCGGTTCAATGCCATCAGCGTGCTGGCCGCATCGGATGAGCCGCCCCCCATGCCGGCTTGGGCGGGCAGGTGCTTTTCAATTCCTATGCGCACGCCTTGCGTGCAGCCTGTGGCTTGCTGCAGGGCTCGGGCCGCGCGTGTGATCAGATCATCGGCAGGCAGGGCAACGCCGTTGAGGTCTTCACGGCTGATCTGGCTGCTGACCGTGCGCTCGAGATGCAGCACATCATGCCAGTCGATGAGCATGAAGACGGATTCCAGCAGGTGATAGCCGTCAGGCCTGCGGCCGGTAATATGCAAAAAAAGGTTGAGCTTGGCCGGGGCCGGCACGTCATAGAGCGAGTGCATGGCGTGTATGTGTCAGTAAGAGAAAAACGGTGCAACGATAGCACCGGGTTGCCGGCCAGTCAGCGAGCGTCCTGATCGAGAACGATGCGCAAGGAAGCCTCGGGTGGGGGGCTGATGCGGTCGGCACGCAGGCGGCCATCGTTGATGCGCGAAAGATCTGTCTGCCAGCCGGTCACAGCCGTGTTCTTGCCTTGCAGCCAGTCGAACAGCGCGGTGACGGGAATCTCGCTGCCTGTCATGCGGGTGATGAGCTCAGGCAGGGAGTCTGACTGGGTGATCTGATCGCCCTGCTGCAAGGTGGCTCCGGCACGCGTCCATTGCAGGCGGGCCATGATGGATCCCAGCGGGTTGAAGACCAGCAGTGTTCCGCTCTCGGGCTGGCCTTGCAGCTCAAAACCGGCGCTGAAGGATTGCTGCCGGGCATCCTGGACCTGCAGCGCCATGCGGCCGGACCAGTGGTGACTGGCCGTCACATCGGGTTGCAGCTGCCGTGCCGGTTGGGCGCAGCCGCCGAGCATGGCCACTCCCAGAGCCAGCCCTAGGGCTGGCAGAATTTTCAAGAAAGTCGGCCTGCGCTTCATGGCGTCACTTTGTGGCGTTTGAGGGTTTCCAGCAGAGTGTCATTGCTGCTGTCTGCCTTCATGCCCTGGCGCCAGATGAGTTGGGCGCGGTCTTGCTTGCCTTGGGCCCAGAGAACTTCCCCCAGGTGGGCGGCAATTTCCGCATCCTGGCGCGTGGCATAGGCCTGCTCCAGCAGTTTTTCGGCTTCGTCCAGATTGCCGCGGCGGAAATGCACCCAGGCCAGGCTGTCGGTGATGAATGGATCGCCGGGCTGCATGTCTAGAGCGGTCTGGATCAAGGTCTGCGCTTCTTCCAGCTTGATGCCGCGATCAGCGTAGGAGTACCCCAGTGCGTTGTACGCATGCTTGAAATCGGGTTTGCGCTTGATGATGTCGCGCAGCAGGCGCTCCATCTCGCTGAAGTTTCCGGCTCTTTCCGCGAGCAAGGCGGTGTCGTAGGCCAGCTCCACATCATCGGGTGCCTGGCTCAGCAGCTGAGCTTGCAGCGCATAGGCTTCCTTGTTCAGGCCTGCATCGCGCAGTAGCTGCACCTCGGCAATCTGCTTGAGGCGCTTCTGGTTGGGACCGTTTGCAGGAATGGCCTGGATCAGGGCGCGAGCTTCCTTCACCTTGCCCTGGCGAGCCAGCAGATCGGCGCGCCGAGCCTGCACGCTGAGCAGGTTGGCGGCATCGGGAATGCGCTGCAGATAGATGTCGGCTTCGTCGTAGCGCTGACGCTTTTCGGCCAGATCGGCCCTGAGCAGATAGAGCTGGGATTCGCCAGCAGCGCGACCCACACCCTCAGGCAGCTTGGGCAGCAGAGCGCTGAACTGTGTCAGGGAAACGTCGGCAGCATCCAGCTCGCCATCCTGCAATTGCAAATTGGCGAGCATGACCCAGGCTTCCGGAAATTCGGGCGCCTCGCGCGTTATGAGCTGCAACTGGGTCTTGGCATCGGCGTTGCGTTTTTGTCCCAGCAGCACGCGGGCATAGGTCAGGCGCAGTTGTGGCGAATGATTCTTTTCAAGATAGCGCTTGACCAGCGGCTCCACTTCGGCGGAACCCGATTCCAGCAGTTCCATGGCCAGCAAGGCGACGGCACCCGATTCAGGACCCAGCTTGGCGCCGTTCTGCAGCGCCTGCAGGGCGGCAGGCTTTTGACCGGCGATCAGGCGCATATGGCCTATGGCGGCCCAGGCCATGGGGCCGTTCTTCGGGTCCTTTAAATCGATTTCCAGCGCTTGCTCGACCACATCGGCGGCCAGAGGCTTGTCCGAGGCATTGTTGTAGAGCTGGGTGATGGCCAGAAAAGTGGTGCTGCGATTGGCTTGAGGGGTCAGCTCGACCTCTCGACGCAGATAGCTGGCCGAGTCTGCAATGCGGTTCATCACCACCAGAATGCGCAGCACTGCGCGGTTGGCATCGCGTGATTCGGGGTAGGCCTCCAGCCAGGCGCGGGCATTGCGCAGTGCGCGGTCGCCCGAGCGGGACTGAATGGCAAGTTCGGTGGCGCGGCGATAGAGCTTTTCGTTGTTGCTGCTGCGCGCAGCCTCCATCATCAGGGCCTGGGCGTCCGTCAGGGCGCCTTCCTGAGCGGCCATCTCTCCCACCAGGATTTCGTAGAACAGCTCGGCAGAGAGGGCTGCTTGCTCATTCTCACGCTCCGCGGCCTGTTCGAGATCGGTGCTTTGCTCGATCTTGTCCTGCTGGGATGGCGGGTCAGCGGTCTGGGCGGATGCGATTGCCGATCCCATGGCCAGAACGGCGGCCACGGCGAGTCCCTGAAAACGTAGAGGATGAACCATCGGCTCATAATAATCCAAGCTTGTTGAACACTTGGCGAAGATGAGATTGCATGCCTGAGTTGCCCGAAGTCGAGGTTACGCGCCGCTCTTTTGCTGACCGCATTGCGGGTGCGCAGATTGAGAAAGCCACCTTGGGAAAGCCCCTGCGCTGGCCTCTGGGGCTGTTGCCGCAGGCACTGGTCGGCAGAGTCGTGCTGGGCGTGCGCAGACGCGGCAAGTATCTGCTGCTGGACCTGAGCGAGGGTCTGCTGCTCATGCACCTTGGCATGTCTGGCAGTCTGCGCTTTGCGGGCCGCGACGAGGAGCCGCTGGGTACTGGCGGAGCGCATGATCACTTCGACCTGCAGACATCGCGCGGCTTGCTGCGTCTGCATGATCCGCGCCGCTTCGGAGCCGTGATCTATGTTCCGGATGAAGGCGATGTCCTGGCGCGCAAGCTGCTTGACCATCTGGGTATGGAGCCGCTGAGCGACGGATTCACGCTGGACGCCTTTCAGGCCGGGCTGGCTGCCAGTCGCTCGCCCATCAAGCAGCTGCTGCTCAGCGGCAGCGTGGTCGTCGGTGTCGGCAATATCTATGCTTCCGAGGTGTTGTTTCTCTCGCGGATTCACCCGACAACACCGGCGCGCGATGTGGGCAGGCGCAAGGTCAAGGTTTTGTATGAGGCCATTCGCTCCGTGCTGGCCTTGGCGGTGGAGAAAGGCGGCACGACCTTGCGCGATTTTTCCGCGGCCAACGGCATGGAAGGGCACTTTCAGCTGGAGGCCCAGGTTTATGGCCGCGATGGCCTGCCTTGCTCGCATTGCGGCGCCGCCATCCAGCTCATGCGCCAGGGGCAGCGCAGCACCTATTACTGCGCCCGCTGCCAGAAGGCCGCGAGAACTCTCTGAATTTGATAGCTAATACCGCAGCTTGAGTATGCGTTCAGGCATGTTTTGACGTCACAATTTCATTTTGATGCTTGATATGCCTCAGAGGCGTCGCCAGTGCCCAGGCATTGGCGCTGTTCTGCGCCGTTGCGCGCAGATACTTGGCGGCTGGAGATATCAGGCCAGCCTCTGGAAGAGCCGTAGATGCTGTCAAGGGGCAATGCTATATATTGATCAGGCGGTCAGCCTTGGCTGACCCGGCGACTCAGACAAACAAGAGGGGTAGATGTGTCAGCTTCATTCAACGAGCAGTTTGGTCAGTATGGCGCATGGCGACGGGGTTTTGCCACCCAACTGCAGGAGCTGCGTGAATGGTTGATTGCCCAGGATCTGCTGGACGCCTCGGTGCAGGAGCGCTTGCAGAGACTGGAAGAGCAGATGCGCACCGACAAGGTCATGGTTGCCTTCGTGGCCGAGTTCTCGCGCGGCAAATCCGAGCTGATCAACGCTGTCTTCTTTGCCCATTACGGCCGCCGGCTGATGCCGGCCAGTGCAGGCCGCACCACCATGTGTCCGGCGGAGCTGGGCTGGGAGCCGGAGCTGCCACCTTGTCTGCGTCTGCTGCCCATTGATACCAGAGAGTCACCGGAGAGCCTCGGCCAGTGGCGCATGCGTCCCGACGCCTGGGTGCAGCAGCCGCTGGATATCGCCGATGCGCAGCAGATATCCGACACGCTGGCCAAGGTGGCGGAGGTGCGCAAGGTCTCCATCGATCAGGCCAGGGCCTGGGGCTTTTGGCATGACGACGAGGCTGCCGACAACCCCATGGTCGATGCCGACGGCTGGGTCGAGGTGCCGATGTGGCGCCATGCCTTGATCAATATGCCCCATCCTCTGCTCAAGCAGGGACTGGTGATTCTCGATACGCCTGGTCTGAATGCCGTGGGGGCCGAGCCGGAGCTGACCGTCAATCTGATACCCCAGGCACATGCCGTGGTCTTTGTGCTGGGCGCCGATACCGGCGTGACCAAGTCCGACCTTGCCATCTGGCGTGACCATGTGCTGCCGGCAGGAGCCGGCAAGGCGGGGGGCGATGACGCCCTGGCTGCATCGCGTCTGGTGGTGCTCAACAAGGTGGATACGCTGTGGGACAGCCTGAGTTCCGGCGCGCAGGTGCAGGCCCAGTTGCGCCGTCAGCAGCAGGACTCGGCCCAGTTGCTGGGGGTGGCGCTGGAGCGCGTGCTGCCCATCTCCGCCCAGAAGGGGCTGGTCGCCAAGGTGGGGCGTAACGACAGCCTGCTTCAGGCCAGCGGCCTGCCCGCTTTTGAAGACCTTCTGGCCAATGGCATCATGGGGCAGCGCCAGAAAGTGCTGCAGGCCGCTGTGCGTACCAATGTGCAACAACTGCAGTCGCAGGTGGAGCGCGTCATCAATATGCGCCGCGGCGATCTCGACGACCAGTTGGCCGAGCTCTGCGGCCTGCGCGGCAAGAATGCGGCGGTGATTGCCGGCATGCGTGCCCGTATCGAGGCCGAGCACAAGGAATTCGACCAGAGTGCCAGCCGCATCCAGGCCATGCGCAACATCCATATGCGCATGCTCAAGGAGCTTTTCCTGCTTCTGAGCTCGAGCACTTTGAAGGCCGAACTGGCCGAGCTGAAAGAAGCGCTGGATCAGCGTGGGCTCAAACTTGGCCTGCGCAAGGTCTATGAGCAGACTTTCGAGCGCCTGCATGCCGTGGCTGCAAAGGCGCAGGACCAGGCCGATGAGATCCAGGCAATGATGAGTTCCTCGTTCAAGGAGCTCAATGCGGAGTTTGGCTTCTCCCTGCAGACACCGCCGCAGCTGGTGCTGTCCGAGCTCAAGGATGACTTGCGCAGCATCGAAGGCAGTTACACCCAGTATCTGGGGCTTGGCAGTGTCATCAGGCTCGGCAGTGCCGACTTTTCGCAGCGCCTGATCAAAGCTCTGGCGCTGCGTCTGCGCACGGTGTTTGAAGCGGCATCGAACGACGTGGATATGTGGAGCAAATCACTGACTGCACCAGTCGATGCACAATTGCGCGAACGTAAACGCAGTTACACGCGCCGCCTGGAGGCCGTGGACCGGATCAGCGGTGCAGCCACTGAGCTGGAGGAGCGCATTGCAGACATGGAAAATGCACAAGCCCGCCTGGGCATGCTGCAGACGCAGCTGATCAGCGCATCGGCACAATTGCTGGATCCGATTGCGGCCGAGCGGCCGCAGGCTGCGTCCATGCCGTTGGACATCAACCTGGTAGCTTGAAATCTTGACTCTCCCTTCGATTGCCGCAGCCGTGGTGCAGTGGCAGGCCAGCCATGGCCGCAATCATCTGCCCTGGCAGCAAACCCGTGACCCTTACCGCGTCTGGCTGTCTGAAATCATGCTGCAGCAGACTCAGGTCAGCACCGTGCTGGGCTACTACCAGCGTTTCCTGGACGCTTTTCCGGATGTGGCCAGCCTGGCGGCTGCACCGCAGGATGCCGTGCTGGCGCTGTGGAGCGGCCTGGGCTACTACAGCCGCGCGCGCAATCTGCATAAATGCGCGCAGACCGTGATGGAGCAGTGGGGCGGGGCTTTTCCGCAAACGGCCGAAGAATTGGCGACCTTGCCAGGCATTGGCCGTTCCACGGCCGGCGCCATTTCATCGTTCTGCTTTTCCGAGCGGGTGCCGATTCTGGATGCCAATGTGCGACGTGTTCTCACAAGGGTGCTGGCGTTCGATGCGGATCTGGCTCAGTCCAGAAATGAAAAGCAGCTGTGGGAACACGCCCAGCAACTGTGCCCCACCGAGAATCTGCACGAAGCCATGCCGCGCTACACCCAGGGCATGATGGATCTGGGCGCCAGCGTCTGCACATCGCGCAAGCCCACCTGCCTGGTGTGCCCTCTGCACTCCGAATGCCGGGCGGCCCGCGCCGGCAACCCGGAGAACTATCCCGTGCGCACGCGCAAGATCAAGCGCAGCGCCGAGTCCTGGTGGCTGCTGCTGGCGGTGGACGTGCAGCGCCGCGTATGGCTGCAAAAGCGTCCGCAAGCCGGTATCTGGGCCGGGCTTTACAGCCCGCCGGTCTTTGAAGACTATGCGGCACTGCAAAGCCATGCGCAGGCCGCATGGCCTCAGGACGGGACCCGGAGCTGGCAGGACCTTCCCGGCTTTCTGCATGTACTGACCCACAAGGATCTGCACCTGCATCCGGTTCTGGTGCCCGTCGATCAGGCGCACGCCGCCCTGGTCTCAGAGGCCGATGAATCCTGCTGGGCGGATGCCGCGGCCTGGGCGGAGCTGGGTCTGCCGGCCCCGATCCGCAAGCTGCTCGATGCCGAGCTGGCTTGAACGCCTGCAGCATGAATGAAAAAAGGTGACGGCAGGCGTCACCTTTTTTGATGGCTGAAGATTTCAGAAGCGCAATCTGGGCATCAGCATGGAGCAGCGCAGCCCCATCAAGGCCAGCCACAGGGCCCTGGCCTGCGGGTTGCCACGCTGTGTCTGCAATTGCCGGCCCGCGGCCACCACCTGCTGGCGCAGGACTTGCTGCGCCTTGCGGTCGCCTTGGCTTTGTGCGTTCAGCCAGAGTTGCTGGTACTGCTGCACGCTGAGCTGGCAAGGCTCGCCAAGCAGATGGCGCGACGAAGTGTTCAGCAAGGCCTGAGCCTGCGGAGTGTGTCGTGACTGGTTCATGCGGCCTCCTCTTGTTTCGAAGACTTGTTTGGCGCTTCGCTCTCGCTGCGCCCAAAGGCGTACCAGTCCACATGACGGGTACAGATCATGACCAGGGCCAGCACGCCGAACAGGGCGATGGAGCCGACGACCAGAGCGGTCTGCTCCAGCTGCAGCAGTACATACAGCAGGCCGTACAGGGCAGAGATGGCAATCGCGAACGGCAGGCCACGTCTGATGCTGCCCAGAATGTGGCTGGCATAAAAGGCCAGCAGAGCCACGCAGGAGCTGGCCGCAATCGCATAGGCCGTGGCAAAGCCCAGATGCTCGGACAGGCTGATCAGCAACAGGAAGAAGCTGCACAAGGCCGAGCCGACCAGCAGGTACTGCACGGGGTGAACGCGCAGCTTTTTCATGACTTCGAACAGGCCGACCGCGACAAAGGTCAGGATCACAAAAAGAATGCCGTATTTGGTGGCGCGCTCGCTCAGCGAATAGACATTGACGGGATTGACGAACTCCGTGTCCATGGTTTCGAGGCAGGGGCCGCTGTCGTCATGGCTGCGGGCTGCGGAGGCGGCATAGGTTTCCGAGCTGCCCCAGTAGCCAGGGCTGCAAAGACGTTGCTGGCGGGTGAAGGCCGTGCTGGCAGAGGTGGCCAGCGAGGACAGCTCCCAGCTGGCGGTAAAGCCGCTGTCCGTCACTTCGCGTCGGCTGGGTAGAAAGCTGCCGCCAAACGAGGGATGAGGCCAGTCGGCCGTCAGCGTGACCTTGCTTTCCGTGGCGATGGGGCTGAAGGTGAGCTGCTCCGTGCCCAGCAACTGCAGCTTGAGGTCCAGATTCAGGGCTTGGCCTTTTTTCAGCAGGCTGGCGTCAATCTCCGCCTGGATGCCCTTGCCGTAGCGCTCCAGCGGAGTGCCGGATTCGACCGCAAGGTCCTGGCCGTTGGCCTGCAGCGTCGCGCTGCGGATGCCGCGGGGGTCGCTGAGCGCGAATGCTGCAAAGACTTTCTTGCAGCGCACCACGGCGTTGGGCTCGCTGGGTTTGGGCAGCTCCGCATACTGCGCGGCATTGGCAAAACCGGCCGATATCTGGTCGTGCAGCACATAGGTGTTGATGTGGTGCAGGCCGCGTGAGCGCTCTTCCATTTTGGCGTTGGCATCGTGGTTGAGCGTGTCGGGCAGCAGCATGCGCTGGAATTCGCGGGTGCTGTACTCGATTTTCTTGCCATTGGTCGTGCTGGTGGTTTCGGTGCAGTTCTGCACCAGGGCCGGGCCGATCAGCGTCTGCGTGCCGGCCAGGCTGGAGACCACGCTTTGCACGGCGTAGTCGCGGTTGCGTATGCGGTCTTTCACCACATCCTGAATCATGGACAGGCCGGCCATGAGCAAGGCCAGAACGATCAGCAGTGAGACTGTCTTGAACAGCAGTCGGTTTTTCATGCGTGCTCCTGAATGAGGGGTTTCAGGACGCAGTGTCGGCAGCGACTGTGTGGGCGCAATGAAGTCTGTGAAGCGGGCGTGAAGTCCTGCTCGAAAGCCTTGGCTGCTCAGCTTTGGGGAGCGAAATCCAGTGTCACGGCAAGGCCGGGGTGACGATTGCGGACATGCATGCTGCCGCCATGAAGATGCATGATGCGGGTGACGATGGACAGGCCCAGCCCGGTGCCGCTGCGCTCTCCGTTGGGTCTGGGGGTCGTGAAGAAGCGCTCGCCCAGGCGGGCCAGCAAGGGCTCGGCCACGCCCGGGCCCTGATCGCTGATGGTGATGCGGTGCGGGGCCAGCTCAAGCTCGATCACGCTGTTCTCTGCAGAGAAATCCAGGGCGTTCTGCAGCAGATTGCTGATCGCCAGAGTGACCAGGCCGGCCTCCCAGGGGCCGCTGCTGTCCACACCGCTCAGGCGCATGGCCATGCCGCGTTGCTCTGCATGGCTTTGCAGGGAGTCCATGGCTTGCCGGGCACATTCCATCAGGCTGCAGCCATGGCTGGTGTCCAGTTGCTGGCGCTGCTCGAGGCGGCTGAGCTGGAGCAGCTGGTCGATCAGGTTTTGCAGACGCAGGCTCTGGTCCACCACCTGTCCGGCAAACATGGCCCGGTCCTGGGGCGGCAGCTCTTCCTGCAGCAACTCGCCCGCGCCGCGTATGGCGGCCACCGGGCTTTTGAGTTCGTGGGTCAGGGCGCGTACATAGCCCTCGATATAGTCGCGCCCTTCCAGGCGCTTGCGCATATTGTCCATGGCCTGGGCCAGCTCGCCCAGCTCGCCGGGCATGTCGGGTATGGCCGCAGGAGCCGAGGCCTGTGCGGGGTGGGCAGACTCGTTGAGCGTGGGGGCCTGCACCTGTTGTGCATAGTTGCGCAGCCGGCGCACGTGAAGCACAAACCACCAGGTGACCGCACAGCCCACGGCGGCGGACAGCAGCACAAACAGCAGGCCGCCGCGCAGAATCTTCTGCTCCGCGCCGTCGACGATTTTCTGTACCGAGCTGGAGGGCTTGGAGGTGGTCAGCACCCCGGCAATCTGGCCGTCCACCATGATGGGCGCGGAGACATACATGACGCTGCTGGATTCGTCCTCCTTGACGGCTCGCGTGGTGCGTGCGCCATATTCACCGCGCAGCGTCAGATAGACATCGCGCCAGCGCGAGTAGTCGGCTCCCTGGTCCCTGCCCTGGGAGTCGAACAGCACCATGCCCCGGGCGTCGGTGACGGTGATGCGCAGATCCAGCGTGGTCTTGCGAGTGTCCCAGATCCAGGCCTGTATCGGCTTTTGCGTGTAGCCCTGCAGCTGAGCGGCAAACGTGCTGTCCGCACCGGCTTGCAGCCGGCCTTTTTCCATGTCGGCACTGGCCAGCGTGGCAAGCGCATAGGCGGTCTCCACCAGCGTGTCCTCGGTCACCTTGCGCACGCTGGGTTTGATCTCCACCATGAAGACGCGCAGTACGAAAAAGGCGGCCAGGCCGTTGATCAGGAAGAAGGCGAAGAAGAGACGCAGGCCCAGACGCATACCGGCTATCCGGGCTGGTTCAGGCTATAGCCCAGACCGCGGTGGGTGACGATGAGCTCCTGATCGGGCAAACGCTCGCGCAGTTTGGCGCGCAGGGTCTTGATATGGGTATCCACCGTGCGGTCCGTGCTCTCGCTGTCCAGCCCCCAGATTTGCTCCAGCAAGGCGTCGCGGCTCAGGATGCGGCCTGCCGCGTTGACCAGACTCTGCAGCAGCTGATATTCGCGCCTTGTCAGATCCAGCGCCTTGCTGTGGATCAGGGCACGCTGCCCTTGCTCATCTATTTGAAGTGCTCTCGCAAGCTGGGCGGGTGCTGCAGGCTGAAATTGCCTGGAGCGGCGCAGCAGGGCGCGGGTGCGCGCCAGCAGTTCGCGCGGGCTGAAGGGCTTGGTCAGATAGTCGTCTGCGCCCAGCTCCAGGCCCAGAACCTTGTCCATCTCCTCGCCTCTGGCGCTGAGCACCAGCACCGGAACAATGGAGCCGGCAGAGCGCAGCTCGCGGCACCAGTCCAGGCCGTTGCCATCGGGCAGGCCTATGTCCATGAGCAGCACATCAAACGCTGTCCTGCTCCATTGCTGACGCGCATCGGCGATCAGCAGGCTGTGGGTGACGGCAATGCCCTCGCGCTCCAGAGCGTAGCAAATCGTTCTTGCAATGGCCGGGTCGTCTTCGAGCAGCAGCACCTGCATGGCTGACGTCTGAGGGCTGAGCATGCGGGTCAGCTGATCGGGTGGATGGCGTCCGGGGCCAGAAACTGCTGAGAGACCTGGATGAATTTGTCGCGAAAATCCAGTGAGCGGTGGCGGCGGACGGTGGGCCACTGCTTCTCGAAGTGCCTGGCGAGAGCTTCGACGAGAAAGACCGAGCGGTGCTGCCCGCCCGTGCAGCCTATGCCCACGGTGACATAGCTGCGGTGGTCTCTGGCCAGCAGCGGCAGCCAGCGTTCGAGGAACTGCTGTATATCCAGCTGCATCTGCTGCACCTCGGGCAAGGCGCCCAGATAGTCGGCAACCGGCTTGTCCAGGCCCGTCAAGGCACGCAGCTCCTTGTCATAGAAAGGGTTGGGCAGCATGCGCACATCAAACACATAGTCCGAGTCGATGGGCATGCTGTGCTTGAATCCAAAGGACTGGAACATCAGCGTCATCTGTCCTGCCGGTGCTTCGATGATCTGCTTGATATAGCTTTGCAGCTGCGCCGACTTGAGGTCGCCGGTGTCGATGACGATGGAGCGGTCGCGCAGCAGGCCCAGCAGCTCGCGCTCTTTTTCGATATCGAGCTCCAGTGCCTGGCGCTCGCTGGTCAGGGTGCCGGGGGACAGAGGATGGCGTCTGCGGGTTTCCGAAAAGCGCCTGATCAGAGTGCCGCTGTCGGCATCGAGAAAAATCATGCGTGGCATCAGCCCCTGCTTTTTCAGGCGATGCAGCTGATCGGGCAGCTGGGGCAGGCCCTTGGCGCTGCGCGCATCCATGGCAATCGCCACTTTCTCGTCCTGATGGTTGAGCTTGAGCTCCACAAAGGACTGCAGCAATTCCGGGGGCAGGTTGTCGACGCAGTAGTAGCCAGCATCCTCCAGCGCATGCAGCGCAACGGATTTGCCCGATCCGGACATGCCGCTGATCAGAACAATCTCCATGGACATGATTTCAAACTCCTCTGACTTTGCCGCTTTTGCGTGCTGTAGTGCTGGCCTTGGCACTTCGGGCCTGGGTGCCCGATGGACGCTGGGCGCTGTTTGCGGCCTGCTTTGCAGGCAATCTTGCCATGGCCAGCATTTCTCTGGCATGGGCCATGGTTGCTTCGGACAGGTGCTCGCCGCCCAGCATGCGGGCCATTTCCATCTCGCGCTCCTCGCCAGTCAGCGGATCCACGCTGCTGATGGTGGTGTTGGACTTGGGGCGCTTGGTCACCCGGTAGTGCTGGTCTGCATAGGCAGCGACCTGGGGCAGGTGAGTGACGGCCAGCACCTGGCGTGAATCGCCGAGCGAGTGCATGAGGCGGCCCACGGTTTCGGCCACGGCTCCGCCCACGCCGGAGTCCACTTCGTCAAAAATCAGGGTCCCGGCCTGGCCCAGTTCGCTGGTGGTCACGGCAATGGCCAGCGAGATGCGCGACAACTCGCCGCCCGATGCCACCTTGGCAACGGGCTTGGGCGTGGCGCCGGTATGGCCTGCAACCAGAAAAGTGATGCTGTCCGTGCCCGCAGGACTGGCGGCATCGGCATGCTCGAGCTGCACTTCGAAACGGCCGCCCTTCATGCCCAGGCTTTGCATGGACTGGGTGATGGCGCGTGACAGGCGTGGTGCAGCCAGGGTGCGCTGCTGCGAGATTTTGCGCGCCTCGGCCTGATACCTGAGGTGGGCGGCTTGCTCTTTGGCGCGCAGCCCCTCCACATCGACGGCAGCATCCAGCTGGTGCAGCTCCTGTTTCCAGCCTTCGAGCAGGGCGGGCAAGTCCTCGGGTGTGCGCTTGTAGCGGCGCGCCAGCTGCATCCACAGCGACAGGCGTTCATCGAGATCGGCCAGCAGCTCGGGATCCAGATCGGCGCGGCGCAGATAGGCCTGCAGCGAGTGACGGGCATCGTGCAACTGGGCCACACAGGAGCCCAGTACGTCGGCAATGCTCTGAAACTCAGGCTCAAGATGCTCCTGGTCCTGCAGCAGGTGGTGGGCCCTGCCCAATGGGGTGGCCGCTCCCGCATCGTCATCCTCCAGCAGTTGCAGGCAGGACTGGGCCGAGTCCATCAAGGTCTGCGCGTGTGACAGACGTGTGTGCTGGGCATTGAGCTCATCCCACTCTTCGGCGCGCGGCGACAGCTTGTCCAGCTCGGAAATCTGCCATTGCAGACGCTCCCGTTCGCGTTGCAGATTGTCCTGGGCCGATAGCGCCTGCTCCAGTGCCTGATGGTTCTGGCGCCAGTCCAGCCAAAGCGATTTGAGCTGGGCCGTTTCAATGCCACCGTAGGTATCCAGCATGGCGCGTGCTGCATCCGGGCGGGTCAGGCTTTGCCAGGCATGCTGGCCGTGAATGTCGATCAGCTGATCGCCCAGATGGCGCAACTGCGTGGCTGTGGCGGGAGAGCCGTTGATCCAGGCGCGGCTGCGGCCCAGACTGTCGATGACGCGGCGCAGCAGCAAATCCTGCTCCTGCGCAAAACCCGACTCTTCCAGCCATTCATGAAGATGGGGCGGGCAATCGAACTCTGCGCAAATATCGGCCTGAGGGCAGCCTTCGCGCACCACCTGTGCATCGGCTCGTGCGCCCAGCACCAGTTGCAGAGCGTCGAGCATGATGGATTTGCCGGCCCCGGTTTCGCCGGTAAGCACCGTGAAGCCGGTCTGCCAGTCCAGATCGAGTGACTGGACAATCACAAAGTCCCGCAGGACGATGCGCTTCAAGGCCATGGTCAGACGCCTCCCTCGTTCCAGCCCAGTTTTTTGCGCAGGGTGTCGAAGTAATTCCAGCCCTTGGGGTGCAGAAAGTGCACGCTGTGATCGGCGCGCGTCACCAGAATGCGGTCGCCATGCTGCAGCGATTTCAGTGACTGCATGTCGAAGTTCGCGCTGGCGTCGCCTCGGCCGCCCACCACCTCGATAGTCACTTCCTGAGCGTCGGAGAGCACGATGGGGCGGTTGGAGAGGTTGTGCGGCGCGATGGGCACCATCACCCAGGCCGGAATCGAAGGGTGCAGCATGGGGCCGCCGGCCGAGAGCGCATAGGCAGTGGAGCCCGTGGGGGTGGCCACGATCAAGCCGTCCGCGCGCTGGTTGGAGACAAAGCTGCCGCCGACCTCGATGCGCAGCTCCACCATGCCCGAGGTCGAGCCACGGTTGACCACCACATCATTCATGGCCTGGGCTTCAAACACGCACTGGCCGTCGCGCATGACGCGAGCATTCATCAGGGTGCGTTCGTCTTCCTCGTACTCGCCCTGCAGTATGGGCGTGATGGAGGCTTCGAATTCATCCAGGGCGATATCGGTGACAAACCCCAGGCGGCCCTGGTTGATGCCGACCAGCGGCGTGCCATAGCGCGCCAGATGGCGGCACACGCCCAGCATGGTGCCGTCGCCGCCCACCACCAGGCCGAGGTCGCAATGCCTGCCCAGACCGTCAACGTCCATGCTCGGGTAATCGGGCAGGCCCGCATAGATGGCGGACTGGGTATCCAGAATCACCTCACAACCCAGGCTGCGCACGTAACCGGCAATCCGTTGCAGCGCTTCGCTGGCTGCATCGGACGGAACGCCTGCTGCGGGTGTGTGGTACTTGCCGATCAGGGCAATATGGTGGAACGTGGATGTCATCTGGGAAATTACATCATTAAAATGAAATCATGCTCGACGAACGTGCCAAGTTATTGCTCAAAGCGCTGATCGAGCGTTACATCGCTGACGGTCAACCAGTCGGCTCGCGCACTCTTTCACGTGCATCCGGGCTTGAATTGTCGCCTGCCACCATACGCAATGTGATGGCCGACCTGGAAGAGATGGGTCTGATCATCAGCCCTCACACATCGGCAGGCCGCGTGCCGACAGCCAGGGGATACCGCCTGTTTGTCGACACCATGCTGACTGTGGACCGCTGCGATCTTGTAACGCCCGGCCTGATGCCTGAACAGCCGCAGAAGGTCATTGCCAATGCGGCCAATCTGCTGTCCAACCTCTCCCAGTTCGTGGGTGTGGTCATGGTGCCGCGTCGCAGCTCCGTCTTCAAGCATATCGAGTTCGTGCGCCTGTCGGAGCGGCGCTTTCTGGTCATCATCGTCTCGCCCGAAGGCGATGTGCAAAACCGCGTGATCTTCACGGATGTGGATTACGAGTCCTCGCAACTGATAGAAGCCTCGAATTTCCTCAATCACCATTACGCCGGTTTGACAATGGAGGAGGTGCGCACGCGGCTGCAGACCGAGGTGGAGCAATTGCGGGGCCAGGTTGCCAGCCTCATGCAGGCAGCGGTGAATGTAGGCACTGAGGTCATGAGCAACCATGATCGCGAGGATGTGGTGATCGCCGGCGAGCGCAATCTGCTGTCCGTGAGCGATTTTTCCAGCGATATGGGCAATCTGCGCCGCGCTTTCGACCTGTTCGAGCAGAAAACGCAAATCCTTAGGTTGCTGGATTTCTCCAATCAGGCTGATGGCGTACGCATTTACATCGGCGGCGAGAGCCAGACCGTGCCGTTTGAAGATTTGTCTGTAGTGAGTGCTCCCTATGAGCTCGACGGCAAGGTGGTTGGCACCTTGGGGGTGATCGGCCCCACGCGCATGCACTACGACAAGATGATCCAGATTGTCGATATCACATCCAAACTGGTGAGCAATGCTCTGAGTCACAAGCGTTAGGCCCTACAATGGCGAAGTTTTTCTGGTGGCAGCCACGGCTGTTGTCAGTGTTGGGGCGTTAGCTCAGTTGGTTAGAGCAGAGGACTCATAATCCTTTGGTCGTCGGTTCAAGTCCGCCACGCCCTACCAAGCTGCATGAAAGCCTGCCGTCTTCATCGATGGCAGGCTTTTTCTTTGCATGAACGCGAAAAAGTTGTCGATTTGGTCCGAGAGCCGTTTTTGCACTGCTAGAATACAACCCTGTTGCGGCTGTAGCTCAGCTGGATAGAGTACTTGGCTACGAACCAAGGGGTCGTGGGTTCGATTCCTGCCAGCCGCACCACAAAACGTCAAGCCTCAGAACTGAAAAGTTCTGAGGCTTTTTCGTTTCTGGGCTCAGGCTTTGGGTATCAGCAGGGTGAAGCTGCTGCCTTGGCCCAGCTGGCTGCTTATCTGCAGGCTGCCGCCATGACGCTGTGCCACGGTGCGCGTGAAGGCCAGGCCCAGGCCCACGCCATCCATGCGCTGGTGTTGCTGGAGGCGCTCGAACGGCTGGCTGAGTCTGGCCAGCGATGCCTCGTCCATGCCGGAGCCATGATCGCGCACGGCGATGCCCCATTGGCTGTCTTGCTCGACAACGGTGACTTCCACTTGGGCGCCGCCATCCCCAGTCTGTGGCTTGCCGTATTTGATGGCATTGCTCAGCAGGTTGATGACGGCGCGGTGCAGCAGGCCGGGGTCGCCATGCACGCAGGCTTCGGCATCCGGCAGCTTGAACATCAGTCGCATGTTCTGCTGCTGGGCAAGGGTCCAGCAATCCGAGACGGCCTGATCCGCCAGCAGACCCAGATCCACGACTTCGCTGCGGTATTGCTGCTGCTGGGCTCTGGCCAGATGCACAAAATCGTCTGCCAGCTGAAGAGACGACTGGGCATAGCCCTCAATGCGGTCAAACAGTGCATCTTGCGACTCGATGCGTTTGCCTGTGCGCTGCATCTCCAGCAAGGTGATGATGGAGCCTATCGGTGCACGGATATCGTGGGAGATGAACTGCATGGCCTGGTCGCGCTGGGCCTGTGCACTGCGCAGGTCGCTGATATCGACCAGGGTGATGAGCCAGCCTGAGGTGGGCGGTGCCTCGAAGCTCTGGCTCAGCAGCATCAGATGGCGGCCCTGGGTGTCGCGCCCTTCGCTCTGGCGTGACAGAGTGGCTTGCTGCAATGCACTGTGCGTGAGCAGTGGCGTGCTGCTGGCAGCGCGACCGCCGTCGCTGCTGGCGCTGTTCAGGCCGTGGAGCAGGGCGACCAGATCGTCACCTTGCTGGAGTTTGTGCTCCAGGCTTTCGATATAGCGGTGCGCGGCCGTGTTGGCAAGCAGCAGCAGCCCTTCGCGGTCGCAGACAAAAGTGGCCGAGGGCAGTTGGCGCAGGCTTTCGCTGACGAAGTGATGCAATGCGCGCAGCTGGCGCGAGGCTTGCTCCACAGCGTCGATCCGCTGATCGAGGGCATCGCTCTTGAGCGAGGGCGCGGGCAGGCCCTGGCCCTGCAGATCGCGCAGCTCCAGCGCCAGAAAGCGTGTGGCGGCGCGCAGGCGCAGCCAGCTCCAGAGCGGGTAGGCAAGCGACAGGCTCAGCAGTGCCGCAGCGGGGGCTGTCTGTACATGACCCCAACGCGGCGCCAAACCGGCTATCGACAGACTGAGCAAGGCCAGCAGGATGCTGGAAATCAGCCCGCCAGAAGGGCCGAGCCAGGCCAGAGCCAGCAGGCCCAGCAGTACGGGAAGCACATTGAGGCTGCGGTTGAGCGTGGCAGTGGCTGGCTCCAGATGTGTGCCCTCAAGGATGCCGTTGAGCACATGGCCCAGCATCTCCACATTCGAGATCAGGCGCGCATCAAAGCCGATGGGGGCTGTGAATTTTTCGCCAAGACCTGCGGCCGTGGCTCCAATCAGCACGTATTTGCCGCGAAAAGCGACCGCTGGGATATTGCCGCGCAGGATGTCGATATAGGAGTAGGTGGTGAACGGCGAGCCCGGGCTGTTCTGGCGGTCCCGCGAAGCCCGGGCAAAAGCGATGAACTGGGGCTGCAGCTTTTGCCAGGAGTTGGCTGCAACCGAGTCTGCTGGAGGTGGGGCAGATGGTTGGCAGGGTTGGGTGGTCTGGCCCACGCAGTGCAGGCTCAGCGCCATATGCCACCAGAGCTGACCGGCCTTGCCTTCCTGCGCATAAAAGCGTCGCACCACACCGTCGGCATCCACAGGCATCTGGGTGTGCCCCAGAGCCGCAGCCTCGCTGGCAAGGCTCTGTAAAGGGGTGGTGGCGGCGCTTTGCGCGGCGCGCGTGACGGGCAGCACTACGTTGCCGCTTTTTTGCAGTGCTCGTTGCAGCAGCAGATCGTCGCCGGGGTAGTCCCAGTCTTCCTCGCTGAAGACCACATCCATGCCGATGGCGCGGGGCTGCCCTTGAGTGATGCGCTCCAGCACGGCGGCGTGCAGTGCACGCCGCCAGGGCCAGCGGCCTATGCTGTCGATACTGTCATCGTCGATGGCCACGATGACAACATCGGGCGAGGCTGGACGCTGATGAAGCCAGGCCGAGGTGTCCTGAATAATGCCGTTGAAACGTGCCAGCTGCCCCGGGCCGCTGAGCCACCAGGTCATGCCGAGCAGGAAAGCGCTGAGCAGCAGCCAGCTCAGGCGCAGGTCCTGCAAGCGGTTTTTACGCAGGTTGGGCGCTTCAACCATGGGGGTGACTCGGTGAGAAGCTCATAAAACAATAGCTTCCAGCGCTTGTCATATAAGCGATCAAGATATGAATCCTATGAAGCTTCATGGAATTCAAGCGCTGGCAGCTATGGTTTTTACTGGCGCATCAGGCGTGAACCGTCGCCGGAAGTCAGCGCCTGCCCCTCGGACGAGGTCACCCAGTTGCCGGTCTGGAATTGGCGCGCGACAGAGAGATTGCTGCGCAGGCCGTTGGCATCCTCGACCTGCATCTGCAGATAGTAGGTGCCAGGAGGCAGATCCTGCGTGCTCCACTGAGGCTGGGTTATCCAGGTGTCGATCAGGGGCGCAGTGAAACCGGCGTCGCTGGCCACCACGATACGGTAGCGTTGACCCTCTTCACCTGCCCAGTGAATATGGCTGCTGCCTTCGCCGGGCGCGCCGCCGATCTGCAGCTCGGGCGATTTGGGTGCCAGGGCCAGTTTCATCTTTTGCGGGGCGGCGAAAGGACCCGCATCCGGCTGGCCGTTGCCGAGCTTACGGATGCTGCCTACGCGCCACATATATTCGCCGACAGGCAGCTTGGCCAGCGTGCTGGCAGGCAGGGCGCAGTCCTTGAGGTCGTTGGCGTCGATCAGCGGCTGGGCAAAGCTGCCGTCGGCTGTGGCTACCTGGATGCGGTAGGCCGAGGCTTCCGCCACCTGGGTGCATTGCAGGCCGTGCTGGCCCTGTCCGATGGTGGCTTCAGGTGCTGGAGACTCATAGAGCGGCGGCACCGGATGGGCTTTGACGCGCAACACTTGCAGGCTGCGTTTGCCAGGAATGCCGTTGGCGTCAATGGCGCGAATGGCCGCAATGTAGCTGCCGTCTTCGACACCCGTCAGGCGTGCAGGCGACCTTGTGAACATGCCGCCGCGCACGATCTGGGTCAGCTCCTTGTCCTGAGCGAGCAGCACTTGGTAGCGCACTGCACCAGCCATGGCTGGCAGGGGCAGGCTGACCCAGTTGGCGTCTTCGACAAGAGCGGGCCAGGCCGCAATATCGGGAGCCCCCAGCATGGCTGTGGGCTTGCCGATCTGGCCGTTTGCGGAGACGGACAGACCTTGACCTGGCCTGAGCAAGGCTGAGGGCTGGCCCGTCTGCACGGCGACCGAGCCTTCGTCGACGGCAGCAGCCGTGCGGCCCTCGTCATCACTCATCACCAGAAACTGGGTGCCGCGCACGCTGGTCGAGGCCGCCGGGGTGCGCACCTCGAAGCGGCGCTCGCCATTGGCTTGCCTGGACACTTTTGCTTCAATTGCGCCCTCGCGCAGATCGATGACGGACTGCAGACTGCCGGCTCGGCCTTTGCGGCGCATCTGGCGCAGCTCGACATCGGATTCGGACTGCACGCGCACCAGTGAGCCATCTGCCAGGCGCACGGAGACAAAGGCGTTGGCCGGAACCTGGAGCGAATCGCCTTCCTGCAGCAGCTGGCCTTTTTGCACGGGCTGAGGCGGCGCGTTGACGGAGTCTGCGAGATGGCTCGCAGAGCGTGTGCTTTGCACATCGCCATGCACAAACACCACCGAAGCCATCGCGGTGCGCAACAGGCGTGTGGGAATTTCCAGCACCGAGCCGGGGCGCAGACGAAAGGGGTCTTCCACCTTGTTATGGCTTTGCAGCGCTGTCCAGCGCTTGTGGTCGCCCAGATAGCGTGCTGCCAGCATCTCCAGCGTGTCTCCTGTCACCACGCGGTGGGCAATGACATCGTTGCCGCGGGGAGTGATCTGGGCATGGGCCAGACCTGTTGCCGTCATCCCTCCAAACGCCACCCACAGCATGCCTGCACTCAGAATGGGCATCGGGGAGTGGACGGAAAAGAGGTTTTGACGTAAATCAGGCATTTTTAAAGCTAGGTTATGGGGGCTGCCGAACTCAGGCTGCCGGAGCTGCGGGCTGCGCAGCTTCGGGGGCATCCAGGCGGTAACCATAGCCATAAACGGCTGAAATGGCATAGGGCTGACCAGCGCGCAGGTTCAGCAGATTGCGCAGGCGCGAGACATGGGTGTCCAGCGAGCGCGACTGCACCTCGGCGTTATGGCCCCAGACGACTTCGCGCAGATGATCGCGCGAGAGCAAACGGCCCTGGTTCTGGAACAGCGTCAGCGCCAGTGTGTATTCACGGTGCGTAACCTCCACGGGCTTGCCTTCCATCTCTATGCCGTTGGTGGCGGTGAGAAAGCGGTAGGGGCCGAAGTCCAGCACGCTTTGTGCCGTCAGCGGATAGGCGCGGCGCAGCAGGGCGGAGATGCGAGCACGCAGCTCGCCCGCGCGGATGGGCTTGATCATGAAGTCATCGGCGCCGCTGGCCAGGCCTTCGACAATGTCGGCCTCTTCGCTGCGGTGGGTCACGAAGATGACCGGCACTTCCTTGCTGATCTGCTCGCGCACCCAGCGCACGATATCCGGCCCGCTGCTATCGGGCAGCTCCCAGTCAATCAGCAGCAAATCGAAGCTTTCGCGGCGCAGGGCTTGCTGCAGGGCGGCCCCCTTGAGGTAAGAGTGACAGCTATGTCCGGCTTCCGTCGCGACTTGTTGCAACAGTTCCAGTTGTAGCGGATCGTCATCCAGAGCAGCAATACGCATCGGTAGTTCCTTTAGTGCGAAGGATTACATCCACGCTGTCCTTTGAATGCGGAGGCAGCGTCCATCGGGCAGCGAGGAGCTATTGCTCGGCCGCCTCACGCAGTTGTTCCAGAGCCTGGATCACCAGGTCATCGCTGACACCGTCCAGTGTCTGCAGGCACGGCTTGATGGCGGCCAGAGCCGTCGCGCCTTCGCGCTGCAACCGGGCGATGTTCTGCCCCGCTTCCTTGGGGGCGGCAAAGCCCAGGCTTTGCAGCAGCAACTGCCCGTCGGCGGCCAGCAGCTTGAAGTAGAACTGGCCATCGGATTCGCGATACTGCTTGAACTGGGGCAGTGCAGTCTTGGCAGCCTTGGTCTTGGCCTTGCTGGCTTGCGCCAGGTTGCGGATGCCGACGGCGCCGCGCAGTTGCTGCAGCAAAGGAGTCGCCAGCTTGCGTGCCTTGATGGCACCGGCCTGAAGAATCTCTTCCAGCTCTGCGGGGTGGGCAATCAGATACTCGTAGCGCTCGCGCATGGGGGCGATTTCACGGTCGATGCGCTCGAACAGGATCTGCTTGGCATCGCCCCAGGCAATGCCTTCGGCATATTGCTGGCGCAGGGCGGCGCTTTCCTCTTCGCTGGCAAAGCCCTGATAGATCTGGAACAGGGCCGAGCCTTCGACTTCCTTGGCCTCGCCGGGGGCGCGCGAGTCGGTGGTGATGCTGTTGATGAGCTTCCTGAGTTGTTCACGTGGCGCAAACAGCGGAATCGTGTTGTTGTAGCTCTTGCTCATCTTGCGGCCGTCAAGGCCGGGCAGGGTGGCGACGGACTCTTCCACCACGGCCTCAGGCAGCGTGAAGTACTCGCCGCCGTAGATGTGGTTGAAGCTCGACGCCATGTCGCGCGCCATCTCCAGGTGTTGCACCTGATCGCGGCCCACGGGAACCTTGTTGGCGTTGAAGATCAGAATGTCGGCACCCATGAGCACGGGATACATGAAGAGACCGGCGGTCACGCCGTCGTCAGGTTCGGTGCCGGATGCATTGTTCTTGTCCACCGCCGCCTTGTAGGCGTGGGCGCGGTTGAGCAGGCCCTTGCCGGTCACGCAGGTCAGGAACCAGGTCAGCTCCGGAATCTCGGGGATGTCCGACTGGCGGTAGAAGGTCACATGCTCGGGGTCGAGACCAGCGGCCAGCCAACTGGCGGCGATTTCGATGGTCGAGCGCTGCACGCGCTCGGGGTCCTGGCACTTGATGAGCGCGTGGTAGTCGGCCAGAAAGTAGAAGTTCTCCACATTCTTGTCGCGACTGGCTTCGATGGCGGGGCGCATCATGCCTGCGTAGTTGCCCAGGTGTGGGGTACCGCTGGGGGTGATGCCGGTCAGAAAACGGGTGGTGCTCATAGGGATCAACAACAGATATCAGTAGCAGACCAGGCGCTGGGTTCAGCGCAGCAAGGCCATGAAGGGGTAGAGGATCAGATCGATGGCCGAGTAGCCCAGGCTCATCAACGGGCGCAGCCAGTAGCTGCCGACCACGCCGGCAATCACCAGTGCCATGACGATGAAAAAGCCATAGGGCTCGACACGCGCCACCAGTTGCGCCTGTTTCCAGGGCAGCAGACCGACCAGAATGCGGCCGCCGTCCAGAGGCGGCAGCGGAAAGAGATTGAAAGCCCACATCACCAGGTTGACCAGAATGCCGGCGCGGCACATCTCCAGGAAAAAGCGCTCGTGCAGGCCTGTGCCTACCAAGACGATCAGCAGCAGGCCCCAGAACACGGCCTGCACGAAATTGGAGGCAGGACCGGCCAGCGCTACCCAGATCATGTCGCGCTTGGGGTGGCGCAGATGGTCAAAGCGCACGGGCACGGGCTTGGCATAGCCGAAAAGAAACGCGCCCGAGGTAGCGAAATACAGCAGCAGCGGCATCAAGATGGTGCCGATGGGGTCGATATGCTTGATGGGGTTGAGCGTGATGCGACCCATCATGGCTGCGGTGTTGTCGCCAAAGTGACGCGCAGCATAGCCGTGCGCCGCCTCATGAATGGTGATGGCGAACAGCACGGGCAGTGCGTAAATCAGTACGGTTTGTATGAGTTCGGTGAGTTCCACGCACTGATTGTCTCAGACGCCGCGCCAAGCTGCTGTCTTGTACCGGGACAAGCCGTTTGCTGTTGCAGAAATACGGGTTGCACATAGTTGTGTGGTAAACCAGATGTTGCAAAATGCAACTCGTGCAAATCCGTGGCTGCTGCCTGCACGGCGGAACAGGTTTTGTGCGGGTTGACGAAATCAATACATAACACGGCGTTCGGCAGGACAGGGCAAGGGGATCAATATGACGGTAAGCAAGCGACTGGTGATTGCATTTGTCAGCATCAGTGTTTTTGTCCTGGCTTTGATGGGAATTGCCTGGTCAGCGATGTCCGATGTGCTGGAGGTGCTCAAGGCGGGATCGCTCACGGCGCAGCAGTCGCAGAGCTTGATGGCGGAAGTCGAGCGTTCGCGCTGGTGGCTGCTGGCACTGGGCGCCTGGGTCTGCATTTCCTGCGCCTGGTCCTGGATCAGTCTGCGCCGCCGCATTGTGGCACCCTTGCAGGAAGCCATCCTGATTGCCGAGACCGTGGCGGCAGGTGATTTGAGCAAGGAGTTCTCTTCGAATGCCGAAGGCGAGTTCGGTCGTCTTCTGACTGCGCTGAGCACCATGGAAGACACGCTGACCGAGTTGGTGGGGCGCATCAAGCAGTCCACCGATTCACTGGCCGTTTCGGCCTATGAAATCGACGCGGGCAACATCAACCTCTCCAGCCGCACTGAGCAGCAGGTCAGCGCGCTGACCGAAACCGCAGCCAGCATGGAGCAGCTCACCGTCACCGTGCGTCAGAACGCAGAGCGCGCTCATTCGGCCAGCTCTCTGGCAGTCACTGCATCGGCCACGGCCGGACGTGGCGGTGATGTGGTGGACCAGGTCGTTCACACCATGGATGCCATCAGCGGCAGCTCGCGCAAGATTGTGGACATCATTCAGGTCATTGAAGGCATCGCCTTCCAGACCAATATCCTGGCCCTCAATGCGGCCGTGGAAGCGGCCCGCGCCGGAGAGCAGGGGCGTGGCTTTGCCGTGGTGGCCAGCGAGGTGCGCTCGCTGGCGCAGCGCAGTGCCGAAGCGGCCAAACAGATCAAGGAGCTGATCACGGCCAGCGTGACTCAGGTGGAAAGCGGCTCTGGCCTGGTGGGCCAGGCCGGCAGCACCATGAAGGAAATCATGCAGTCCGTAGGTCAGGTCACAGGTCTGCTGAGCGAAATCTCCGGTGCGCTGCAGCAGCAAAGCGAGGGCATTGCCCATGTGAATACGGCCGTGGCTCACATGGACAGCACCAATCAGGAAAACGCCGCCCTGGTCATGCAGGCCACGCAAGCCGCTGCTGCGCTCAATGCGCGTACGCAGGATCTGCAGCAGGCGGTGGGGGCCTTCAAACTCGATGACGATGAGTCACCTTGTCTGGCTCCTTCTGCCATGCCGGCTCCGCGTGGAGCCGGGGCCGCGCAGGCGCGTCCAGCTCGTGCCCGCGAGCTGGCCTATGAAGAGCTTTGATTCAGCGAGCTTCGTGCAGATAGCCGTAAATGGCCACGACGGTAAAGCCGAAATGGAGGCAGATAGCAGTTCCCAGCAGGACTCTGCGGCGCAGTATGGAGTCATCGGCCTGTGCCGACAGCCCTGGCGAGACATGGAATGACTTACCTCCGGCATAAGCCCGAATCGTCCATGCCGTCCAGACGGTCGCGAGGGCATAGACCGTCCATAGCTGGGATGTCTGCCGAAACACCAGCGCCACGACCAAAGAGTAAGCGCACAAAGAGACGATGAGCCAGGGCCAGTGGCGCTGAACAAAGTCTTGCGGCAGCTGCTTTTCCTGCATGAGGCCGCGCCTATTCGGGCTGAAGGCCTATGTCTTTCAGGCCGCCCATGCCCTGGCGCACCACGACGGGGGGATTGTTCAAGGCCATGGGCGTGAGGTCCAGCACCGTGGTGGGTTGCTGCGGACAGGCGCCTGAGTCGACCACGGCGTCCAGCTCATGGGGGAAGCGCTCCAGAATCGACTCGGCATCATTGAGCGGCTCGGTCTCGCCGGGCGCGATCAAGGTGGTGGCCAGCAAGGGCTCGCCCAGTTCTTCCAGCAGCAGTTGCAGACCTTTGCGATCCGGCACGCGCAGGCCGATGGTCTTGCGCGAAGGGTGGCTCAGGCGCTTGGGCACTTCCTTGCTGGCTTCAAGAATAAAGGTGTAGGGGCCTGGCGTTGCCAGCTTGAGCAAGCGGTACTGGCGGTTGTCCACGCGGGCATAGTTGGCCAGCTCGGACAGGTCGCGGCACAGCAGCGTGAGGTGGTGCTTGTCGTTGATCTGCCGGATGCGGCGCATACGGTCCACGGCGTTCTTGTCGTCCAGGTGGCAGACCAGGGCATAGCTGGAATCGGTGGGTACGGCAAGAATGGCACCCTTGCGCAGCATGTCCGCAGCCTGCTTGATGATGCGGGGCTGCGGGTTCTCTGGATAGACTTCAAAAACGATGGTCATGCAATCTCTCTCTATGATTTATGCACGCTGTATGCGGTCCTGCAGCAGCTCCCAGACGGGAGTGAGCTGGCTGGGCAGATAGGGCAGCTGCCCCAGGTCTATCTGCGATTCATCGGGGCTGTGAAAGTCGCTGCCGCGCGATGCGGTCAGGCCGAATTCCAGGGCCAGATCGGCATAGATCGCATATTCGTGCGGACGGTGGCTGCCGGTCACGACCTCCACGCCCTGGCCGCCGAGTTCCTTGAACTTGGAAAACAGCGCATATTCCTCGTTATGGCTCAAGTCGTAACGTGCCGGGTGGGCAATCACGGCCACGCCGCCGGCATCCACGATCCAGCGCACGGCGTCCTCCAGATTCGCCCAGACATGGGCGACATAACCGGGCTTGCCTTCTGTCAGATAGCGTTTGAAGACTTCATAGGTGTCGCTGCAGACTCCGCTCTCCACGAGAAAGCGCGCGAAGTGGGTGCGCGAGATCAGCTCGGGGTTGCCTGCATGGCGCAGTGCTCCTTCATAGGCGCCGGGAATGCCGGCCAGTTCCAGCTGCCTGGCCATTTCGCGGGCGCGTGGGCCGCGGCCGTTGCGAGTGTCGTACAGGCCTTGGGTCAGAGCTGCGTTATCGGCGTCAAAGCCCAGGCCCACGATATGTACGCCGCTGCCCGAGAAGCTGACGGAAATTTCAGTGCCTGTCAGGTAGTCCAGCCCTGCTGACCTGGCTGCGGCTGCTGCCCGGTGCTGGCCGCCGACCTCGTCGTGATCGGTCAGCGCCCATAGCTCCACCCCTCGCTCGGCGGCACGCAGAGCCAGTTGCTCGGGCGTCAAAGTGCCGTCGGAGACGACGGAGTGGCAGTGCAGATCGGCGTTCAGATAGGTTTTGGGCACGGCTTGATTGTAGGCGGCTGTACGCAATCATGATTTGTGTCATAGCACGAGCGCTATTGCGGTCGAAGCTTGTAACAAAGCTCAAATCTCCCGCCAGTATGCCGATTAAGGATTGGCTACAGCGCTTGTGAGTTTCTGAATTCGTTAAGGCTGCCACGGTGTTGCTTGATCTATTGAGATGGATAAAAAATGAAATTGAATCAGTTCTCTGTGTCACAAAAGCTGTGGGCTTTGGTGATTGGCTTGCTGGCGGGCTTGCTGCTGGTGTCTGCAGGCAGCCTGATCTATCTGGATCGCGTGTACGTGAGTATCTCCAAGGAGGCCACGCGTACCCGAATGGCAGCCAACATTGCCAGCGAGTGGCGTCATCTGACCGAGCAAAGTGTGGATCGCTCCATCGTCGCGGCCATTTCCTCCGAGGAAAACCTGGTGGAGCAGCAGCGCAAGCTGATGAGTGACGGGATTGCGCATATCACCGAGCTGCAGAAAAAGCTCAACGAACTGGTCACTGACGATGAATCGCGCAAGGTGCTGGACGAGGTCGCCGAGCGCAGGCGCGCGACGCTGGAGAGCAATGCAGCCGTGCAGGCCGCGCGCAAGGACAATGATTTTGCGGCGGCCTTCGATCTGGTTGAGAAAAAGCTGCGTCCCAACGCCAAGGTCTACGTGGATGCGCAGCGCAAGTTTGTGCAGTTGCAGGAGCAACGCAGCCAACGTGCGGTTGCCGATGGCGAAGCAAGCCAGTCTCAGGCCTATGTGGCTATCGGTCTGGTCTGCGGCCTGATCGTTCTGCTGGGGCTGGCGATGGCGGCTCTGATCCTGCGCTCGATCATCGCTCCGTTGAATGAGGCGGTAACTCTGGCCGACTCCATCGCTGCCGGCGACTTGACGGCAACGGTACGCAATGACCGTCATGACGAACTGGGCCGTCTGCTCAAGTCCCTGAACGCCATGGCCGAGCGCCTGCGCTCCGTCGTCGGCCAGGTGCGCTCGGGCGTGGAATCCGTCTCTTCGGCCTCGGGCCAGATTGCCACGGGCAACCAGGACCTGTCGGCCCGCACCGAGCAGACGGCGGCCAATCTCGAGGAAACCGCGGCCAGCATGGAAGAGCTGACGGCCACCGTCACCCAGTCTGCCGACACGGCGCGTCAGGCCAATCAGCTGGCATCGACAGCCGCCCAGGCGGCCGAGCAAGGCGGTCGCGTGGTGCAGCAGGTGGTGCAGAGCATGGGCCAGATCACCGATAGCAGCCGCAAGATTGCCGACATCATCGGCGTGATCGACTCCATTGCCTTCCAGACCAATATCCTGGCCCTGAATGCAGCCGTCGAGGCGGCACGCGCCGGTGAGCAGGGCCGTGGCTTTGCCGTGGTGGCGGGCGAGGTGCGCAGCCTGGCGCAGCGCAGCGCCGAGGCGGCCAAGGAGATCAAGCAGCTCATCACCACCAGCGTGGACAATGTGCAGTCGGGCTCGCAGCAGGTGGAGCTGGCGGGCCAGAGCATGAGCGAGATCGTGGCCAGTGTGCGCCGTGTCAGCGATCTGATCGGCGAGATCACGGCCTCGTCCACCGAGCAGCGCGACGGCATCAACCAGGTCAATCAGGCGGTGAGCAATCTGGATCAGATGACGCAGCAGAACGCGGCGCTGGTGGAGGAGTCCAGTGCGGCGGCGCTGTCCATGCAGGAGCAGGCGCGTCGTCTGGCGGAAGTGGTCTCAGTCTTCAAGCTCGGCCATGAAACCGGCTATGCCAAGGTTGCCGCACCTCAGCGCTCGGCCAGCCGCGCCATGCCGGCCATGGCGCCAGTGAAGCAGGCTGCTGCTGCAGCCAGACCCGCGATCAAGAAAGCTCCTGCTGGCCCGGCACCCACGGCACTGAGTGCCAGCAAGGCCAAGCCTGCTGCGGACTCCGACGATGGGGACTGGGAAACGTTCTAAACCGCAGGCTGACACTCGCTTGCAGGCCCGCCGCTTCTGACAGGAGGCTGCGGGCTTTTCCATTCTGGATTGCCAACTCCAGCCGTGTCGAAAAGCGGGAAAGTACTGAGAACATCAGTCGTGTGCAATGCGCAAAGCAGTTGTAACAATTATTAATATATTGATGCAACCTCGGGAGAGCATCCCGAAGAGGTGGAGGGAGGACGTCAGGGGCCAGGAATTGACCGCCAGAGTCATGCACAAGCCAGCCCGTAGTTCACGATGCGGACGTGCCTGTGTGTGTGGGTTCTTTTGTCTGGATTGGTTGGTTCATGAAGTTGTTTCAATTCACCGTGGCCCGGAAGCTGTGGGCATTGGTGATCGGTCTTTTGGCGGGGATGTTGTTGTTGGTGGCAGGCAGCCTGGCTTATTCCAAACGTGTCAACGAGGGCGTTCTTACGGCGGTGGTGGAGGCGCAGACTGCTGCTGCGCAGGCCAAGGAGTGGCGCATCCTGACCCAGATGAGCATGGATCGCTTCACGGCAGCTGCCATGTCCACGGAAGAGAATCTGGTCGAGCACCAGTACAAGGCCATGGCCGGCCTGATCGCCAGCATCAACGAGTTGCGCGACAAGGTGCTGGCACAGGTTCATACCCAAGAGGCCAAGGGCCTGATGGCCGATGTGAACACGCATAGAGATGCCTTGTTTGCGGTGAACAAGGAGGTGGATCAGGCTCGTCAATCCAAGGATTTCGAGCGTTCGCAAAAGCTGATCGAAGAGCGGCTCAATCCCATGGCGCAAAAGTACTACGCGGCCCTGGATGCCTATGTGCAACTGCAGGACCGCTACCGGGTTCAGGCGCTGGAGCTGGGTGAGTCCAGCCGCTCCAAAGCCTATGTGGCGATAGCCGTCGCTTGCGGCGTCATCATGTTTTTGGGATTGGTGACTGGCCTGCTCATCATGCGCTCCATCACCCGGCCTCTTGTCAAGGCTGTGGAGCTGGCAGATGCGATCGCCGAGGGCGATCTGAGTTTCAGAAGCGGGCATGGCAGCGAAGACGAACTGGGGCATCTGCACCAGTCCCTGAACGCCATGGCCGAGCGCCTGCGCTCCGTCGTCGGCCAGGTGCGCTCGGGCGTGGAATCCGTCTCTTCGGCTTCGGGCCAGATTGCCACGGGCAACCAGGACCTGTCGGCCCGCACCGAGCAGACGGCGGCCAATCTCGAGGAAACCGCGGCCAGCATGGAAGAGCTGACGGCCACCGTCACCCAGTCTGCCGACACGGCGCGTCAGGCCAATCAGCTGGCATCGACAGCCGCCCAGGCGGCCGAGCAAGGCGGTCGCGTGGTGCAGCAGGTGGTGCAGAGCATGGGCCAGATCACCGATAGCAGCCGCAAGATTGCCGACATCATCGGCGTGATCGACTCCATTGCCTTCCAGACCAATATCCTGGCCCTGAATGCAGCCGTCGAGGCGGCACGCGCCGGTGAGCAGGGCCGTGGCTTTGCCGTGGTGGCGGGCGAGGTGCGCAGCCTGGCGCAGCGCAGCGCCGAGGCGGCCAAGGAGATCAAGCAGCTCATCACCACCAGCGTGGACAATGTGCAGTCGGGCTCGCAGCAGGTGGAGCTGGCGGGCCAGAGCATGAGCGAGATCGTGGCCAGTGTGCGCCGTGTCAGCGATCTGATCGGCGAGATCACGGCCTCGTCCACCGAGCAGCGCGACGGCATCAACCAGGTCAATCAGGCGGTGAGCAATCTGGATCAGATGACGCAGCAGAACGCGGCGCTGGTGGAGGAGTCCAGTGCGGCGGCGCTGTCCATGCAGGAGCAGGCGCGTCGTCTGGCGGAAGTGGTCTCAGTCTTCAAGCTGGGACGCAATGCAGAGGCTTTCACGACCGTGTCCGCAGTGCTCCCAAAGCCGCTAGCGACGATCAAGGCGTTCAACCCGACCGCTCAGCCTGCCGTTGCAGTTCCCAGGCCGGTAGCGTCCAGGTCCAAGGAGCAGTCCCTTGCAAGCACTGCGGAGGACGATAGCTGGGAGCAGTTCTAAGTGTCGGGCACAGCGTGAAATGGGCAGCCGCCACGTTCGCGGTGGCGGCTGCCCAGGCTGGGGCGAGGATCAGAAGCCCATGTTGCCGGCACCGCCCTCGAAGTCCTGTGCGGCTTCCACGAGAAACTGCACCTTGCGTTCGCCGCGCCATTCGTTGATGTCCAGGCGATAGGCCAGGGTGGTGCGCGAGGGCAGCGGGTCGGTGTGGTTGAACCAGATGCCGTCGATCTTGGAGCCATGGTGCAGCAGCTCCAGCTTCAGGTGCTTTTCACCGACCAGGCGCTGCGAGGTGATTTCCAGCTCTTCGCTGAAAGTCGGCGCGGCAAAGCCCTGGCCCCAGACGGCCAGCTGCATTTGTTCGATCAGGCCGGTGTCCAGCCATTGGGGCGACAGCGGGCCATCGGTCTCCAGCCTGCGCGTCAGCGTTGCGGCATCCAGCCATTCCCTGGCGACCTGGGCAAAAGCCTTTTCGAACTCGTCAAAGTGCGCTTCTGCGATGGTGCAGCCTGCCGCCATGGCGTGGCCGCCAAAACGCAGTATCAGACCGGGGTGGCGCTTGCTGACCAGATCCAGCGCATCGCGCAGGTGAAAGCCTGGAATGGAGCGGCCCGAGCCCTTGAGCTCGTGTTCCTTGCCCGGGGCGCCGCTGGCTGCAAACACAAACGTGGGCCGGTGCAGCTTGTCCTTGATGCGCGAGGCCACCACACCGACCACGCCCTCGTGAAAGTCGGGGTCGAACACGCTGATGGCAGGCGGCGGCGTCATGCCGTCCTCGCAAAGGCCTTCGGCCATGAGCAGGGCATGCTCGCGCATGCTGACTTCGATCTCGCGGCGCTCGCGGTTGATGCTGTCCAGCATGCGTGCCAGATTGTCGGCGCGGCTGACATCTTCCGTGCTCAGGCACTCGATGCCTATGGTCATGTCTGCCAGACGACCGGCGGCATTGATGCGCGGGCCCAGGGCAAAGCCGAAGTCGATGGTGGTGGCCATGTCGAAGCGGCGGCCCGATGCCTCGAACAGCGCGCGTATGCCGGGCTGCATGACGCCTTTGCGAATCTGCTTGAGACCCAGTGCCACCAGGCGGCGGTTGTTGGCATCGAGCTTGACCACGTCGGCCACCGTGCCCAGTGCTACCAGGGGCAGCAATTGCTCGAGACGGGGCTGGTTGTGGCGGTCAAAGCGGCCGCGATTGCGCAGCTCGGTGCGCAGGGCCAGCAGCACATAGAACATGACTCCCACGCCGGCCATGGATTTGCTAGCGAACTCGCAGCCGGGCTGGTTGGGGTTGACGATGGCATCGGCCAGCGGCAGGTGGTCGCCGGGCAGATGGTGGTCGGTCACCACGACCGACATGCCCAGCTCCTTGGCCACGGCCACGCCTTCGACGCTGGCAATGCCGTTGTCCACGGTGATCAGCATGTCGGCACCGGTCTCCTTGACTCGGCGCGAGATGGGGGCCGTCAGGCCATAGCCGTCGACCACGCGGTCGGGCACCAGATAGTCGGCATGGGCCGCGCCCAGCATGCGCAGGCCGCGCAGGCCCACGGCGCAGGCCGTGGCGCCATCGCAGTCATAGTCGGCGACGATGCACAGGCGCTTTTGCGCGGTGATGGCATCGGCCAGGAGCTGCACGGCAGCATCGATGCCGCGCAGGCCCGAGGGCGGCAGCAGGCGCGCCGGGGCATCGTCCAATTCGTCGGCCGAGCAGACGCCTCGCGCTGCATAGAGCTGGGCCAGCAAGGGATGAATCTTGGCCTGCAGCAGTGCAGAGACACTGTCGTTGGGGATGGACCTGGGAATTATCTTCATAGCATTTCCCGTAGATCAGGCAGGCGTTTCGTGCCAAAAACACTTCTGATCTTGTCCATCAGGCCGCGTGGCTGGCTTTGCCATTGAACGGCATTGCGCTCGCCGCAGAGCGTGAGCTTGACCGGTTCTCCGCGGGCAGCCCGCTGCTGCAGCTCGGCGATCAGGCCGCTGTCCAGCGCCTGCCAGGCCTTTTGCCAGCCTTGCACATTGCCTTGCAGCGCGCTGTGGCGCAGATCATTCACGCACACGGTCCGGGAGTTCGCCGCGGGCAGGCTGGATAGGTCTCCAGTGCCATGCACCCAGAAAGAGTTGATGGGGGGCAGGCCACGTTCGGCACGCCGGTCGTTGAAGACATGGGTGTAGAGCAGCATCTGCAACTCGGTCTGCAGACGCTGAATGATGGCTCCCTGAATCGGGTCGGGCATCCACGGACGCACGTCGCGGCCCAGCGCGCGGTCCATCGATGCGGTGGCCAGGCCCTTGAAGGCCTCACCGCGCGCCAGCCAGAGGTCGGCGCGCAGATATTCCAGCGTGATGCCGTCGTCACTGAACCAGGGCGCGATCAGCGCCAGCAGCTGGCGGGATTCGTCTTCGTCCAGTGGCGCGCTGGCCGGGTCGGTCTGGTGGACCTGGTCCGGCGTGATATGCCAGTGGCAGGGAGTGATGAAGGCACAGGCCTGGCTGCTGTCTCCGGCCGCCAGCGCAGCCCAGGGAATCAGCCCGGGTGTATCGGGCAGCTGCATGCTGCGGGCCAGGGCGCGTTCATGCGGGGGGGAGAAGTCCATCTCGTCGCCCTGCACCAGCGTGGTCGGTGCCAGCGTTGCCAGCAAGGCCTGCAGGTGAGGGAGTTGCAAACCGTCCCATGCCTGGGGAATGTCGGCAGGGCCGCTGGCATAGGCAACAATGATTTCAGAGGCGCCTGTGCCCAGGGCTTGGGCGGCAGGCAGCAAAGGCGCGGTCAAAGACATGGGCGCTATTGTCGGGCATGGCCGCCGCCCGGGCATGGTGCGGGGTGCTTTGTCACCTCGCCGGCATATTTTTCAGGGTGTAGACCAGGCTGTAACTCGCATCATCGGCAATGGCGGGCATGCTGGCATTCCAGTCGTCCCAGCGCTGTCGCATGGCCTGCAGGCGCTCGGGGTGCTGGCCGGCCAGATTGGCACGCTCGCGTTCGTCCTGCGCCAGATTGAACAGGTATTCGTTGTCTTCCACGCGCAGGTATTTCCATTCGCCTTCGCGCAGCGCGCGCTGGTTGCGGTAGAGCATGCGCCAGTACAGCGGCCGGGCAAACTCCGCACCGTCGGTGCGCAGCACGGGCAGGATGGAGACGCCGTCCAGCGGGTAGTCCGGATCGGCGCTCACACCGGCTGCATCCAGCACCGTGGCCGACCAGTCCATGCTCATGCATTGTTGGGCGCTGCTGCGATGGGCCGCGATCACGGCAGGCCAGTGGACGATCCAGGGCACGCGGATGCCGCCTTCGGTCAGGTCCATCTTGCCGCCCACGAGAGGCCAGCTGTCCGAGAAGCGCTCGCCGCCGTTATCGCTGGTGAAGACGATCAGTGTGTTGTCCAGTTGGCCGTTCTTGCGCAGTGCTTCGACGATCCAGCCTATGCCTTCATCCATGTGATGAATCATGCGGCGGTACTGGTGAATATTGCCGCCCGCCAGATGCGTGATACCGGCGCCCAACTGCTCGGCAGTCTCACGGTCATCACGGGTTTCCCAGGGCCAGTGCGGCGCCGTGTAGTGCAGGCTCAGGAAGAAGGGGGCGTTGCCCTCGCTCATGCGGTTGACGAAGTCCACGCTGCGCTGGGACAGCAGGTCGGTCAGATAGCCTTCGTCGTGATGCTCCTCTTCGCCTACCCACAGATCGTGCTGGCCCGAGCTGCTCAGATGGGTGAAGTAATCCACGCCGCCCGACATGGGACCGAAGTATTCCTCGTAGCCAGAGCGCAGCGGACCGAAGTGGGGAGGGTAGCCCAGATGCCATTTGCCTATCAGTGCCGTGCGATAGCCCGCGCCCTTGAGCAGCGAGGCAACGGTGGGGATTTCGGGCGGCAGGCCCAGCTTGGCGCCCAGCGGCGTGCCGCGCGTCTTGCTGTTGATGGGCTCCTCGGCCGCGCCGCGCAAGCGGTATTGATAGCGGGCCGTGGCCAGGGCAAAACGCGTGGGCGAGCACACGGGTGAATTGGCATAGCCCTGGGTGAGCCTGAGGCCGTTGGCCGCCAGGCGGTCGAGCACCGGGGATACCGGGCCGAACTCGGCATCGCGGCCGCCGTAGCAGCCCAGATCGGCATAGCCGAGATCGTCGGCGACGATAAAGATGATGTTGGGGCGAGTCATGAAATGCGGGTCGTTGTCATGGGGGCTGATGGCTGGCGCAAGCGCTCATTCCATCTTCATGCCGGTGGCCTGGGCCAGAACCCGGTAACGCTCGGCCAGGGCCTGAATGCGCTTGACGGCCGCATCGCCTGTCAGCCCTTCGTAGACCATGTCGTTGACACGCATGCGTTCACGCAAAGTGCCGTCCTTCATGGCCTTCTCGAACTGGACCTGGATTTTCTGCACCAGCGGCTCAGGTGTGCTGCTGGGTACCCAGGCAGCGAAAAGCACTTCCTGCTGCAGCTCTTTATGTCCGAGCTCGCCCACGGATGGAACTTCCGGCAGCAAGGGGTTGCGCTGGGCCGTGGTCACGGCCAGCGCCGTGATCTTTCCAGTGGTCACATGGGGCAGCATGGCGGTGGAGCTGATGACGCCGCCGTCGACTTCGCCAGAGAGCATGGCCAGCGTGGCAGGTGCATTGCCTTTGTAGGGCACATGGTTGACCTTGGCTCTGGTGGCGTAAGTCAGGATGCTGGAGGCCAGATGGCCGGGGGTTCCATAGCCGGCGGACCCAGGGGTCAGGCCCTTGTCCTTGCCGCGGGCGATGAACTGCTCCAGTGTCTTGATATTTGTCTTGGGACTGACGGCCATCAGCATGCCTTGCGAGGCGAACACCATGACAGGACGCAGGTCGCCATTTTTGAACGGCATGCTTTTGTAGATCAGCGGGTTGACCGTGAAGCTCGTGTCCAGGCCGATCAGCATGGTGTAGCCGTCGGCGGCAGCCTTGGCGACGTAATCGGCTCCTATATTGCCGCCAGCGCCGGTGCGGTTTTCAACAACGAATGGCTGCTTGGTCTCACGTTGAAGCACTTCTCCGACGCCGCGCGCCAGTATGTCCACAGCCCCACCGGGAGCGAAGGCTGCTATCAGCCGAACTGGCTTGTGAGGCCAGGCGGCGACGGCTGCGCCATCGGCAGGCTGGGCCTGGGAGGCGAAGGCGCAGCAGCCCAGCAGCAGAGCCAGGCTGGTTTGAAGAAGGCGGCGGGGTGCAGTCAGGCGAGCCATGGAATCACTCTCTTGTCTGAGGGAAGAGCCGGCATTTGCGAAAATCCCCTGCACTTCCCTTTGTCTCTGTATTGGGAATGCACACTGTAGAAGTGACATCCACAATTGATCTAATCAACTCATCCCCGTGAATACCCGACAACCCACCTCCATTCAGCAAATGCTGCTGTTTCGCATCAGCCGCTTCTTTGGCGTGGCGGGCGGCATGGCCATGCGCATGTGCGAGGCCCGCTTCGGTCTGACGCGCCGCGAATGGGGTGTGATGGCGACGCTGGCGACGGAGGAGGGTTTGCTGTCCTCCAAGCTGGCGCAGAAGGTGCAGCTGGACAGGGCGCGCACTTCGCGGGCGCTCAGCGGCCTGGAGGAAAAAGGCTGGGTGCTGCGCAAGCCTCTGGATGGAGACCGTCGGCGCGTGGCCATTTATCTGACCGAGGAGGGGCGGCGCATGTACGGCCTGATCCTGCCCGAGATGGTCAAGATTCATGCCGACATCGTGTCCGTCCTCAGCGATGAAGAGCTGGCCTTGTTTGACGGCCTGCTGGCCAAGCTTCAGGCCCATGCGGTGACGCTGGAGCAGCAGGAGCAATACGCGGATCTGCCGCGCATAGGGCGCAGCAGGCCGCCCCGATAGAGGGTCGGTGGGCAGTCAAATTGCATAAGGCTGGCGCCGCCGGCAGGGCATTGCCGGCAATGCCACAATGCTGGCAACATGCAATTTCCCTACGAACTGGCCGTGGGCTGGCGCTATACCCGTGCAGGGCGCGCCACACGCCGCAATGGCTTCATCTCCTTTATCTCGGGTGTCTCCATGCTTGGCATTGCGCTGGGCGTGGCGGCGCTGATCATTGTGCTGAGCGTGATGAACGGCTTCCAGAAGGAAGTGCGGGATCGCATGCTCAGCGTCGTCTCCCATGTGGAAATCTACGCCCCGCAGGGCGCGCCTCTGCCTGATGTGGAGCGCACCATGCGCGAGGCCAGAGCCAACCCCGATGTGGTGGGGGCTGCGCCTTTTGTGGCGGCTCAGGCCTTGTTGGCGCGCGGCGAGGATATGAAAGGCGCCTTGGTGCGCGGTATCGATCCGGCGCGTGAGGGCGAGGTGACCGATCTGGCGGCCACCAGCGGCGAGGTGCTCAAGCGTCTGGTGCCCGGCGAGTTCAAGGTGGTGCTTGGCATCGAGCTGGCGCGCAATCTCGGTGTGAGCGAAGGCGATGTGATCACGTTGATCGCTCCCAGCGGACAGGTCACTCCGGCCGGCGTGCTGCCGCGCATGAAGCAGATGACGGTGGCCGGCACCTTCGATTCCGGTCACTACGAATATGACTCGGCGCTGGTGATGATGCATTACGAGGATGCACAGCGCATCTTCCGCCTGGAAGGGCCGACCGGCATTCGCCTCAAGCTCAAGGATTTGCACGAGGCCCCGCGCGTGGCGCATGAACTCGCTGACACCTTGACGGACCGCTTGTTCATCCGTGACTGGACGCAGCAGAACAAGACCTGGTTTGCCGCCGTGCAGCTCGAAAAACGCATGATGTTCATCATCCTGACCCTGATCGTGGCCGTGGCGGCTTTCAATCTGGTGTCCACCCTGGTGATGAGCGTGCAGGACAAGCGTGCCGATATTGCCATCCTGCGTACCCTGGGGGCCTCGCCCTCGTCCATCATGGGCATCTTCATGGTGCAGGGAGCCATGGTCGGTGTCATCGGTACCTTGGCCGGTCTGGCGCTGGGGCTGGCGATTGCCTTCAATATCGACGTCATCGTGCCGGCCATAGAGCAGGCGCTGCATGCCAACTTCCTGCCCAAGGACATCTACCTGATCAGCAAGATGCCCAGCGAGCCGCAGTCCACGGACATCGTGCCGATCGCCGTGATTTCCCTGATTCTTTCTTTTGTGGCCACGATTTACCCCAGCTGGCGTGCCAGCCGCGTGAACCCTGCGGAGGCACTGCGTTATGAATGATGTTGTGATGGGCCAGAGCGTGCTGGAGGCACGCGGCCTGACCAAGCGCTTTGCCGAAGGCAAGCTGGATGTGACCGTGCTGCAGGGAGTGGATCTGCAGGTTCAGGCGGGCGAGACACTGGCGATTGTCGGCGCCTCGGGTTCGGGCAAGTCCACCTTGCTGCACTTGCTGGGTGGGCTGGATGCTCCCTCCACCGGCAGTGTCAGCCTCATGGGCCAGCCCTTGCACCAGCTCAGCCCGCAAAAGCAGGGCGCGTTGCGCAACCAGCATCTGGGCTTTATCTACCAGTTCCATCATCTGCTGGCCGAGTTCTCGGCCCAGGAGAATGTGGCCATGCCGCTGCGCATTCGCCGCGATGCCAAGGAGGACTGCATGGATCGCGCGGCCGAGATGCTGCGCGCCGTGGGCCTGGGCCAGCGCATGGCGCATCGCCCGGCCGAGCTGTCGGGCGGCGAGCGTCAGCGTGTGGCCATTGCACGTGCCCTGGTCACGCGTCCGGCCTGCGTGCTGGCCGACGAGCCCACGGGCAATCTGGATCGCGGCACGGCCGATACGGTGTTTGCGCTGATGCTGGAGCTGGCGCGCAGCCATGGCACGGCGTTTGTGATGGTCACTCATGACGAAGGACTGGCCGCGCGTTGCGATCGCATGGTCAGGCTGGGGCAGGGGCAGCTGGCCTGACCTCCTGCCTGCCGACGGGCAAAGGCCCGGTCGCTGTCTTTGCAGCGCCGGGCCTTTTTCATGAAGTGCCTGGGGCGCTTTTCCTTTTTCAATAAGCGCCGACCGCCGCGTTCCGGATGGCGATCGTGGCCTGCTCGCGGGCCGAGGCCTGCAGCGGCACGGCAGGGCGCGGCAGGGCGCGGCTTGACCGAGCCTGGATGGGCTGAAACATCCTGCGCCGTCAGATCGTCGGTGACCTCGCGCAGCCTGGCGGACTGGGCCAGCGAGGTCTGCACCACCTCGCCCATGATCTGCGTGACCTGGCGCGAGGAGTTCACGATCTCGGCCATGGTGGTGCCGGCCTCGCGCACCTGGTTCACCCCCTGGGTGACCTGGGTGACGGAGGTCTGGATCAGCTGCTTGATCTCCTTGGCGGCTTCGGCGCTGTGCTGGGCCAGCTGGCGCACCTCATTGGCCACCACGGCAAAGCCGCGCCCCTGGTCGCCGGCGCGGGCCGCTTCCACGGCGGCGTTGAGCGCCAGCAGATTGGTCTGGAAGGCGATGGAGTCCATCATGCCGATGATGTCGCTGATCTTGCGCGAGCTGGCGCTGATGGATTCCATGGTGGTCACCACATCCTGCACGGTGCGGCCGCCGGCCTCGGCCACGCTGCAGGCGTCCTGGGCCAGCTCGTTGGCCTGGCGCGCATGGTTGGCGCTTTCGGTCAGACCTTCCACCGTGGCACGCAGGGTTTGGGCTGCGGTCACGCGGCGTGTGATGTTGGTGGCGAACTTGACGACTTTGAAGGGGCGCCCTTCTGCGTCGAGTATGGGGTTGTAGCTGGCTTCGATCCAGACCTGGCGGCCGGCCTTGCCTATGCGCAGGTACTGGCCGGCATCATGATGGCCCAGTGCCAGCTTGTGCCAGAAATGCTGATAGGCCGGGGACTGGCGCTCGTGCGGCTGGACGAACATGCTGTGGTGCCTGCCCACGACTTCGGCGAGAGAGTAGCCCATGGTCTGCAGGAACAGATCGTTGGCCGTGAGGATGTTGCCGTTCAGATCGAATTCGATGATGGCCTGCACCTTGGCAATGGCCTGGAGTTGGCCGCGGGCATCGTCTTCGTGCTGCTGCTGCTCGGTGATGTCGGTGGCGTACTTGATGACTTTGCGCGGCTGGCCCTGACTGTCGAAGATCGGGTTGTAGCTGGCCTGCAGCCACACATCCTCGCCCTGGCTGTTGATGCGGCGGTAGCGTCCGCTGTCGTGCAGACCCGCTGCCAGGCGCTGCCAGAACTGGGCGTACTCGACAGAGCCGCGGGTTTCCTCATCGACGAACATGCGGTGATGCTGGCCGATGATCTGTTCGGCGCTATAGCCCATGGTGCGCAGAAAGTTGTCATTGGCCGTCAGCACATGACCTTGCAGATCGAATTCGATCACGGCCTGCACCTGATCCAGCGCGGCCAGCTTGCCCTGCATGTCGGCGCGTTGATGACTTTGGCTCAGGCGTTGCCAGAGCGTGCTTTGCAGAAGTCCCGTCATAACTTGCTCCTTTGGCCGGTCGCGCAGGGCAGGGGGTGAAGTTGCTTAATGTTTTATTTGTTTCAATGTGTGAATCGTAGGACAAGACTGGAAACTGTCTGTAGTCACTTGACGTGTCATCGGCCGAGGTCGCCCTGCGCAAGCAGCCCAGCCGATGCATGATGTGTGGATGCCAACCTGGATAGATACCCATTGCCATCTGGATGCGCCCGAGTTCGCACCTGACAGAGATGCCGTGCGCGCCGCTGCGCAGGCCGCAGGCGTCACGCATCTGGTCATTCCTGCCGTGCAGCGCAGCCACTGGCAGGACGTGATTGCGCTTGCCCATCGCCATGGCGACAGCTATGCGCTGGGCATTCATCCGCTCTACACGCCCGACGCGCAGGAGTCCGATATCGCGGTGCTGCGTGAGTTGCTGAATCAGCAGCGCGGCGACCCGCAACTGGTGGCGGTGGGTGAAATCGGTCTCGACTTTTTTGTCCCCGGGCTGGACGAGCAGTGCCAGATCTGGTTCTACGAGCAGCAGATCCGGCTGGCACGCGAGTTCGAGTTGCCCGTGATCCTGCATGTGCGCAAGAGCAGCGATCGTCTGCTCAAGACCTTGCGTCAGCACAGGGTTGTGGGTGGCATTGCCCATGCGTTCAACGGCAGCGCCCAGCAGGCGCAGGCCTTCATTGATATGGGCTTCAAGCTGGGCTTTGGCGGTGCCATCACCTATGAGCGCGCGCTCAAGCTGCGTGAGCTGGCGGCCAGCCTGCCGCTGGAGGCGCTGGTTCTGGAAACCGACGCTCCCGATATTCCGCCGCACTGGCTCTACACCACGGCCGAACAGCGTGCGGTCGGTCAGCCTCAGGGGCGCAACAGCTCCGCCGAGCTGCCGCGCATTGCGGCGGAGATCGCGCGGCTGCGCGGCATGGGCATTGAGCAGCTGGCGCAGGCCTGCACGGCCAATGCACGTAAGGCGCTCAAAGGGCTGCCGGCACTCCCCTAGATGGGGCAGTAGCTATCCTTTGCAGGCAAAGAGGCTCATGCTCATCTTTTTGAATGTCAGCCCAAGATCCAGGATGATGATGGCTGGGCGACAATAGGGCATGACCGAGGATTCTTCTGCCACCGTGACAGAGACAGGCCCGCGCTGGCAGGGGCTGGCCGCGGTGGCCGATGGCCGCACGCGGGCCCTGGTGCTGGGCAGCTTTCCGGGCCTGAAGTCGCTGCAGCTGGCGCAGTACTACGCCCATCCGCAAAACCAGTTCTGGCCGCTGCTGCAGGCCTTGTGGCCCCAGCATCTGCAGCCGCCACGTAGTGATTACGCGGGCCGCTGCGAATGGCTGCTGGCACGCGGGCTGGGTCTGTGGGATGTGTATGCGAGCTGCGAGCGCGAGGGTAGTCTGGATAGCGCCATTCGCGCGGCCCAGGTCAACGACTTTGCCGGACTGCGTCAGCGCTGTCCTGATCTGCAACTGGCGTTGCACAACGGCGGCGAGAGCTATAAGCATGCCCGTCAGACCGAGGCACTGGGGCTGATCGCCCTCAAGCTGCCATCCACCAGCCCGGCCAATGCCGGCTGGTCGTTCGATAGAAAACTGCAGGCTTGGCGCCATGCGCTGGCGGCCCATGGCCTGCTTTGAAGATTGGTGTGAAACGTGATCCGTAAAACCCGTGGCGGTGCCAAATCCGCGCAAGACAAGAATGTGGCCAGCGTCCAGGAGCTGCCCGAAGTCAGCGTCTCCGACGACGGCGATATCCGCTATCTGCATCTGGGCACGCCCTGGGTCCAGGGCTCCATGCGTATTCGCGATCCTTTTGATATCGATCTGGAGTATGTGCAGCGCATGATGGGCTGGCTGCTGTTTGCCGAGCCTGCTGAAGTGCCCCGGATGCACGCCATGCAACTGGGTCTGGGAGCGGCCGCCATCACCAAGTTCTGTCACAAGAAACTGCGCATGAAGACCACGGCGGTCGAGCTGAACCCTCAGGTCCTGGCCGTGTGCCGCAGCTGGTTCAAGCTGCCGCCCGACAGCAGCACGCTGCAGGTGGTGCTGGCCGATGCGGCTCAGGAAATCAAAAAGCCCGAATGGCAGGGTACGGTCGATGCGCTGGCCGTCGATCTGTACGATCACGAAGCGGCGGCTCCCGTGCTCGATAGCGCCGAGTTCTATGCCGATTGCCGCAATCTGCTGACCGAGGACGGCATCATGACCGTCAACCTCTTTGGCCGCTCCTCAAGCTTTGACAAAAGCCTGGATCAGATGGCCCAGGCTTTTGGCGAGGATGCGCTCTGGGCCTTCCGCCCCACACGCGAAGGCAATACCGTGGTGCTGGCGCAGCGCACACCGCGTGTTCTGCAGGGCGCCGAGCTGGATCTGGCCTGCGATCAGGTGCAGGCCCGTTGGGACCTGAACACCACCCGCTGGGCCAAGGTGTTTGTGCCTGCACGCGATGCAGAGGCAGGCAGCAAGACGGCCAAAGCCAAAGTCAGCCGCATCGGCCGGGGTGCTACCGTGTAATTGCAAAGCCTGAGTAAAGTGATTGTGTCGGCCTTGATGGTGGCGGTTTTCTGCCGATGATATGGACATGACGATCAGTGCCATCTCCTCCAGTTCTGCCGGTTCGGCCCCTTCGGGGGCTGGCGTGGCATCGCGTATCCAGCAGCTGCAAAAGCAGATCAAGGATGCCACCAACGAACTCAAGGAAGTTGCCAACAGCGACGCTGATGCCAAAACCAAGGAGCAGCAGGCGCAGCTGCTGCAGGCGAAGATTCAGATGTTGCAGGCCCAGATAGAGGCCTTGCAGAACCAGCAGGCACAGCAAGCCCAGCAGGCTGCCCAGCGTGGGACCGAGGCAGTCCAGCAAAAGCGGGATGAGCAGGTGCAGAGCAGAAGTCGCGGCAATCCGGGCCAGGGCGGCCTGGGCGGACTGCTGGACGAATACGCCTGAGCTGCATCAGAGATGAGTGCCATCGTCCACCTGCTTTGTATCGTCCTAGTCAGGAGCGTGGGCCGATGGCGGTACAGTCAAGGCAGTTTTGTTGCCACTGCCGCCCATGTCATTGACTGAATCCCTTCTGTCCCAGTCCATCAAGCCTGCTCAATACCAGGGACCGCTGGACTGGCGCAAGCTGGTGCAATGGTTGCAGGAAGACGCTGTGATCACGGCGCAGGAGGCCGAGCGCACGGTTGCGCGCTGCTCGGCCGCGGAGAGCGCGCAGCTGCCGCTGGTGCGGCTCGCCAATGTCGGTGTTGTCAGCGCCCAGACGCGTCTGCCGCTGGACCTGGAGACCCTGACCCAGTATCTGGCACAGCGCAGCGGTCTGGCCTATCTGCGCATCGATCCGCTGCGCGTGGATGTGGGCCGCGTGGGTGAGGTCATGAGCGCCAGCTACGCCGAGCGCCACAAGGTGCTGCCCGTGCAGGTGACGGCCAAGGAGGTGGTGATTGCCACGGCCGAGCCCTTCATCAGCGACTGGGTGAGCGAGGTGGAGCGGCAGGCACGCCGCAGCGTGCGCTGCGTGGTGGCCAATCCGCAGGATATCAAGCGCTATACGGCAGAGTTCTTCGCCCTGGCCAAGTCCGTGCGTGCGGCGGAGAAAGCCGGTGGCGCGACCGGCGGCGCCAGTTTTGAACAGCTGGTGGAGCTGGGCAAAAGCAACAAGCAGCTCGATGCCAACGACCAGGGCGTGGTACGCGTGGTGGACTGGCTGTGGCAGTATGCCTTTGACCAGCGGGCCAGCGATATTCATCTGGAGCCCAGACGCGAGCAGGGCGTGATCCGCTTTCGCATCGACGGCGTGCTGCATCCGGTCTATCAGATGCCCATGGGCGTGCTGAATGCCATGGTGGCGCGCGTCAAGCTGCTGGGGCGCATGGATGTGGTGGAAAAGCGCCGCCCGCTGGATGGCCGCATCAAGACGCGCAACCCGCGCGGCGAGGAAGTGGAAATGCGCTTGTCTACCTTGCCCACGGCCTTTGGCGAGAAGATGGTGATGCGCATCTTCGACCCGGAGAACACGGTCAAGAACCTGGATGCGCTGGGCTTCAGTGCCCATGACGCGCAGCGCTGGGAAGATCTGGTCAAGCGCCCGCACGGCATCATTCTGGTCACCGGCCCCACGGGATCGGGCAAGACCACCACGCTGTACTCCACGCTCAAGCGTGTGGCGACCGAGGAGGTCAATGTCAGCACGGTGGAAGACCCCATCGAAATGATCGAGCCCAGCTTCAATCAGACCCAGGTTCAGCCCCAGCTCGACTTCGGCTTCACCGAAGGCCTGCGTGCGCTGATGCGTCAGGACCCGGACATCATCATGGTGGGCGAGATTCGCGATCTGGCCACTGCCGAGATGGCGGTGCAGGCCGCACTGACCGGCCACCTGGTCTTCTCCACGCTGCACACCAACGATGCACCCAGCGCCGTCAGCCGCCTGATGGAGCTGGGCGTGCCCTCCTATCTGATCAACGCGACCTTGCTGGGCGTGCTGGCCCAGCGTCTGGTGCGCACGCTGTGCTCCAGCTGCAAGGTGCGCGATGAAGACGCCAAGCCCGAGGATCTGGCCGAATCGGTCAAGCCCTGGAAACTGACCGGCAGTTACCAGCCCTACAAGCCCGTGGGCTGTGAGGACTGCCGCATGACAGGCTACCGCGGCCGCATGGGTCTGTACGAGTTGCTGATGGTGACCGAGGCCCTCAAGAAGCAGATTCACGATGCTCCGTCGATGGACGTTCTGCGCCGTCAGGCCGTGCAGGACGGCATGCGCCCTCTGCGCCTGGCCGGGGCTTTGCGCGTTGCCGAGGGCGTGACCACCTTGCCCGAGGTGCTGGCCTGCACGCCGCTGATGAGCGAAATCTGAAAGGCTGTGTGTTGGTGCTTGCTTCTGGTTTGGTGCAGTAAGAGAAAGTCGGTATTGGCCTGGGTTGAATGCGGTAAATGTGTACAAAGCGTCGGCATTAGGGTATGCCCTCTGTAGGTGGAATCCACATCAATTTGGCATTTCTATGAAACGAGAATCGCCAAGTCGTGATTTCCGTAAGGAGACGTTTTGTGAAAATCAAGAGCCAAAAAGACTTTTTCTCCGGTCTGATGTTCTTGGTCGTCGGTCTCGCATTTGCGATCGGCGCATCCAACTACACCATTGGCACCGGTGCCCGCATGGGTCCAGGTTACTTCCCTCTGATTCTGGGTGTGCTCATGGCCATCCTGGGTGCAGCCATCTGCATCGGCGGCCTGACCAAGGGCCCCGAAGGTGGTGACAAGATCGGCAAGTGGGCCTGGAAGCCAGTGTTCTTCATCCTGGCTGCCAACTTTGCCTTCGGCATCTTGTTGGTGGGCGTGCCTGCTGTGGGTATCCCTCAGTTCGGTCTGATCATCGCCATTTACGCGCTGGTCTTCATCGCCAGCCTGGCAGGTCAGACTTTCAACCTCAAGGAAACAGCAGTCCTGGCCACCATCCTGGCCGTGGGCAGCTATTTCGCTTTCGTGTGGGCGCTGAATCTGCAGTTCCCCGTGTGGCCTAGCTTCATCGCTGGCTAATCAGGAGCATCGTCCATGGATCTGATTCAGAACTTGTCGACGGGTTTTGGCGTGGCTTTCACGTTCCAGAACCTGATCTACTGCTTTGTGGGCTGTCTGCTCGGTACGCTGATCGGTGTGCTGCCAGGTATTGGCCCAGTGGCGACCATCGCCATGCTGCTGCCCGCCACTTACGCCCTGCCCCCTGTGGCGGCGCTGATCATGCTGGCTGGTATTTACTACGGTGCCCAGTACGGTGGCTCCACCACCGCCATTTTGGTGAACCTGCCAGGTGAATCCTCGTCGGTGGTGACCGTGATCGACGGCTACCAGATGGCGCGAAAAGGTCGAGCAGGCCCTGCGTTGGCAGCGGCCGGTATCGGCTCCTTCTTCGCTGGCTGCGTGGGCACCGTCATCCTGGCTGCCTTTGCTCCTCCGCTGACCGAAGTCGCTTTCAAGTTCGGCCCCGCCGAGTACTTCTCGCTGATGACCCTGGGTCTGATTGGTGCCGTGGTGCTGGCCTCCGGCTCGCTGCTCAAGGCGATCGCCATGATTGTGCTGGGTCTGCTGCTGGGCATGGTCGGTACCGACGTGAACTCCGGCGTGGCTCGTTACAGCTTCGACATTCCTGAGCTGACCGACGGCATTGACTTCGTCGTGATTGCCATGGGTGTGTTCGGTTACGGCGAAATCATTGCCAACCTGTCCAAGCCCGACGACGAGCGCGAAGTGTTCGCCGCCAAGGTGACCGGTCTGATGCCCACAGGCGAAGACTTCAAGCGCATGATTCCTGCCATGCTGCGCGGCACGGCCCTGGGTTCGGCCCTGGGTATCCTGCCCGGTGGCGGTGCCATGCTGTCGGCCTTTGCTGCCTACACCATCGAAAAGAAGACCAAGCTGAAGCCCGGCGAAGTTCCTTTCGGTCAAGGCAATATCCGTGGCGTGTGCGCTCCCGAGTCGGCCAACAACGCCGGTTCGCAGACATCGTTCATTCCTCTGCTGACCCTGGGTATCCCTCCCAACGCCGTGATGGCGCTGATGGTAGGTGCCATGACGATTCACAACATCCAGCCCGGTCCTCAGGTGATGACCAGCAACCCAGAACTGTTCTGGGGTCTGATCGCCTCCATGTGGATTGGCAACCTGATGCTGATCATCTTGAACCTGCCGCTGATCGGTGTCTGGATCAAGCTGCTGACCGTGCCTTACCGCTGGCTGTTCCCGTCCATCGTGTTGTTCTGTGCTATCGGCGTGTACGGTACCAACAACAACGCATGGGACGTGTGGATGGTGGGTATCTTCGGCTTCATCGGCTATGTGTTCCACAAGCTGGGTACCGAACCTGCTCCTCTGCTGCTGGGCTTCATCCTGGGCCCGATGATGGAAGAAAACCTGCGCCGTGCCCTGCTGCTGTCGCGTGGTGACTGGTCCGTGTTCGTGACGCGTCCCATCTCCGCCTGCCTGCTGGCTGCCGCCGTGGTGCTGCTGGTGATCGTGCTGATGCCCGCAGTGAAGAACAAGCGTGAGGAAGCTTTCGTGGAAGACTGATCGTCAACCTGATCGCTGATCATCGTTAAAGCGGCCCTTCCGGGGCCGCTTTTTTTATATGAGGACCTTTGTTTCTGGGACTATGGATTAGGGCGGCAAAATAGCTGCAGTTATTCGAAAGATTGCATGGCCTTGTCTTTATTGCCCGCGCAGCACCCTCAGCGGGTCTTGCTGCACAACGAAATTCATGCCCGTCCTGCGGAAATCATGCAGGCCCCTCTGGCCATCACGCATATCGTGATGCTCACCGATGCGGCCCAGCGTGAAGCCAGTCGCGAACATGTGGCGGCCCTGCTGCGCAACCACCATCGCCCTCTGCCCGATGCGGCAACCACCCACGTGCTGATCGACCTGGGGGCGTTTCGCCTGCGTTGGGAGCAGCACACCGAGTTCGTGGCCTGGACCTTCACCACGCCCATGGCCCAAGCCGGCGTGGCCGATGTGCGCGAGCCCGAGACAGCCATCGACGCCGTTCCGCGCGACTGGCTGGCAACCCTGCCAGGGCAGTGCCTGAGCAGTCTGCATCTGTGGGCGCTGAACGAGCAGGATGTGGACCCGCAATATCTGATGCGCCACATGCTGCAAGCCGATACTTTGGTCGGCTCGCGCGTCTCCGGCGGTGCGGGGGCCATCTTTACCGACTTTGCGATTCACCCTGACGGCTTCTCGCGCATGCTGCTGCTCGCCGGTGCCGATCTGTCCCCGCGCCGCCTGGGCCGTCTGGTGCAGCGCGTGCTGGAGATCGAGACCTATCGCATGGCGGCGCTGCTGGGCCTGCCCGCCGCACGCAAGGCTGCAGCCGTGCTGGCCACGGCCGAGCGTGAACTGGCCGAGCTGGCCAATGCCATTCGCGCTGCCGACCGCGACACCGAACCGGCGCTGCTGGACCGCCTGACGCGGCTGGCGGGCCAGGTGGAGAGCGAATATGCGGCCACGCATTCGCGCTTTTCGGCCAGTTCCGCCTATTTCGAGCTGGTAGACAGGCGTATTCAGGAAATTCAGGAGACGCGGGTGGATGGCATCCAGACCATCCGTGAATTCATGGACCGGCGACTTACACCTGCGCGTGCCACCTGCGAATGGGCGACACGCCGTCAGAATGCGCTGTCCGAGCGAGTCTCCCGTGTCAGCAGTCTGTTGCGCACGCGCGTCGAGATCGAGCAGCAGCAAAGCAGCCAGCAGCTGCTGGGCACGATGAACGACCGCCAGGGCACCCAGCTCAAGCTGCAGTCCACGGTGGAAGGCCTGTCGGTCGCGGCCATCACCTACTACATCACCGGCCTGATCAGCTATCTGGCCAAGGGCGGGCAGAAGCTGGGCTGGCCCTGGTCGCCCGAGTCGACGGCGGCCGTGGCCATTCCGGTTGTGGCACTGGGCGTCTGGTGGTCGCTGCGCAGGCTGCACCACAAGCTGTTTCATGGTCGCAGTCATTGAGCATGAAATTGGATGCCAGCGCTTTCTGATAAAGCTCTAGCAGTTATTGATTTTGATAGCGTCGGGCAGTTTGTCCGGCTTGGAAACTGTGTGAAAGGACACTGACATGGACTTTGGTATCGCCGGGCGCTGGGCTCTGGTCTGCGGCGCCAGCAAGGGTTTGGGTTTTGGCTGTGCCAAGGCTCTGGCCGAAGAGGGAGTGAATCTGGTCATCAACGCCAGAAACGCCGAGGCATTGCAGCTGGCCGTGCAGAAGCTGCAAGCCATTGCTCCTCAGATCAAGGTCATCGGTGTCGCCGCAGACATCACCACGCCAGAAGGCCGCACCGCAGTGTTCGAAGCCGCCGGCGGCCCGGGCAAGGACTACGACATCGTCGTGACCAACGCCGGTGGCCCGCCTCCTGGCGACTTCCGCACCTGGGATCGTGAGGCCTGGATCAAGGCGGTGGACGCCAATATGCTGACCCCCATCGAGCTGATCAAGGCTACGGTGGATGGCATGGCTGCGCGTGGCTTCGGTCGCATCGTCAACATCACCTCGAGCGCGGTCAAGGCGCCCATCGACATCCTGGGCCTGTCCAACGGTGCGCGTAGCGGTCTGACGGGCTTTGTGGCCGGCCTGGCGCGTTCGGGCATCGCCGCCAAGGGCGTCACCATCAACAGCATACTGCCCGGCAAGTTCGACACCGACCGTCTGGTGGCAACCCATCAGGCTGCGGCCAACAAGAGCGGCCAGGACCTGGATGCCGTGCGCCAGGCCCAGGCTGCCCAGATCCCTGCCAAGCGCTTTGGCACGGCCGAAGAGTTCGGCGCCATCTGTGCCTTCCTGTGCAGCCGCCAGGCCGGCTATATGACGGGCCAGAACATCCTGCCCGACGGCGGTCTGTATCCCGGCACTTACTGATCCGTGATCGAGTGCTGAAACGACAAAGCCCCGCAATGCGGGGCTTTTGTCTGGGTGGGAAGCCGCTTATTTGCGGGATGATACGACGATGCCGGTCACGATCAGCGCAAACGCAAGCGCGTGGTAGAGGTGCGGGGTTTCGCCGAGCACGGGAATCGACAGCAGGGCCGTGAACAGCGGAATCAGATTGCCGAAGAAGCCCGCAATGGCGGGCGTGGCGCGCTGCACGCCCATGCCCCAGAAGCGATAGGCCAGAATGGCCGGGCCCACGGCGATGAACAGCAGGCTGCCCAGCAGCGGCCAGCCCGGCACCAGGCGGAACTCGCCCAGCAAGGCTTCGCCGCCCGTGAAAAGGCCGGACCAGAGCAGGCCGAAAACGATCTGTGCGAGCAGAAAGCTGGCCCAGTGCGATTTCACTTCCTGGGGGCCGGTGCTGCGCGACAGCAGCCAGGTGTAGAAGGCCCAGGCAATCGTCGCCAGCACCATGAACAGGTCGCCGGGCACAAAGCGCAGAGCAAGCAGCGTCTGCCAGTCGCCGCGCGACATCACCACCGCCACGCCCAGCACCGACAGCAAAGCCCCGCCCATCTGCCGGCGGCTGATGCGAATGCCCCAGCACAGCCGGCCTATGGCCAGCATCCAGACCGGCATGCTCGAGCTCACCAGCGTCACGTTCAGCGGGGTCGAGGTCTTGAGCGCCAAGTACAGCAAGGCGTTGTAGCAGCCTATGCCAAGCAGTCCCAGCAGCATGTACTGCCGCCACAGTGGCCAGATCGGACTGTCTTTGCGCAGCACCCGCCATGCCAGCGGCAACAGCAGCACAAAGGCGATGCACCAGCGCAGGAAGTTGAGTGCAAAGGGCGAGATCAGATCGTGAGCGAGGCGGCCCACGATGGCATTGCCGGCCCAAAGTGCCGGAGCCAGGCTGAGCATGGCGACCGTGGCGGGTTTCAGGGGGGAATTCATGGGGTGTCACTGTAACGCGCGGCAGCTGGCCTCCGGACCTGCAGCGCCCTGCGCCAGCGGCTGTTGCCGCCAAACTGGCGAGCATCAATAGTGATGCAAGCCTTCCCGTTTTGCGAAGCTGAGCACAATGCAGTGCATGGGAGATTTTTCATGAAGCAGCAAACCACGTCGCTCCAGCAGCAATGGCTGCAGGCACAGCAGGCCATGGCCAGCAGGCAGCCTCTGCGCCCGCGCCAGCCGCTGTGCATTGATGATCAGCAGATCGGCAGTATCGAGGAAGACTTTGCGCGCAATCTGGGGTCTGATCTGCTGGCGGCGCACGAGGTCGACTTGCAGTCGGTTGCCGGGAAATGGCTTCTGAAGGGAGAGGGCGGGGCGACCGAGAACCTGAACCGGCTGGCACAGGCCATGCGCAGCGCCGGTCTTGCCGGTGCCTGGCGCAACGAACAACTGGCGGTCTGCAATGCCGAGGGCCGGCAACTGGCCACCGTCGAGCGTGGTGCCGTGCGGCCGCTGGGCATTGCCACCAGAGCCGTGCATCTGGTGGGCGTTTGCGCGGATGGCTCGATCTGGGTGCAGCAGCGCTCGGAGGACAAGGCCAACAACCCCGGCATGTGGGATACCTTGATGGGCGGCATGGTCTCGGCGACAGATGGTCTGGTCGAGGCGCTGGCGCGTGAAACCTGGGAGGAGGCCGGTCTGCATGTGGCAGAACTCGGCGAGCTTCGGCACGGCGGAAATGTGATGTTCGCAAGACCCAGCGACGAAGCAGAGGGACAGGGCTATATGGTCGAGCGCATAGACTGGTTCTCGGCCCTGGTACCCGATGCGCTGCAGCCTGTGAATCAGGATGGCGAGGTACAGCGTTTCGAGCGGCTGGAGCGGACCGAGGTCCAGGGCTGGATGCTGCAGGGGCGCTTCACCCCCGAGGCCTCCCTGGTGCTTGCCGCCTACATGGGATGGTAGGGCGGCAGAGCAGCTAGCGCTGGTTCTCCAGTGCGGTGGACTTGAGCCGGCTGGGCGCCAGGGCTCCGGCCTGCTCGAGAATCGGGTAGGCCACCGAGCACAGCAGCGAGTTGATGCGCTTGAGGTCGCTGATCATGTCGATATGCAGGGAGCTGGTCTCTATGCTCGATACCGTGTGCTGCGACAGGCGCTCCAGATGGGTGGCCGAGTAGGCCAGTTCCAGATCGCGAAAGCGCGCTTTTTCCTCGAGCAGCTTTTGCGCCTCGCGCACATTGCCATTGAGGAAGACGCTCATGGCCAGGCGCAGATTGTCCAGCAGATGCTGGGTCAGCTCGTGAATTTCCTGTTTTCCGGCGGCCGAGAACTGACGGCCCTTCTTGATCTTCTTGTCTTCCAGATCCAGCAGTACGCGCTCGATGATGTCGCCGATCTGCTCCATATTGATGGTGAAGCTGATGATTTCCGTCCAGCGCTGACCTTCGCGCTCGTCGAGTTCGGCGCGCGAGATCTTGGTCATGTAGTACTTGATGGCCGAGTACAGATCGTCCACCGTGCCTTCCAGGTGGCGCACTTCCTCGGAGAGCTTGGCATCGTCGGTTTCAGCCACTTTTTGCAGGCCGATCAGCATGGACTCCACCACGTCGGCCTGATGCAGTGACTCGCGCACGGCGCAGGTGATGGCCAGCGAAGGGGTGGATAGGGCCGAGGGGTCCAGGTGGCGTGGGCGCAGCAGCTTGGCTGCACTTTCTTCCTCGGGCTTGGGCAGCATGGAGGTCACCCAGCGGGCCACGAGTTGGGTCAGGCCGATGAAGCACAGGCTGTTGAAGACATTGAACGCCAGATGGAACATCACCACGTTCTGGCCGGCGTTGGGCAGATAGGGCTGGGCGTACTGCGACCACAGCCCGATAAAGGGCGCGACGATGGCCACGCCCATGATCTTGAACAGCAGATTGCCTATGGTGACCTGGCGCTCCTCCACCGCCGATTTGGCGGTGGTGAGCGCCGCGACCAGGCCGCTGCCCAGATTGGCGCCCAGGGTCAGGCCCAGAGCCACATCCAGCGGAATGGCGCCGGAGCTGGCCATGGCCGCAATCAGCAGCACCACGGCCAGGCTGGAGTAGGCCAGCACGGCCAGTACCGCGCCCAGCAGCAATTCCATGAACAGATCACTGCTGACCGAGGCCAGCAGGGTGCGCACGGCAGGGGCCTGCAGCAGGGGCTCGGTGGCTTCCACCACCAGGCGCAGGGCCAGCAGCATCAGGCCCAGGCCGATGAGCACGCGGCCGATACGACCGGGCTTGGAGTCCTTGCGCGAGATATAGAGCACCACGCCGACAAAGATGAACAGTGGCGACAGCCAGGAAAGATCGGTGGAGAACAGCACGGCCATCAAAGCCGTGCCGACATCGGCACCGCGCATCACGGCCAGGGCCGAGGGCAGGGTGATCAGACCCTGGCCTACAAAGGACGAGGTCATCAGCGAGGTGGCCGTACTTGATTGCACCAGGGCCGTGACGCCCATGCCAGATAGTGCTGCCGAGAAACGGTTGCTCATGCTGCGGGCGAGAATGTTGCGCAGGTTTGCGCCGAAGACCTGCAGAACGCCGGTGCGAACCATCTGAGAGCCCCAGATCAAGAGGGCAATGGCTGCTAAAAGATTCAATAAATGCTTCATGTTCTGCCCGCGAAGGAGCGACCTAATATACCCCTGAGTGAGGCCGGTCTGCCCCGATGGCTCACTCTTCACGCACAAATAAGTGCGGAATAAGGAACACAATAGAACAAAAACGAATTATTCGAAACATCGTTTCTACGGATGAGATTTCAGAGGCGACCGAGTTTTCCGTATATCGGTATTGCGTTCGATGCTATTAAAAAGGCAGGTTCATGATTCCGGTCATGCCCGGTGCTGTTGCGGTGGGCTTTCTTTTGATGTTGCTGGCAGCCGTGGCATTTGCGGCGCGGCAAGCCCAGGCGGCCGCTGCGCATCTGGCAATGGGTGGTGGCGGTATTGCTGTCCATCTCCACGCTGCTCGGGCCGGCGCAGATTGCATGGATCGATCAGCGGCAGGTACAGCAGATGGCCGAGCAAGAACAGCTGACGCACATCACGCTGGTTCAGTCCGCGGTCCGGGGCGGCATCATCTTGTCTGCGGGCAGCCATATTCGGCGCGATATGCCTGAAGGTGCTGCCGAGCCCGTCTACGAGTCGGCCGAATCCGGCCGGAGCGGGGCGGAATAAGCAAGGCCCGCTGTCTGCTAGAGAGGCAGCGGGCCTTGCCGATGGAAAGCGCCTGGCGCTTACACGCTCTGGTTCTTGGCGCGTTTTGCGCGCAAAACCTCATCCAGGATCAGCAGTATGGCGCCCAGCGTGATGCCCATATCGGCCACGTTGAAGGCCGGAAAGTGGCTGCTGCCCCAGTAGAAGTCCAGAAAGTCCACCACATAGCCGTGTTGCAGGCGGTCCACCACATTGCCGATGGCCCCGCCCAGAATGCTGGACAGCGACAGGCAGAACATCTTCTCGCCAGGGTGCTTGCGCAGCTGCCAGACGATGAGCACGGTGGCAATCACGCCTATGGCCACGAACAGCCAGCGCTGCCAGCCGCTGCCGCCCGCAAGGAAGGAGAAGGCGGCGCCCGTGTTGTGCGCGCGCACGATGTTGAAGAAGCTGGTGATGGGAGTCCAGTCCCCATACTGGTAGTGGCTCAGAATCATCTGCTTGGTGACCTGATCCACGCCGATGATGACAAGCGCCCACAGCAGCCAGGGCCAGATACGGCCAAGGCCTGCGGAGGAGGTCTGGGTGTTGCTCATGGCAGCTCTTTGCTAAGGTTTTTTGATAGCGGTTAGCACTTGACTCAAAAGGATTTCAGCAAAAATAAATGCTGAAAATGGCTGCCAGCATACGCTGGCAGCTCACTTTTTTAAGACTCAAGCCTTGGTGCGGACTTCGCCCGTGCCGTGCAGATTGCTGTCGCAGCGGCCGCAGATCGAGGGGTGCTCGGGGTTCACGCCCACGTCTTCACGGTAGTGCCAGCAGCGCTCGCACTTGGCGTGCTCGCTGGCCTTCACGGTGGTGGTCAGGGCATCGCCGGCCACGGCAGTCGCTGCCGAGGTGATGAAGACGAACTTCAGATCGTCCTTGAGGCTTTGCAGCAGGGCCAGGTCCTCGGGCTCGGCCGTGAGCGTGACTTCGGCCTGCAAAGATGAACCCACGGCGCCGGTGGTGCGCACCACTTCGATGTCCTTGTTGACCTGGTTGCGGATCTCGCACAGGCGCGTCCACTTGGCCAGCAGGCCTTCGTCGCCGGCGGGCAGCTCGGTGAACTTCTCCAGGAAGATGGATTCGCTGTGGCCCACGATCTTCCAGGCTTCCTCGGCCGTGAACGACAGGAAGGGCGACATCCAGCGCAGCAGCGCCTGGGTGATCTGGTAGAGCGCGGTCTGGGCCGAGCGGCGTGCCAGGCTTTTGGGGGCGCTGGTGTAGAGGCGGTCCTTGAGCACGTCCAGGTAGAAGCCGCCCAGGTCTTCGGAGCAGAACAGCTGCAGCTTGGCGACGACGGGGTGGAACTCGTAGACCTTGTAGTGGGCCAGGATCTCCTGCTGCAGCTGGGCCGAGCGCGCCAGCGCGAACTGGTCGATCTCCAGCATCTCGCCATAGGCCACGGCATCCTTGCTGGCGTCGAAGTCGCTGGTGTTGGCCAGCAGAAAGCGCAGCGTGTTGCGGATGCGGCGATAGGCGTCCACCACGCGGGCCAGGATCTTGTCGTCGATGCCCAGGTCGCCCGAGTAGTCGGTCGAGGCCACCCACAGGCGGATGATTTCCGCGCCCATCTTGCTCGACACGTCCTGCGGCGCCACGGTGTTGCCCAGCGACTTGGACATCTTCTTGCCCTGGCCGTCCACGGTGAAGCCATGGGTCAGCAGGCCGCGATAGGGCGCGCGGCCGAAGATGGCCGAAGCCAGCAGCAGCGAGCTGTGGAACCAGCCGCGGTGCTGGTCGTGGCCTTCCAGGTACAGATCGGCCTCGGGGCCGTGGTCGTGGTGGTGCTCGGGGTGGGTGCCGCGCAGCACATGCCAGAAGGTGGAGCCGGAGTCGAACCACACCTCCAGAATGTCGGTGCTCTTGGTATAGCTCTTGGCCTCTTCGGCGCCCAGGATATCTTCGGTGCTGACGCGGCTCCAGGCCTCGATGCCGCCCTGCTCGATCATGGCGGCCGCCTGGTCGATGATCTCCATGGTGCGGGGGTGCAGAGCGCCCGTGTCCACATGCAGGAAGAAGGGGATGGGCACGCCCCACGAGCGCTGGCGCGAGATGCACCAGTCGGGACGGCCGGCGATCATCGCGCGCAGGCGGTCCTGGCCGTTTTGCGGGTAGAAGCTGGTCTGCTCGATGGCGTCCAGCGCGATCTGGCGCAGGGTCTTCTCGGGCTTTTGCGCGGGATCGGTGAACACGCCTTCACCTTCGTCCATGCGGATGAACCACTGGGCGGCAGCGCGGTAGATGACGGGCGTCTTGTGGCGCCAGCAGTGCGGATAGCTGTGGCTGATGGTGGTGGTGTCCATCAGGCGGCCTGCGACCTTCAGGGCGTCGAGGATGACGGGCACGGCCTTCCAGATATGCTGGCCGCCGAACATGGGCAGGTCGGCCGCGTACACGCCGTTGCCCTGCACGGGGTTCAGGATCTGCTTGTAGTCCATGCCGTTGGACATGCAGCTGTTGAAGTCGTCCACGCCATAGGCAGGGGCCGAGTGCACGATACCGGTACCGTCGTCGGCGGTGGCGTATTCGGCCAGGTACACGGGCGAGATGCGGTCAAAGCCCTTGTCCACATGGGCCAGAGGGTGCTTGAAGGGCATGTGGTCGAGCTTCTCGCCCTTGGCGGTGGCGAGCACGCGGCCCTCCAGCTTCCAGCGGGCCAGGCATTTCTCGACCAGGGCGGAGGCCACGATCAGCAGACCGCGCTCGGTCTCCACCAGGCTGTATTCCAGATCGGGGTTGACGTTCAGCGCCTGGTTGGCGGGGATGGTCCAGGCTGTCGTCGTCCAGATGACGATGAAGGCTTCCTTGTCGAGCTTGTCCAGGCCGAATGCTGCGGCCAGTTTGGCAGGCTCGGCAGCGGGGAACATCACGTCCAGGGTCTGGCTTTGCTTGTCGGCGTATTCGATCTCGAACTCGGCCAGCGAGGAGGCGCAGTCAAAGCACCAGTAAACGGGCTTGAGGCCGCGGTAGACAAAGCCACGCTCCATCACCGTCTTCAAGGCACGCAGCTCGGCGGCCTCGTTGGCGTAGTTCATGGTCTTGTAGGGGTGATCCCAGTCGCCGAGCACGCCCAGGCGCTTGAAGTCCACCATCTGCTGCTCGATCTGCTCGGCGGCAAAGGTGCGGCTCTTGGCCTGCATCTCGTCGCGCGGCAGGTTGCGGCCATGCAGCTTTTCGATGGCGTTCTCGATGGGCAGGCCGTGGCAGTCCCAGCCCGGTGCGTAGAGCGCGTCAAAGCCTTCGAGCTGGCGGCTCTTGACGATCATGTCCTTGAGGATCTTGTTCACCGCATGGCCGATGTGCAGCTTGCCGTTGGCGTACGGAGGGCCGTCGTGCAGGATGAACTTGGGCGCGCCGCTGCGGGCGTCGCGCAGCTTCTTGTAGATGCCTTGGTCATCCCATTCCTTGGCCCAGGCGGGTTCGCGCTTGGGCAGGTCGCCGCGCATGGGGAAAGGGGTGTCGGGCATGTTCAGCGTGGCGCGGTAAGCGGACGCTTCGGGCTTGTTGGACTTCGAATCAGACATGGGAAACCTTGAAAGCAATGCGGTGCCCGGGCAGTTCTGCCTGGGCGTGAATGGTGAGGTGAGCGCCAGTGCGCTGCTGCGCCTGGGACGTGCGAGCAGCGAGCTTCAAATTCGGTCGCGCGTGGTCTGGCGACGGGTCTCTGTGTGCGACGAGGTGTGAGACGGTATGTGGGCCGAGGCGAAAAACGCGCGCGCGTCATCGCAGTCCTTGGCGATGCCGACCGTCAGGGCATCGAGACTGTCATACTTCAGCTCGTCGTGCAGTTTGTGCAGAAGTTCCACGCGGATGATTTTACCGTAGGCACCTTCTCCACCCAGTTGAGCGGGCCAATCGAAGCAGTGGGTCTCCAGCAGCACCCGACCGCCGTTGATGTCGTTGGGGTCCAGCGAAGGGCGCACGCCCAGGTTGGCCACGCCCTGCAGCGGCTTGTCCGTCAGACCATGCACCAGCACGGCAAAAATGCCGCTGGCGGCAGGTTTCCAGTGGTCGAAACGCAGATTCAGCGTGCGAAAGCCGTCCTCGGCTCCGCTCATTGATTCGGCCAGTTTGCGGCCCAGCTTGCGGCCATGCACCACATGGCCCGAGATGCGGTAGGGGTGGCCCAGCAGCTTGGCGGCCTGCTGCATGTCGCCGGCGGCCAGGGCCTCGCGCACGGCCGTGCTGGAGACGCGCAGCCCATGGACTTCATAGCTGTTCATGCGGGCCACATCAAAGCCCAGGGCCTGGCCGGCGTTGTCCAGCATGGCGTAATCGCCGGCGCGCTTGGAGCCAAAGCGGAAGTCGTCTCCCACCAGCACGTACTTGGCGCCCAGGCCCGAGATCAGCACGTCCTGAATGAAGTCCTCGGGACTCTGGCTGGCCAGGGCCTGGTTGAAGGGCAGGATCACGACCTGATCGACGCCGCAGACCTCGAGCTGGCTGAGCTTGTCACGCAGCGTGCCAACGCGGGCAGGCGCCAACTCCGGCTTGCCCAGCTTCTGGGCAAAGTAGTCGCGCGGGTGCGGCTCGAAGGTCATGGCGCAGCTGGGGATGCCGCGCTGGGCGGCCTCGGCCTTGAGCAGGCCGAGCATGGCTTGATGTCCCCGGTGTACACCATCAAAATTGCCAATGGTCACAGCGCAGGCCGGGGCCAGGCCGGGATGATTGATGCCGCGGAAAATCTTCATGGACTGCTTTGTTATTTATAGCAACTGGCGCCGATGCATGCGACACAAGCCGTCAATTTGACATAGTTTCAGAGTATATTGCTTCAAATCAGGCAGCTGTGGAGGCTGCACGATTGTGCTCAAAAGCGCCAAGACGCTTGTCCGTTTTCCGTGGTCCAAGTTTGACTGTATGGAGGCTGGTTGTGAAAGTCTTGAAGCTGACAGCCCAGGGGCTGCCGCAGTCCTGGGTAACGCTGGAGCAGGCGGCGCTGCATTACGCAGCAGAAGATGTGCGCTGGGAAGCCGGTGTCGAAATCGCCTGCTTTCGCGGTGGCCACAATGCGGTGACCGGCAAGCAGTCAGTCATTCACATCAACTCCATCATCGGCACCAAGGGCATGCCGAACATCAACCCGCATGAGCTGCTGCCGGGTCTGACCAATGGCAAGCTCTTTGCTCGTGACCGCTGCGTCTGCGCCTATTGCGGGCGGCGCTTCCATGAGAGCGATCTCACGCGCGAGCACATTGTCCCCGTGAGCACCGGCGGGCAGCACAGCTGGATGAACCTGGTCACGGCCTGCCGCGCCTGCAACCACCGCAAGGGGGCCAGAACGCCGGAGCAGGCCCGCATGCCCTTGCTCTACACCCCCTACACGCCCACGCTGTGGGAGGACTTCATCCTGAGAAACCGCCGCATTCTGGCCGACCAGATGGAGTTTCTCGTGGCCCATGTGCCGCGTGGATCGCGCTGGCGCAGCTAGGGCGTAAAAAAAAGCCCCGGGCTGGCGCCGCGGGGCAGGAGCAAGAGGACAGAAACGCGTTCAGACTGTGGTGGAGACGGCTTTTTGCCAGGCTTCGTAGAGGTCTTCGCCCTCGTCGCGCACGCGCTGGCCGATCAGAGCCATCTCGCGCTGCTCCTCGGGCTTGGCCAGTTCCACATAGCCGCGCGCGGCCGACAGATCGTAGGGCTCGCCGTCTTCGTTGGAGTAGGCGAAATACACCTGCTTCACGCCGGCCAGCAACATGGCCGTGTAGCACATGGAGCAAGGGTAGCCGCTGGCATACATGACGGCCCCCGACAGATCGGTGCTGCCCTGGGCCTTGGCTCCTATGCGCAGGGCCTGCATCTCGGCGTGGGCCGAGGGGTCGCAGAGCTCATCGACCTGGTTGACGGCGCGCGCCAGCACCTGGCCGTTCCTGACCAGCACGGCGCCGAAGGGCCAGGTGGGCTGCTGGCGGCCTTTGACATTGCCCATGGCCAAGCGTATGGATTCAAGCAGGTATTTGCCGCTGTCGTTTTCGTTGTTCATCGAGTCGTTCTCCTTGGTAAAAAATCAGCTGCCGCGGTAGGTGTTGAAGAACCACGGCGAGCACAGCATGGGCACGTGGTAGTGCTGGGCCGCGTCGAAGATGGAAAAGCGCACCAGCACTTCTTCCGACAGCGCCGTGGGCTCCTTGAAATGCTCGCCTGTGTAAAAGCGCAGCTCGAAGTCCCCGGTGCGGGCCGCGGCGGCGGGCAGCATGGGGGCGTCGGTGCGACCGTCGGCATTGGTACGGGTGCTGTTCAGGCGCTGCGCCGGGGTCTGCGCCACGTCGTAGAGTTCCACCCGCATGCCGGCTATGGGGCGACCGGTGGTGAGGTTGAGTACATGGGTGCTGATGCCTGCCATAGTGGTCTTTCAATGGGTTGCGATAGAGCGCGGATACGCCGGCTCAGCTGCCGCGCGAATAGGTATAGCTCCAGGGGCCGAACTGGATGGGCAGATGGATGCGCTCTGCCGTGTTCACGATCTGGAAGCGCACCGGCACCTTGGACAGAAAGGCCGGGCGCGGCAGCTTGGCGCCCTTGGCAGCAAAGTACTCGTCCACGTGCAGCAGCATTTCGTAGCGGCCGCTGCGGTAGCTGTCGTCGATCAGCAGCGGTTCGTCGGCCCGGCCGTTGGCGTTCACGACAAAGCTGCGTATCGGCACATAGGTTTCGCCGTCGAAGCGCGAAAAGTCGATGCGCAAGCCCGTGGCTGCAGAGCCATGGAAGGTGTCCACGGCATGCATGGTCAGGCGCGGGCTGACACCATGCAGCACGATGGGGCCGGTGGTCTGGGCCGGCACTGCCGGGGAGGTGTCGGCGGCCAGCGCGCCGTGTGTGCCTGTCAGGGCCGAGGCGCCGAGCACGAGGCCCGAGAGTGCGAACTGTCGGCGCGACGGGGTCGGTGTGGGTGTGGGATGCATGCGGGATGACTCCTTCAAACGTTCTTGCGGCGCTGGATGCGGGCGACGAAGGCGATGGCGAGAACGGCTGCCAGCGCTTCCACGATGGCCACCAGGTACAGGCCCGGAGCGACCTTGCCGGTGGAGGCCTTGATCACGCCCATCAGATAAGGGGCACCGAAGCCGGCCAGATTGGCCACCGAGTTGATCAGCGCCACGCCCACTGCAGCAGCGCCGCCGCTGAGCAGCATATTGGGCATCTGCCAGAACACGGGGATCGCGCTCATGGTGCCCACCAGTGCCAGGACCATGGCCGTCAGCGCCACGATCACGGGGATGCTGTCCATGCCCATGGTGAAGGCCAGGGCCAGCATGCCCACGGCGCCCAGCAGGGCCGAGCCCGCGAAGTGCCAGCGTACCTCGCCACGGTGGTCGGAATGGCGACCGTTGATGATCATGCCGGCCGCGCCGAGCAGATAGGCGGCACCGGCGATCCAGCCCACCTGCATGGGCGAGGTGAAGCCCGCTTCGCGAATCACGGTGGGAATCCAGAAGGTCAGCGTGGAGTTGGCGCAGAGCAGGCAGAAGAACACGGCGATCAGCAGCCACACCATGGGGTTGCCGAACAGGGTGCGCCAGTCGCTGTGGCGCTCGCCCTGGGCCTTCTGGTCGATTTCGAGTTGCTGGCGCACGACGGCACGGTCCGTGTCGGTGAGCCATTTGGCTTCCTCGGGGCGGTCGGTCATGTAGAAGTAGGCAAAGATGCCGGCCAGCACCGAGGGGATGCCTTCGATGATGAACAGCCACTGCCAGCCGTGCATGCCGTGCGCGCCTGCAGCCCAGGTCATGATGCCGCCAGCCAGCGGGCCGCCGATGACGCCGGCGATGGCCGAGGCCGACATGAAGGTGCCGAAGGCCTTGGCGCGGCGCTTGGACGGATACCAGTAGGTCAGGTAGAGGATGATGCCGGGGTAGAAGCCGGCCTCGAATACGCCCATCAGAAAGCGCAGGATGTAGAACTGGGTCGGTGTCGTCACCCAGGCCTGCAAGATGCAGATCAGGCCCCAGCCTATGGTGATGCGCATCACCGTCTTCTTGGCGCCTATCTTCTGCAGCAACATGTTGGAGGGCACTTCGAACAGGAAGTAGCCGATGAAGAAGATGCCGGCGCCCAGGCCGTAGACGGCTTCGCTGAATTTCAGGTCGTCGAGCATCTGCAGCTTGGCGAAGCCGATGTTGACGCGGTCCAGCCAGGCCAGCACCCACAGCACGCCCAGAAAGGGCAGCAGGCGCCAGGAAATCTTGGAGTAGGTGGCGTCGACCTGATCGACGGAAGCAGCAGTGCCGCTGATCGGCACATGATGAGCACTCATGGCAAGTCCTTGTCTCGGAAATTTGTTGTTGGGTTTGCGGACACTTGCATGGTCGCGACTTGTGGCGATATGCGAAACTAAGCGCCTGCTATGAGCCGCATAGCAAAATGCATATCTCTAGGGAAAACACGTGTCTCGCAGCGAAGAACCGTTCGATACCTATTTGCTGCGCGTGCTGTGCACCCTGATCAGCGAAAAAAGCGTGTCGCGCGCGGCAATACGCCTCAATCAGTCACAACCGGCCATCAGCGCGGCGCTGCGGCGATTGCGGGCCATCTTCAACGACCCTTTGCTGGTGCGGGACAAGAACCGCATGGTGCCGACGGCGCGCGCGCTTCAGGCCGTGGAGCAGGCACGTGCGGCGCTGGGCCTGATCGACGGGCTGCTGAGCGTCGGCAAGGAATTTGTGGCCGAGACCACGCAACTGCGCTTCACCATCGCCATGCCCGACTATCTGGCACCGCCCTTCATGGCGCGCGTGGTCCAGCTCATGCGAGCGCAGGCACCGGGCGCGAGGCTGGTCCTGCTGCCGCTGGGCCAGAACTTCGACTACGAGCAGGCCCTGCAAAGCGGCGAGGTGGATATCGTCATCGGCAACTGGCCGAGCCCGCCCGAGCATTTGCACATGTCCACGCTGCTCGAGGACGAGGTGGTCTGCCTGCTCGATGAAACGCATCCTCTGGCCGGGCCGGGCCGGCTGACGGCCGAGCACTATCTGCAGGCCGCGCATGTGGTGTTCACGCCTTATTCGCCCGATCAGCGCGGCGTGGTGGAGAGCAGTCTGGGCACCATGCGCGTGAGCCGTGACGGCCGCGTGCAATGCTCGCACTTCTCGATGGCGCCGGATCTGCTGGTGGGCACCGACCTGCTGCTGACCACCAGCCGCCATTTCGCGGCCTATCACGCCAGACGGTTGCCGCTGACCATGGTGCCTCTGCCCATGGGCAACCGCGTCATGCGCTTCTACCAGCTCTGGCATTCGTCCCGGCACCGGGATGCCTCCCATATCTGGCTGCGCGCCCTGCTCAATCAGGCCTCGCAGGTCCTGACGGCATCGACGTAGCCGGCTGCTATACGGGCTATAACAAGCAAGCACTGTGAGGCGGGAAACGCGCTTCCTACACTGGCCTCATGACTAGCACCACTACCTCCTCCATCCCCACGCTCGACGAGCTCAACGTCATGACGCACGCAGACTTTGCGGCCGCGCTCGGCGAGGTTTTTGAATACGCCCCCTGGGTGGCCGAGGCTGCAGCGCAGCAGCGCCCCTTTGCCAGCCTGGACGCACTGCACCAGGCCATGCTGGCCGCCGTGCATGGCAGCCCGCGTGAGCAGACCCTGCGCTTTCTCTGTGGCCACCCCGAGCTGTCGGCCAGCGCCGTGCGCTCCGGCACGCTGACCGTTGACTCCCAGCAGGAGCAGCAAAGCGCGGGGCTGGGAGATTTGGCGCAGGAGCAGGGCGAGCGCTTGGCCGAGCTGAACCAGGCTTATCGCACGCGCCATGGCTTTCCCTTCATCGCCTGCGTGCGCCACTACACGCGCGCCGGCCTGTTTGCCGAGCTGGCCTCGCGTACCGAGCGCGGCACCGAGCAGGAGTTTGCCGAAGCCCTGCGCCAGATCGGCTTCATCAGCCGCCTGCGCCTGTCGCAACGCGTGAGTAGTGCCAGCAGCTTGCAGGCAGCCTGAGCCCCTATCGCCGCCCAAGCCCCGCAATGCGGGGCTTTTCTTATGCTGGCTGGCGGGTTGGCACCCTATGTCGGGGTTGGCTGCCCAGGTGCAGCAGATGCCGCATGGACCGTGCTGGCGCGGCCCAGGCTGCCTACTGACGCAGTGGGAGTTCTCGGCACTGGCTGAAATCCCCGCATGCTTGTGATTGAATTCGGGTTTAGACCTTATTTCTCGTTTTCATGATCGTCAGAGATCGCCCGTCGGGCTTCAAGCTGCTGTGGATTGTCCGGGGCTCGGTGCTGCAACGCATCAAAGGCGTGCTTGCCGTCAACATCGTGCTGGCCATCATCGTCACCGTGGCGCATGGCACGCTGTTCCACACCAAGATTCCCATCACGCCGATCCCGTTCACCCTGATCGGCCTGCCGCTGGCGATTTTTCTGGGCTTTCGCAACAACACCGCGTATGCGCGCTACTGGGAGGGTCGCAAGCTCTGGGGCGAGATCGTGATCTATGCACGCACGCTGGCGCGCCAGTGCCTGAGCCTGATCGAGCTCGATCACCCCATAGACCCGCGCCAGCGGGCCAGCGATGTGCGCGTGCGCATGGTGCACCGGGCCGTGGCTTTTTCTCATGTGCTGCGGGCCCAGCTGCGCGGCCTCAAGGACGATGTGGCGGCCCAGCAGTGGCTGACCCATGCCGAGTGGCAGCGCCTGCAACTGCTGCCGCTGAATCAGCGCACCGATGCGCTGATGCTGGCCATGGGCAAGGATCTGGGCCAGTGCGTGCGCGAGCAGCGCATAGACCCCTGCCTGGCCGTGGAGCTGGACCGTACCCTCAACGGCTTCACGACGGCCGCTGCCTCCTGCGAGCGCATCCGCAATACGCCGATTCCGTTTTCCTACACCTTGCTGCTGCACCGCACGGCCCATCTGTACTGCTTTTTGCTGCCTTTCGGTCTGGTGGACATCACGGGCTTCATGACGCCGTTTGTCGTAGCCATCGTGGCCTATACCTTCTACGGTCTCGATGTGCTGGGTGACGAGCTGGAAGAGCCATTCGGCATGGAAAGCAACGACCTGGCACTGGACAGCATTTGCCGCAGCATCGAGATCAGCCTCAGCCAGTCGCTGGGTGACCCCCAGGTTCCGGCGCCGCTCAAGCCGGTGGACTATCTGCTGACCTGAGGTCCTCCAGAATGCAAAAGCCCTGAACTCGTCATTCAGGGCTTTGTTCATGATGGCGGCTGGAGCCAGTGCAGGCTAGACCGTGGCGCGATCTTCGTCCACGGCCTTTTGCCAGGCCTGGTACAGGTCCTCGCCGGCATCGCGCACGCGGTGGCTGATGACGGGCAGTTCGCGCCGGCCTTCAGGGCGAGCCAGTTCCTCATAGCCGCGCGCGGCCGACAGGTCATAGGGCTCGCCGTCTTCGTTGGAGTAGGCGAAGTACACCTGTTTCACGCCGGCCAGCAGCATGGCGGTGTGGCACATGGAGCAGGGATAGCCGCTGGCATACATGACGGCCCCGGATAGATCGGTGCTGCCCAGGGCCTTGGCGGCAATGCGCAGGGCCTGCATCTCGGCGTGGGCCGTGGGATCGCACAGATCATCGACCTGGTTGACGGCGCGCGCCAGGACCTTGCCGTCACGCACCAGCACGGCACCGAAAGGCCAGGTCGCGGATTCGCGGCCCTTGACATTGCCCATGGCTAGGCGGATGGACTCCAGCAGATACTTTTCGCTGTCTCGGGTGCTCATGCATGTCTCCTTGATCTTTGTGAATGGCGCAAAGATCATAGGAAGAGCGGCAGGGTCCATAGTGCATGCAGCAAGCAAAACAGCACGCCGAAGCGTGCTGTTGACTTTTAGTTTTGGGTTGAATGCAGTTGCCGTGATTTTGATGAATATTGATGCAGGCCTGTTAGGCAAAGACGCCGGCGCTGTCCTGCATATGGGCCGATACCGTGCCCAGGTGGTGCAAGGTGTCGCCTCCCGTCATCTCCATCTGGGTCAGGCGCTTGAAATAGTGGCTGCCCACATATTCGTCCGTCACGCCGATGCCGCCATGCAGCTGCACGGCCTGCTGGCCCACATAACGCATGGACTGGCCCAGCTGCACCTTGGCGCGAGCGATGGCGACATGGCGCTCCTCGGCAGGCGCGACCAGCTTGAGCGTGCCGTAGTAGCTCATGGAGCGGGCCAGCTCCAGCTGCATCTTCATATCGGCCACGCGGTGGCGCAGGGCCTGGAAGCTGGAGATCACCACGCCGAACTGCTTGCGCTGGTTCATGTACTCGGTGGTGAGCTTGAGCGTCTGCTCCATCACGCCGACGCCTTCGGCGCAAAGAGCGGCATTGCCCACATCCTGTGCCAGGGTGAGGGCAGCCACGCCATTGGTGGTGATCAGGGTGGCCGCTGCTGACCGGCAGACCAGATCGGCCGCGCGACCCTCATCCTGCGTGGCATAGGGCTTGGTGGCGACGCCTTCGCGGTCGTTCTCGACGAGGAAGAGCGCGATCTTGCCGTCGAGCTGGGCCGGCACGATGAAGGCGTCGGCCTGGTCGCCCGCAGGAACAATGTTTTTCGTAGCATCTACCGTATATCCATCGCCGGATTTAGAGGCTTTTGCGGCGCAAACATCAATCTGGTAGCGCGCCTTGCGCTCCTGCGATGCGAGCACAACCAGCTTTTCACCACTGGCGATACGGGGCAGCCAGGCTTGCTTGACGACTTCGTCGCCGAACTGACCGAGCAAGGCGGAGGCCACGAAAGCCTGGGTCAGAGGCTCCATCACCAGACCGCGGCCCAGCTCCTCCATGACCACCATCACATCGACCGCGCCCTGGCCCAGGCCGCCATATTGCTCGGGCACGGTGAGGGCCGTCAGGCCCAGCTCGGCCAGCTCGTTCCAGACCTCGCGCGAGAAGCCGCCTTGTTTGGCAATGCTCTGGCGGCGCTCGAAGGTATAGCCCTTGTCCACCCAGCGGGCCACGGCATCGCGCAGTTGCTGCTGGTCGTCGGAAAAATCGAAATCCATATTTGTCTCCTGCTGCTGAAGCGAGTGCGCCTTGCGCACCATCACATTCAGCGAAGCTCTAGCAAGAACCCCCTCCCGGAGGGGGCACGGGGTAGCAGTGCGAGTTCACGCAAGCGAAATCTCCGCGCTGCCGCCAGTTCCGAATCAGCCCAGCACCGTCTGCGCGACGATGTTTCGCTGCACCTCGTTGGAGCCGCCATAGATGGTGGTCTTGCGCATATTGAAGTAGGTCGCGGCCAGCGGCGCATTGCCCAGCACGTTGCCGGGAAAGTCGCCCTGGTAGCCGGCTTCCATGGCTTCCTGGATATAGGGCAGGGCATAAGGGCCTGCGGCCAGCATCATCAGCTCGGAGTAGCGCTGCTGAATCTCGCTGCCCTTGATCTTGAGCAGGCCGGCAATGTCCAGCGGGTTCTTGCCCGACTTCATGGCCGAGAGCACGCGCAGCACCAGCATTTCCAGCGCGATCACATCGATCTCCAGCAGGGCGATCTGATCACGGAAACGCTGGTCTTCCCAGACGCCTTCGGTCTTGGCGATGCGCTTGAGGCGCTCCAGCTCGCGCTTGGCACGGTTCACATCGGCGATATTCGTGCGCTCGTGGCTGAGCAGGTGCTTGGCATAGGTCCAGCCCTTGTTTTCCTCGCCGATCAGCTGGTCGGCAGGCACTTGCACATTGTCGAAAAAGACCTCGTTGACCTCGTGAGAACCGTCCAGCAGCTTGATGGGGCGCACGGTCACGCCCGGCGACTTCATGTCGACCAGCAGGAAGCTGATGCCGGTCTGGGGCTTGCCCTCGTTGCTGGTGCGCACCAGGCAGAAGATCCACTCGCCGTACTGGCCCAGCGTGGTCCAGGTCTTCTGGCCGTTGACGATGTATTTGTCGCCCACGCGTTCGGCGCGGGTCTTGACGCTGGCCAGGTCCGAGCCCGAACCCGGTTCGGAATAGCCCTGGCTCCACCAGACTTCGCCGCTGGCGATGCCGGGCAGAAAGCGCCGATGCTGCTCCGGTGTGCCATAGGCCATGATGACCGGCGCCACCATCACGGGGCCGAAGGGCACGATGCGCGGCGTGCCGGCGAGTGCGCATTCTTCCTCGAACAAATGCTTTTGTACGGCGCTCCAGCCGGGGCCGCCGAATTCCTTGGGCCAGCCGTAGCCGAGCCAGCCTTTTTTGCCCAGAATCTTGGCCCAGCGCTGCATGTCCTCGCGCGTCAGGTGTAGATCGTTGCGCACCTTGTGCGCAATATCCTCGGGCAGATTTGCCCGCACCCAGCTGCGGATCTCTTCGCGAAAAGCCTGTTCTTCAGGGGTGAATGCCAAGTCCATGCGTTGTCTCCTGCAAATGCTGGAGATTTGTAGCACGCACGTTCTTTTTCTGGCTGTCCGGGTTGCGACAAATGGCGGGAAACCCCAGGGATGAGCGCCTCCTGAGCGGCTGCGTCTGCCTGTCTTTGCGTGGCGTGAGCCAGTTTTTAGCGCCGGCCTGTCGTTTGTAATGAAACATGCTGCCAGCGCTTACTGGATAAAGGCCGGCAGCTATCAGTTTCTGTCTGGATTCATTCAGCAGAGGCAGCAGGCGGTTCCACGCCCAGCGATTCGCACAGCATCTGCACGGTGGCGCGCAGTTGGGCGACTTCGGTTTCGAGCGCATCCACACGCTGCTGCAGGGCCGATGCATTGCCGCCTGTGCTGGCGCTGCCGGTACTTGCTGCCAGGGCGTTGACATCCACCGGGCCGCAAAGCAGGTGGGCCCAGCGCTGTTCGCGGGCGCCGGGGGCGCGCGGCAGCTGCACGACCAGCGGGCCGCCTTTTTCCTCGCTGCGTTCGCGCAGTTCGTCGAGAAAGGCTTCGACCGAGGAGATGTCGGCAAAGCGGTGCCAGCGCTCGGAGTTGATGCGCAGCTCGCCAGCGGTCTGGGGGCCGCGCAGCATCAGCAGGGCCAGCAGCACGGCCGACTGGTCGGGCACGCCAATGCCGCGCGGGAAGTTGTGCTCCCAGCGCGTGGAACGCACGCTGCTGATCTGCACCGACAGGGTCTTGAGGCGCAGGCTGTCCAGTGCCTCCTGGGCTTCGCCCTCGCTGACCTCCATCACCGGGTCGCGGCTGGACTTCTGGTTGCAGCCCGTGACCAGGCTGTTGAGCGTGAGCGGATAGCTGTCGGGCACGGTGCGGGCTTTTTCCATCAGCGTGGCCAGAACGCGGGCTTCGATGGCGCTCAAAGGGGTGTTGCGTGGGTCAAACGGCATGGGATCTCCTCGAAAGTCTTAGAGCAGCGCACAGGAACTGGTGCAAACCCGATAGGGTTTGTCCGTCAATGCGACAATCGCCGCCCATGAAAAACATCGTGATCCTCATCTCGGGCGGCGGCTCGAACATGGCTGCCATTGTGCGTGCATCCCAGCAGCAGAACTGGGCAAAGCAGTACAACGCCCGCGTGAGCGCCGTGGTGAGCAACAAGGCCGAGGCCAAGGGCCTGGTGTTCGCGCGGGACAACGGCATCGCCACCGAGGTTCTGGATCACAAGCAGTTCGACAGCCGCGAGGCCTTTGATGCCGAGCTGACGCAGGTCATCGATCGCCATGCGCCCGATCTGGTGGTGCTGGCCGGTTTCATGCGCATTCTCACGCCAGGCTTTGTTGCGCACTATGAGGGCCGGCTGATCAACATCCATCCCTCGCTGCTGCCGGCCTTCACCGGTCTGCACACCCATCAGCGTGCGATTGATGCGGGCTGCAAGTTTGCGGGCTGCACCGTGCACCGCGTGACGGCCGAGCTCGACGTGGGCCCCATCCTGGAGCAGGCCGTGGTGCCCGTGCTGCAGGGTGACACGGCCGAGCTGCTGGCTGCGCGCGTGCTGGTGCAGGAGCACATCATCTATCCGCAAGCCGTGCTCAATCTGATCAAGGCTTGATCAGATTTGATAGCGTCTATCTCTTTGTAGGTAAGCGATAGAGCCTATCTTTATGCTGATTTCTGCTCTTCGGCGGGCAGGCGGCGAAAGCGTGGCTGTTCCACGCCGTCGATTACCACCGTCTCGTTGAACATGGCGGCAGGGCGCACCCATAGGCCATGCTCGCCATAGAGCGCGCGGTAAAGCGTCATGGGTTCCAGGGTTTCGCTGTGGCGCACCGTGGCTATGACTTCATAGCGCATGCCTTTGTAGTGTTCGTAGAGACCGGGCTCGGTGGTGATGAGTGCAGGCAGATCGTGGTCGGACATGATGCTTTAAAAAGATGAGCTGTCAACGCTTGAAGGAAAAGGGCTGAAGCCTGTTTTTACTATGAATCGTTTGGAGCAGGCCGGCGTCATAGATTTCTGGCGCCAGCCAGGGCCAGGGCGAGAGTGGGACAATTGCGCCCATGCATCCCAAAGCCCTTCTCGACGCTTGCTCTGAACTCGTCAAGCGCGCCCTGACATTTGAACACCCGGCTGATGCCGTGGTGTCCCGCTTTTTCCGCGAAAACCGCTATCTGGGCCCGCGCGAGCGCGCCACCCTGGCCGAAACCGTCTACACCGTGCTGCGCAAGAAGCTGCTGTTCGAAGCGCTGGCGCATTCGGGCAGCGGCGCACGCGAGCGCCGGCTGGCCATCCTGGGCTTTGCCGCCGTGCTGCGCGAGCAGGCCAAGAAGGAAGGCAAGGTCAAGAGCAAGGACGGCCAGGACAGCGAGACCTTTATCAAGGCCGCGCTGACGCCCCAGGAACTCAAGTGGCTGGCTGCCTGCGACGGCGTCAAGCCCGAAGAGCTGATGGAGGCGCACCGCCACAATCTGCCCGAATGGCTGGTCGAGCCGCTCAAGGCCCAGCTGGGTGATGGATTCTGGGCACTGGCCGCCAGCATGGAGCAGGCCGCTCCTCTGGATCTGCGTGTCAACACGCTCAACGACAAGCGCTCCGATCTGCGCAAGGAACTGGAAAAAGCCGGCATCAAGGCCGAGCCCACGCCGTTCTCGCCCATCGGTCTGCGTGTGGACGGCAAGCCCGCGCTGGCCAAGGTTGATGCCTTCAACCGCGGCGCCATCGAAGTGCAGGACGAAGGCTCGCAACTGCTGGCACTGATGCTGGATGCCAAGCGTGGCGAAATGGTGGTGGACTTTTGCGCTGGCGCCGGCGGCAAGACCCTGGCCATTGGCGCGGCCATGCGCAACACCGGCCGCCTGTATGCCTTCGACGTCTCGGGTCATCGCCTCGATGCGCTCAAGCCTCGTCTGGCGCGTTCGGGTCTTTCCAATGTCCACCCTGCCGCAATTGCCCACGAGCGCGACGAGCGCGTCAAGCGCCTGGCCGGCAAGATCGACCGCGTGCTGGTCGATGCTCCCTGCTCGGGCCTGGGTACGCTGCGCCGCAATCCCGACCTCAAGTGGCGCCAGAGCGTCAAGGCCGTGCAGGAGCTGACGCAGAAACAGGCTGCCATCCTGGAAAGCAGCGCGCGCCTGGTCAAGGCCGGTGGCCGTCTGATCTATGCCACCTGCTCCATCCTGCCAGAGGAAAACGAGGCCATCGCCGAAGCCTTCAGCGCCGCTCACCCCGAGTTCGTTCCGCTGGACGCGGGCGAGGTGCTCGAGCAGCTCAAGATTGCCGACGGCGACAAGCTTTGCAGCGGCGGTGACGAGGGCCGACGTTATCTGCGTCTGTGGCCACATCAGCACGAGACAGACGGGTTTTTCGCCGCTGTTTGGGTGAAAAAGGCGTAACTTCGGTGCAAATCCGGTATCTGCTGTCGGGGAATCGGCAGCAGCCCGGTCGGCGGATCACCTAAAATGGCACGACCGTGCTTATCGGGTGGGCGCGGTTTTTTGCCAAAGGCTTTGTTATTTATGTCGCTGGATATAGCCTCGATCTGGAATGCCGTCGTGGATTGGATGGCCAATGGCCTGTGGGATCTGTCGTGGTGGCAACTGCTGCTCTACACCCTGATCACCACCCACTTCACGATTGCGGGTGTCACCATCTATCTGCACCGCAGCCAGGCGCATAGGGCGCTGGATCTGGGGCCTATTCCCTCGCATTTCTTCCGCTTCTGGCTCTGGCTGGGCACGGGCATGGTGACCAAGGAATGGGTGGCCATCCACCGCAAGCACCATGCCAAGTGCGAGACCGCAGATGACCCGCACAGCCCGCAGACGCGCGGCTTGGGCAAGGTGATGCGCGAAGGTGCCGAGCTGTACCGCGCCGAGGCCAAGAACGAGGAAACGCTCAGAAAATACGGTCACGGCACGCCCGACGACTGGATGGAGCGCAACATCTACCGCCATTCGGTGATGGGCCCCTCGCTGATGCTCATCCTGAATGTGGCGCTGTTCGGCGTGATCGGCCTGTCGATCTGGGCCGTGCAGATGGTCTGGATTCCATTCTGGGCTGCGGGCGTGGTCAACGGCGTGGGGCATTTCTGGGGCTATCGCAACTACGAGGCGACGGATGCCTCCACCAATCTGGTGCCCTGGGGCCTCATCATCGGCGGCGAAGAGCTGCACAACAACCACCATACCTTTCCCACTTCGGCCAAGTTCTCCGTCAAGCCCTACGAGTTCGATATCGGCTGGGTCTATATCAGCCTCATGCAGAAGCTGGGCTGGGCCAAGGTCAAGAAAACCCCACCGCGTCTGCGCATGGGCGTCGTCAAGCCCGTGGCCGACGAGCTGACGCTGGAAGCCATCATTGCCAATCGCTACGAGGTCATGGCCCGTTATGCGCGCGGCGTGCGCACGGCGGTTCAGCACGAGCTGGACCTGCTCAAGCAGAAGCAGGCACAGAAGTCGGATGTTTCCCTGCTCAAGGGTGTGCAACGCTGGCTGCACCGTGATGCCGACAAGGTGCCCGAGCGTGCCCAGAGCCAACTGGCGCAGGCCCGCGCTGCGCACCCGGTGATTGACCAGATGCTGGTCATGCGCGAAGAGCTGCGTCAGCTGTGGCTCAACACCAGCCTGAGTCGCGAGCAACTGACCGGTCAGCTGCAGGCCTGGTGCCAGCGCGCCGAGGCCAGCGGCATTGCGGCACTCAAGGATTTCTCCGTCAAGCTGCGCGCTGCCCACGTCTGAGGCCGAGCTTGCCAAGCTGCTGCCAGATTCTGGCAAGCGCGAAGCTCAGGCCTTTTACCTCTTCAAGCCGCTGTGCTGCCCTGTTCGGGTGGGGGCGGCTTTGCTGTATCCGTGCCGCCGGATATTGAATCCAGGCTGCACCTGCCGGCGTGCTCAGCTGCACCCAGGTGCGACTGGGGCAACGCCAGCTTTGCCCGGTTTGCAGCACCATGACCTGACCGAAGTGATTGTCGGTAAAGCTCAGCGGCCCGATGGCCAGACGCAGCGGCCCTTGCTGGCAGAACAGTTCGCTGCCTGGTTCAAACAGCAGCGACGCGGCTTGGCCGTTGTTGAGACTATGTGTTTTCGGGGTGGGGTCCGGCTGTGACATGGTGGCTAGGGGTCTGTGATTCAGGCCTCAAGCGTAAGGAAGCACGGCTTGGCAGAACAGGCACAGCAAGCGTTCCGTACAGGCGTAGCAGCATGGATTGCTGTGCATCTGTTCCGGTATGTTTGCTGACAATCTGTATCTGTTGCAGAACAGGGCTTGCTGGCATGATGCCTGCCCGGTCCTGCGTTTTGTCATCATGCTGACTTCCACCATCTCCGAATCACAGCCTGTCGATCATGCGGCAAGCGATGTGCTGCTGCCGCTGTATCAACGGCTGGCCGCGCACTACAGTGCAGCCATAGAGTTGGGGAGCCTGAAACCCGGGGAGCGCATGCCGTCGGTGCGCGAGCTGATGGCGCGGCATGACATCAGCCTCTCGACGGCCTTGCAGGTGCTGCGTTTTCTGGAAGCGCAGGGCTGTCTGGAGGCCAGGCCCCGCGTGGGCTACTTTGTGTGCGCGACGAGGACGGGTGATATTCCTCTGACCAGCGAACCGGACCTGAGCCAGCCGCTGTCTCCCGGCGCGCATGCGCATTTCGTGGGCATCAACGAGCATATTTCTCTGCTGCTCGAGCGCGGCCGTCAGGCCGAGGTCTATATGGACATCGGTGGCTGCACGCCGCCTGCCTCCTTGTTCGATCATCACTATCTGAACAAGACCGTCACCCGGCTGCTGCGCGAGCATCCGACCCTGCTCTCGCAGGGGCGCTCTCTGCTGGCCAATCAGGGCAATCATCCGCTGTTTCAGCAGGCCATGGCCAGACGGGCGCTGGCCTCCGGTATCCGTGTGGCGCCTGCCGATGTGCTGGCAACCACCGGCAATTCCGAAGCGGTGAGTCTGGCGCTGGCTGCCGTGGCATCACCCGGGGACATGGTGGCCGTCGAATCGCCAACCTATTACGGCCTGCTGCAGGTGGTGGAGTCCCTGCAGCTGAAAACGCTGGAGATTCCCTGCAGCCCGCGCACCGGCATGTCCATCGAGGCGCTGGAGCTGGCCTTTCAGACCCAGCCGCGCCTGAAGGCCGTGGTGGTGGTGCCGGATCTGCAGATGCCGCTGGGCGCGCGCATGCCGGACGAGAAAAAGGCCAGACTCGTGGCCCTGTGCGCAGCCCATGGGGCGGCGCTGATCGAGGACGACTCCTACGGTCTGTTTGTCGAAGGGCTGCCGGTGAAGCCGCTCAAGGCCTGGGACAGTGTCTCCGGGCATGTGATCTATTGCCAGGCCTTCAACAAAAGTCTGGCGCCGGGCCTGCGCCAGGGCTGGATGAATGGCGGCCAATGGCATGGCCGCATCCAGATGCTGAAATTTGCACAAAGCCGCAATACCCAGACGCTGGGGCAGCTGGTCGTGGCCGAGGTGCTGGGCTCACCCACCCATCAGCGCAGTCTGGAAAAGCTCAGGCAGCAGCTCAAGCGGCAGCGCGAGGCCATGGCCAGACTGGTGGCACGTCATTTCCCGCTGGGCACGCGCATGAGCCTGCCAGGCGGCGGCCTGTGCCTGTGGCTGGAGTTCCCCGCGCAGATGTCAACCTCGGACCTGTTCACGGCAGCCCTGGCGCGCGGCATACGTATTGCGCCGGGCAGCATGTTTTCCAACTCCGGCAGGTACGAGCACTGCATGCGCCTGGCCTGCACCCATCCGGTCGACGAACTCATGGAGAGGGCGATGCAGGATCTGGGCGCGATGGCGTGCCGGCAACTGGGGCAGAGTCTGCGCAGCTAGCGCTGGCCGGGGTCCTTTACTTCGTCGGTTGACCGGCCATGCACTTGCTCAGGAATTCACGGGCCTTGCCGCCTTCCTTGTAGAAGGTGTTGATGACCTCCTTGCCTTCCACAGAGACCTTGAAGCGGGCTTCTTCCTCTTCCCCAAGCTCCTTGACCAGTGCTTCGGGGCCGCCCAGCGCGTAGACGATGGCTCCCCATTTGCCATTGGACATGGTGTAGTTGATGGCGCCGACCTCCTGGGGCCGGTCCTGGTTCTGGGTCAGAGTGGTTCTGATCTTGCGCGGACTGGCGGGCTGGGGAATGTCCATGCCCAGAAAGGTCAGCAGGGCACCGTTGTGCTTGGCCGTGGGGCCGGAAAGCTGAACGGCACCGGACATGCTGCCAAAGATCGCCGCACATTCAAGACCGGAGCGCGGGTTTTTCTCGTCATGCGAAAACATCCAGTAGCCCTTGCGCAGCTTCTGATACTGCGGGTCTTGTGCAATTCTCTGTCCTTCCTTGATCAGCTCCTGCCCCTCGCGCAGCAGCTCCAGCTGGCTGCGCGCCAGACCGCCCAGGGCATCGGCGGGCGACGGTTCGGGGCGCTGGGCGGCGGCGGGCGCGGAGCTGAACTGCTCGCAGACGGGCACCGAGGCCAGACCCGGTGAGCCGCCTGTCATGCCGACCTGGCGCTGGCCGGGGCCGGGTCCCGTGGGGCAGATGAAGGTCTGGCCGAAGACGGCTGGCGACATGGCAAGCGAGAAAAGCAATGTGCTCAGCGTCCTGTGATTCATCTGATCCATCCCTGTTCGTTGCAAAGTGCCAAGTATAGGGAGGGTCGCTGCGTCAGCTCTCGCGCCGCGACAGGAGTCGCAAAGGCATGAAAAAACCGCCTGCACTTGCGTGAGGCGGCTTTTCAAGAAACAGGCCGAATTACTTCAGCTTGGTTTCCTTGTACTCGACGTGCTTGCGAGCCTTGGGGTCGAACTTGATGATCGACATCTTTTCAGGCATCGTCTTCTTGTTCTTGGTCGTTGTGTAGAAGTGACCGGTACCAGCAGTGGAAGCCAGCTTGATCTTTTCGCGTCCGCCTTTAGCAGCCATGGTGTTTCTCCTTCAGGAAATTAAGCTTGGCCACGAGCGCGCATGTCTGCGAGCACGGAGTCGATACCGTTCTTGTCGATCAGGCGCAGAGCAGCGCTGGAAACGCGCAGGCGCACCCAACGGTTTTCGCTCTCCACCCAGAAGCGGCGGTATTGCAGGTTGGGGAGGAAACGACGCTTGGTCTTGTTGTTGGCGTGGGAAACATTGTTGCCCACCATGGGCTTCTTGCCCGTAACTTCACATACGCGTGCCATTGGGACACTCCGATAGTTGAATCGGCCGCCGGCTCTGGAACCCTGCAGGAGCAGGAGGTGCCGACAACCTCACCTCGCCAGTTTGTAATGGGTGGCGGTAGCCCGATTGCGGAAGTCCCGAAGCACGGTAAAGCGCGAACCTGGAATTCAGCAAAGTCTGCGATTATAGCGTTTTCGCAAAAAAGCCCCTGGTGCCGGCCAAAACTGGCCAAACCCAAGGGCTTTTGCGCCGATTATGCGCTAACAACCGCTCAAACGCCGAAGCGCCTTGGCGTCATCAGGATTCCTGTTCCAGGAAGCGCTGGGCGTCCAGGGCCGCCATGCAGCCGGTGCCGGCGCTGGTGATGGCCTGGCGGTAGACATGATCCTGGCAGTCGCCGGCGGCGAATACGCCGGGCACGCTGGTCTGGGTGGCAAAGCCCTTGAGACCTCCCTGGGTAATGATGTAGCCGTTTTCCAGCTCCAGCTGACCCTGGAAGATGTCGGTGTTGGGGTGGTGGCCGATGGCGATGAAAGCGCCTTGCAGCTTGACCTCTTCGGTGTGGCCGTCCTGCGTGCTCTTGATGCGGATGCCGGTCACGCCACTCTGGTCACCCAGCACTTCATCCAGTGTGAAATGGGTCTTGAGCTCGATCTTGCCTTCCTCGACCTTTTCCATCAGCTTGTCCACGAGGATGGGCTCGGCCTTGAACTTGTCGCGGCGGTGCACGAGGGTGACCTTGCTGGCGATGTTGGAAAGGTAGAGGGCTTCTTCTACGGCCGTGTTGCCGCCGCCGATCACGCAGACGGGCTGCTCGCGATAGAAAAAGCCGTCACAGGTGGCGCAAGCGGACACGCCGCGACCCATGAAGGCTTCCTCGGAGGGCAGGCCCAGGTACTTGGCCGATGCGCCGGTGGCGATGATCAGCGAGTCGCAGGTATAGACGCCGCTGTCGCCGGTCAGGGTGAAGGGGCGCTTGGAGAGGTCAACCTGGTTGATGTGGTCGAAAACGATTTCGGTCTTGAAGCGCTCGGCATGTTCCTGAAAACGCTGCATCAGCTCGGGGCCCTGCACGCCCATGACGTCGGCAGGCCAGTTGTCCACTTCGGTGGTGGTCATCAACTGGCCACCCTGGGCCATGCCGGTAATCAGCAGGGGCTTGAGGTTGGCACGGGCCGCGTATACGGCTGCGGTATAGCCGGCAGGGCCGGAGCCGAGGATGAGAACTTGTGCGTGTTTGGTAGAGGACATGGAGCGGAACTCTGAAAAAAGCAGGCCGACAGCCGGCGCGCGGTCATGAAAACATTGGGAAGATGTGGGAGTATCGCTCCGGATCAAGGTCTGCGCGTGCAGCTGTTTTTAATCACCGGAATTGTTAAAAATGATAGTGACGAAGCGAATCCGGCTACCGTATGGCAGTTTTGTTGCATGTGCTTGCATTACGCTGAGCGATCGTCTTGGCCGAATGCACCGCTTGGATAAGGGCCTAAGGTAAGCTTGCGCCTGCGTATGACATATACATTGAACGCTTCGAACGCGTCTTCTTCCAGCAAATCAAAATCCCGCGCTGCGACTCCGCGCTATGGAGTGATTCGCTTCAGCCAGGAGGTTTTGCTGTTGATCGGCCTGCTGGCGCTGGTGTTCTGGCTCATGGCCATGTTCACTTACTCGCCGCAAGACGCAGCCTGGTCCACTTCGGGCGCCGGGCAAAAGCCGTTTGTGCACAACTGGATGGGCCGTGTGGGTGCCTGGCTGGCCGATGCCTGCTACTTCGGCTTCGGCATGTCCATCTGGTGGCTGGTGCTGGCCGCCGTGCAGACCTGGGTGACATCGCTGGTGCGCTGGATGCGTGGCGGGGTGAACAAGGACGGCAGTCCTCTGGCTCTGATGCCGCTGTGGCGTCGCCGCTTTCTGTTCTGGGGCGGTCTGGCCATTCTGATGATTGCCAGCTGTGCGCTGGAATGGACGCGCTTGTACCGCTTCGAGAACCTGCTGCCGGGCCCTGCCGGTGGCGTGTTTGGTTACATGATGGGCTTCAACGCCCTCAAATGGCTGGGTTTTGCGGGCTCGGGCCTGATCGGCATCTGCCTGTTCGTGCTGGGCGCTGCCATGGTGTTCGGCTTTTCCTGGGGCAAGCTGGCCGAAGGCCTGGGCGCACGCCTGGACGGCATGGTGCAGTTTGGCCGCGAGCGTCGTGAAATTGCCAAAGATGTCTCTGTCGGCAAGAGAGCGGCCCGCGAACGCGAGGAAGTGGTGTTTGACCGCACAGAAGGTGCGATTGCTGCACCGGTGCATCAGCCTGTGCAGATCATCGAGCCCGTGCTGCAGGAGGCCAGCCAACCCAGCGCCCGGGTGGTGAAGGAACGCCAGAAGCCGCTGTTCACCGATCATCCGGACAGCAAGCTGCCGCAGGTGGATCTGCTGGACCAGGCCCAGCAGCGCCAGGAGCTGGTGTCTGCCGAGACACTGGAGATGACCAGCCGGTTGATTGAAAAGCGGCTCAAGGACTTTGGCGTGGAGGTGCGGGTGGTTGCGGCCATGCCCGGTCCTGTGATCACTCGCTATGAGATTGAGCCTGCCACGGGTGTCAAGGGCTCGCAGATCGTCAATCTGGCCAAGGACCTGGCACGTTCGCTGTCCCTGGTCTCGATTCGCGTGATAGAGACCATTCCCGGCAAGAACTTCATGGCGCTGGAGCTGCCCAATGCCAAGCGCCAGTCGATCCGTTTGTCCGAAGTGCTGGGCTCGCAGGTCTACCACGACGCCAAGAGCCTGCTGACCATGGGGCTGGGCAAGGACATCGTGGGCAACCCCGTGGTGGCCGACCTGGCCAAGATGCCCCATGTGCTGGTGGCCGGAACGACCGGCTCGGGCAAGTCCGTGGGTATCAACGCCATGATTCTGTCTCTGCTCTATAAGGCAGAGGCGCGCGATGTGCGTCTGCTCATGATCGATCCCAAGATGCTGGAAATGTCGGTCTATGAAGGCATTCCCCATCTGCTGTGCCCTGTGGTCACCGACATGAAGCAGGCGGCCAACGGTCTGAACTGGTGCGTGGCCGAGATGGAGCGCCGCTACAAGCTCATGAGCAAGCTCGGGGTGCGCAATCTGGCCGGCTACAACAGCAAGATCGATGAGGCCAAGGCGCGCGAGGAGTCGATTCCCAACCCCTTCAGCCTGACGCCCGAGGAGCCCGAGCCGCTGCAGCGCCTGCCGCACATCGTCATCGTGATCGACGAGCTGGCCGATCTGATGATGGTGGTGGGCAAGAAGATCGAAGAGCTCATCGCCCGCCTTGCGCAAAAGGCGCGTGCGGCCGGCATTCATCTGATCCTCGCGACCCAGCGCCCCAGCGTGGACGTGATCACCGGCCTGATCAAGGCCAATATTCCGACGCGTATTGCCTTCCAGGTCTCCAGCAAGATCGACAGCCGCACCGTGCTGGATCAGATGGGGGCCGAGACCCTGCTGGGCATGGGCGACATGCTGTACATGGCCAGCGGTACCGGCCTGCCGATCCGCGTGCATGGCGCTTTTGTCTCCGACGACGAGGTGCACCGCGTGGTCAGCTATCTCAAGGAGCAGGGCGAACCCGACTACATCGAAGGCATTCTGGAAGGTGGCTCTGTCGATGGTGAGGGGGGTGATGACGATGGCGAAGGCGGCGGCGAAAAGGACGAGCTCTACGATCAGGCGGTAGAAATCGTGCTGAAAGACCGCAAGGCCAGCATTTCCTACGTTCAGCGCAAACTGCGTATCGGCTACAACCGATCGGCCAATCTGCTCGAGCAGATGGAAAAGGCCGGCCTGGTCAGCTCGCTCACATCCAGTGGGCAGCGCGATGTTCTAGTTCCGGCCCGCAGCGAGTGAGCCACGCACAAGAGAGAGAGTCATGAAACGTCTTTTGACTGCAATTTTGATAGCTGGCAGTGCAAGTGCAGCAATAGCTGATGGTCTGAAAAGCCTTGAGTCCTTCATGAAGAATGCCCAGGCGGGCAAGGCCGACTTCACCCAGTCCGTGACCTCGCCACCCAAGTCCGGGCAGGAGGCGCGTACCAAGGTGTCCAGCGGCAGCTTCGAATTCCAGCGCCCCGGCAAGTTCCGTTTCAACTACACCAAGCCTTTTGAGCAGCTCATAGTAGCCGACGGCAAGACGCTGTGGCTGTACGACGCCGACCTGAATCAGGTGACGGAGCGTGCCCAGGCCCAGGTGCTGGGCAGCACGCCAGCGGCCATCCTGACATCGGCCACCGACCTCAAGGCCTTGAAGGCCGATTTCGAGCTGGGCAACCAGCCTGACGCCGATGGCCTGGAATGGGTGCTGGCCAGCCCCAGGCAGAAAGGCGGTCAGCTCAAGAGCGTGCGCATAGGCTTCACACCCGAAGGCAAGCTGGCTGCGCTGGATATCGAGGACAGCTTTGGCCAGCGCTCGCTGATGCAGTTCAAGGGCCTGCAAACCCAGGCTTCGCTGCCGGCATCGACCTTCCACTTCACGGTGCCCAAGGGGGCCGATGTGCTCAAGCAGTAAAGATCGCGGCGCGCATCAGCAAAAAAGGCCTGCGGATGGTGTCCGCAGGCCTTTTTTATGCAGGAATCGGGTTTGAGCCCTTGTGAGTGGAACGCAGCCAGCTGCGCTTTGGTGGGGGCTGTTGTGATCAGGCGCGCGTGGCGTTTGCGGCACTTTGCTTGTTGCCGATGGCGAAGTCCAGCAGGCCTGCAATCACCAGCACACCGAGCACAGGGGCGACCCAGCCCATGCCCAGGGCGGCACCGGGCAGCTTGTCCAGCCAGGCGGGCACCAGTGCATCAAGATTGGCAGCCTTGGCGGCGTCAAACAGGCCGAAGACCAGGGCGGTGCCCATCACGGGGATGTAGACGCGCGGTGGCTGATTCCAGCGATGCAGCAGGCTCAGGGCGATCAGGGCGATGGCCACGGGATACAGCCCCACAAGCACGGGCACGGCCACGGCGATCAGCTGGGCCAGGCCCTGGTTGGCTACGGCTGCACTGAAGACCGACAGGCCGATGACCATGGTGCGGTAGGAGATGCCGGTCAGCTCGCTGAAGAAGCTGCTGCAGGCCGTGATCAGGCCCACGCCGGTGGTCAGGCAGGCCAGCATGATGACGATGGCGAGCAGCCACAGGCCTGCGGGGCCGAAGGTCTGCTGTACAAAGGCTGTGAGAATCTGCACACCGGTGGTGGCGTTGGCGGCCAGTTGGCTGTTGGTGGCGCCCAGATACATCAGCGAGACATAGACCAGGCCCAGGCAGGTCGCGGCAATGATGCCGGCGTAGATGCAGTAGCGCGTGTGCAGCTTGCTGTCGCTCACGCCGGCAGCCTTGATCGCGTTGACGATGACGATGCCGAAGATCAGCGAGGCCAGGGCGTCCATGGTCTGGTAGCCCTGCAGAAAGCCTTCGGAAAAGGCGGCTGCCTGCGTGGCATAGGCCTCGGTGCTGAGACTGTAGCCATCCACAGGGGCCAGCACGGCGGAGCCGCCGAGAACGGTCAGCGCCAGAATCAGCACGGGGGTGATGATCTTGCCCACGTTGTCCATGAGCTTGCCGGGGAACAGCGACAGCAGCGCCACTGCCACAAAGTAAGCGATGGTGAAGGCTAGCAGCATGGCGGGTGTGTTGCCGACAAAGGGAGCCAGACCCATCTCGAAGGATACGGTGGCCGTGCGCGGCGTCGCAAACAGAGGGCCGATGGTCAGATAGATGGCCACGGCCAGCACCAGGCCGGCAATGCGGCCTATGGGGCTGGTCAAGGTGTCCAGGCCGCCACCCACACGTGCGAGAGCGACTACGCCGAGAAGGGGCAGACCGACACCCGTCAGCAGAAAGCCGGTCGAGGCGCCGAGCAGGTTTTCACCGGCTGCCAGGCCCACCATGGGTGGAAAGATGATGTTGCCGGCCCCGAGGAACAGGGCAAAGGTCATGAAACCGAGGGCAAAAATGTCCCAGGTCTTGAGTTTTTTCATACGCGTAGACTCAGACGTGCAGCGCTGGCACGCCCTGTAGCAGTGTGGAGCCAAGGAAAGTTGCGGATGCTTTCGATTGATTTCTGGCTGATGGCGGTAGCCCTATCAGGCACAGGCATTGCGCGGCGCAGATGAGGCGGCCCGCAATGAATCTAAGCGCGCTGCCAGGCCTGGCTGGCCTGGTTTTTGGCAGGCCGGATGGGGGCAGTGCCTCCATGGGGCGAGGGGTGGCCTCGTTAATGGAGAGATTGAATCCGTTGAAACGCTATTTTCTCTTATGAAAAATTCTGATAAGGATGCAAGGGTTAAGGTGGATAAGCATTGACTGCCTTCGGTGTGCAAGCAGCCCCAACCCATTTGGATGCACAACTGGCTAGAGAGTCGGATACTTGAGGGGTCATGGTTACGCACAACAACTCCTCATCTTCAGCCATTCCTCATCAGCCCCTGGCCGAGCGCCTGCGGCCGCACACTCTGGCCGAAGTCATCGGCCAGCAACATGTGTTGGGAGAGGGCATGCCGTTGCGCCTGGCCTTCGAGTCGGGTCGCCCGCATAGCTGCATACTCTGGGGCCCGCCGGGGGTGGGCAAGACCACGATTGCGCGCCTGATGGCCGATGCCTTTGATGCGCAGTTCATCTCCATCAGCGCTGTGCTGGGCGGCGTCAAGGACATCCGCGAGGCCGTGGAGCAGGCGCAGGCCGCCCAGAGCGGACTGCTGCAGCAGCGCACCATCGTGTTTGTGGATGAGGTGCACCGCTTCAACAAAAGCCAGCAGGACGCTTTCTTGCCCCATGTGGAAAGCGGGCTGTTCACCTTCATCGGAGCGACCACGGAAAACCCCTCGTTCGAGGTCAACTCGGCCCTGCTTTCGCGGGCGGCGGTCTATGTGTTGCAAAGCCTGACTCCGGACGACTTGAAGCAGATTGTGGCCAAGGCCCAGGCCATCCAGGCGATTCCGGCGATCGAGGACGAAGCGCTGGATCGCCTGATTGCCTATGCCGACGGCGATGCACGGCGCTTGCTGAACACGCTGGAGACCTTGTCCATCACGGCCGAGCAGGCCGGGGTGCAGAGCATCACCGATGCCTGGCTGCTCAAGGTGCTGGGCGAGCGCATGCGCCGCTATGACAAGGGCGGCGAGCAGTTCTACGACACCATCAGCGCCCTGCACAAATCCGTGCGCGGCTCGGACCCCGATGCGGCGCTTTACTGGTTTTGCCGCATGCTGGATGGCGGTGCCGACCCGCGCTATCTGGCGCGCCGCATCGTGCGCATGGCATGGGAAGACATAGGACTTGCCGACCCGCGTGCCATGCAGATGTGCAACGATGCCGCTGCGACCTATGAACGCCTGGGTAGCCCCGAGGGCGAACTGGCCCTGGCCCAGGCCGTGATCTACCTGGCCGTCGCGCCCAAGAGCAATGCCGGCTACATGGCCTACAACAAGGCCAAGGCCTTTGTGAAGGGAGACACCACCAGGCCTGTGCCGCTGCATCTGCGCAATGCACCTACCAAACTGATGAAGCAGCTGGACTACGGCCGGGATTACCGCTATGCCCACAGCGAGGAGGGCGGCTTTGCGGCGGGCGAGCGCTATCTGCCTGAAGGAATGGAAGATCCGGGCTTCTACCAGCCCGTGGCGCGAGGGCTGGAAATCAAGATCGGCCAGAAGCTGGCGGAGCTCAAGGCGCTCAACGACGCCGCTCGTGCGGAAGATGACGAGCCGGCAGGCTTGTAAAGAGCGAGTTGCCCAGGTGTTGCAAGACTGGCACTAGTTGAATGCTGCATTTTTTGCGGTGTTTTCAGGGTTTTTCGCTAGATTGAGTAGCAGCACATGACTAAGTGCCTGTATTTATTGGACTTGCATTGCCGATGAAATTGTTGCGCTGCAGCATTTTTGGGTTGCGCACGGGAAACCCCGGCCCTGAGTCCTGAAAACAGCTCCCTAGAATCGATTCACTCTTTTGCGACAAGCGGCCCACAAAGCGGCGGACTGCAGAAGGGGAACCATGGCATCGCTGGCTCCGTCGTTAGGGATGAGAGGCTCGCAGTGTCTCCGTCTTGGATCGAGGGAAGGGGAGCGCGCTTATGGATATCTTGCTGCAGCAGATCATCAATGGTCTGGTGTTAGGCAGCATGTACGCCTTGATAGCCCTGGGCTACACCATGGTGTACGGCATCATTCAGCTGATCAACTTCGCGCATGGCGAGGTGCTGATGGTGGGGGCTTTGACCAGTTGGAGCTGCATCGGCCTGATGCAGGAGGCCATGCCCTATCTGCCGGGCTGGCTCATGCTTTTGATAGCCGCCATCATCGCCTGCGTGGTGGCTGCATCGCTGAACTTCGTGATCGAGAAGGTGGCCTACCGGCCGCTGCGCAACAGTCCGCGTCTGGCGCCGCTGATCACGGCCATCGGTGTCTCCATCCTGCTGCAGACCCTGGCCATGATCATCTGGAAACCCAATTACAAGGCTTATCCCACGCTGCTGTCGTCCACCCCCTATGAGATCGGTACGGCGGTGATCACGCCCACGCAGATTCTGGTGCTGGTGGTCACGGCAATTGCACTTGCCACGCTGATGTATCTGGTCAACTACACCAGGCTGGGGCGCGCCATGCGGGCCACGGCAGAGAATCCGCGTGTGGCGGCGCTGATGGGCGTCAAGCCCGACATGGTGATTTCCGCCACCTTCATCATCGGTGCCGTGCTGGCCGCGATTGCCGGCATCATGTACGCCTCCAACTATGGCACGGCCCATCACACCATGGGCTTTCTGCCGGGTCTCAAGGCCTTCACGGCCGCCGTTTTCGGCGGCATCGGCAATCTGGCCGGCGCCGTGGTGGGAGGCCTGCTGCTGGGGCTGATCGAGTCCATCGGGTCCGGCTATATCGGTGACCTGACGGGGGGCGTGCTGGGCAGCCAGTACACCGACATCTTTGCCTTCATCGTGCTCATCATCATCCTGACGCTGCGCCCTTCGGGCCTGCTGGGTGAGCGTGTGGCGGACCGTGCCTGAGGAGTGCCCATGAAGAACAACAAGACACTCCACTGGATTCTGGGCGGCATAGGCCTGCTGGTGCTGCCGCTGATCCTGCAGTATTTCGGCAACGCCTGGGTGCGCATCGCCGATCTGGCCCTGCTCTACGTGATGTTGGCGCTGGGCCTGAACATCGTGGTCGGCTACGCAGGCCTGCTGGATCTGGGCTACGTGGCCTTCTATGCCGTGGGCGCCTATATGTTTGCGCTCATGGCATCGCCGCATCTGGCCGAGACCTTCGAAGGCTTTGTCGCCATGTTTCCCAACGGACTGCACACCTCGATCTGGTTGGTGATTCCGCTGGGGATGCTGCTGGCCGCCTGTACGGGTGTGCTGCTGGGCCTGCCGGTGCTGCGGCTGCGCGGTGATTACCTGGCCATCGTGACACTGGGCTTCGGCGAGATCATCCGCATCTTCCTGAACAACCTGGACCAGCCAGTCAACATCACCAACGGCCCCAAGGGCATTGGCCAGATCGACTCGGTCAAGATCTTCGGCTTCGACCTGGCCAAGCGTCATGAGATCTTCGGCTACGACATCGCCTCCGTCACGCTGTACTACTACCTGTTTCTGGTGCTGGTGCTGGCCACCATCGTGATCTGCTACCGCTTGCAGGATTCGCGCATAGGCCGCGCCTGGATGGCGATTCGCGAGGATGAAATCGCCGCCAAGGCCATGGGCATCAATGTGCGCAATATGAAGCTGCTGGCCTTCGGCATGGGCGCTTCGTTCGGCGGTGTGGCAGGTTCCATGTTCGGTGCCTTCCAGGGCTTTGTATCGCCCGAGTCCTTCAGCCTCATGGAGTCCGTGATGATTGTGGCCATGGTCGTGCTTGGCGGCCTGGGCCATATTCCCGGCGTGATTCTGGGGGCCGTGCTGCTCTCGGCCCTGCCCGAGGTGCTGCGCTATGTGGCCGGGCCGCTGCAGCAGATGACCGATGGACGCCTCGACGCGTCCATCCTGCGTCAGTTGCTGATTGCCCTGGCCATGATCGTCATCATGCTGATGCGTCCGCGCGGCCTCTGGCCCACGCCAGAGCATGCCAAAAGCCTGGACCGCCAGTCCTGATGACTGCACAGACAAGGAATGTGAACTGATATGGCAGAGAGCACGACTTCAGCGGTCCTTCATGTCTCGGACATCTCCAAGCGCTTTGGCGGTTTGCAGGCACTGTCCGGTGTGAGCATGAAGATTGATAGAGGCCAGGTCTATGGCCTGATCGGCCCCAATGGCGCAGGCAAGACCACGTTTTTCAACGTGATCACCGGCCTCTATACGCCCGACACCGGCAAATTCGAGCTGGCCGGAAAGCCCTATGAGCCGACGGCGGTGCATAAGGTGGCCAGGGCCGGCATTGCGCGGACCTTCCAGAACATCCGGCTGTTTGCCGAGATGACGGCACTGGAGAACGTCATGGTCGGGCGCCATGTGCGCACGCATTCCGGTTTGCTCGGGGCAGTGTTTCGCACCAAGGGCTTCAAGGCCGAGGAGGCCGCGATTCGCGCCCGCTCGCGCGAGCTGCTCGACTATGTCGGCATCGGCAAATATGCGGACTTCAAGGCGCGCACCTTGTCCTATGGCGACCAGCGCCGGCTGGAGATTGCCCGTGCACTGGCGACGGACCCGCAGCTGATTGCGCTGGATGAGCCGGCCGCCGGCATGAACGCGACCGAGAAGCTGCAGTTGCGTGAGTTGATCGACCGCATTCGCAACGACCACCGCACCATCCTGCTCATCGAGCATGATGTGAAGCTGGTCATGGGCCTGTGCGACCGCGTGACGGTGCTGGACTATGGCAAGCCGATTGCCGAAGGCACGCCTGCCGAAGTGCAGAAGAATGAAAAAGTGATTGAAGCCTATCTGGGCACGGGAGGCCATTGAAGATGCAGGATCAAGTGCTGGAACAGGCGCAGGCCTCCAAATCCACGGCCCCGGTATTGCTGCAGGTGAAGGGCCTGAAGGTGGGCTATGGCGGTATTCAGGCTGTCAAGGGCGTGGACTTTCAGGTGCATCAGGGTGAACTGGTGTCGCTGATCGGCTCCAACGGTGCGGGCAAAACCACGACCATGAAGGCTGTCACGCGGGGTCTGCCGGTTGCCGATGGCGAAATTCTCTATCTGGGCCAAAGCATCAAGGGCAAGGGCGCCTGGGATCTGGTGGCCGAAGGCCTGGTCATGGTGCCCGAGGGGCGCGGCGTGTTCGCACGCATGACGATTACCGAAAACCTGCTCATGGGGGCCTACACGCGCAAGGACAAGGCTGGCATACAGGCGGATATCGAGCGCATGTTCGGCATCTTTCCGCGCCTGAAGGAGCGCAAGGATCAGCTGGCAGGCACCATGTCCGGGGGCGAGCAGCAGATGCTGGCCATGGCCCGCGCACTCATGAGTCAGCCCAAGGTGCTGCTGCTGGACGAGCCCTCCATGGGTTTGTCTCCCATCATGGTGGACAAGATCTTCGAGGTGGTCAGCGATGTCTATGCGCTGGGCGTGACCATGGTGCTGGTGGAGCAGAACGCCAGCCGCGCGCTGGCGCTGGCCGATCGAGGCTATGTCATGGAGTCCGGCATCATCACCATGACGGGGCCGGGCCAGACCTTGCTGAGCGATCCGCGCGTGCGTGCGGCTTACCTGGGAGAGTAAGCCTCGACGAGACTGCTGGCGCTTTCGATCGCAGTGCGCTATCTCGCCGTGATGCTCTGCTGCAGCCAAGGGTGAACCCTAATTCCCCTTAAATTCAAGAAAATGACAAAAAAATGACGTTTTTCATGGTTCTTTGATTGTTTTATTCATTTCTTTTTAGTTCCTTTTAATTCTTTTTTGTCATTGAATAGAATTTGCTTATTACAAAAAGAAGTATTTGGAACGTTTTCGCGTGGCTCAGTGAAATGCTCAAGGAGTCGGCGCGTTGGGTGGGCGGATTGCTGCTCTCCGGTGTTGTCTGGAGGAATCACAGGCTTTATGACAGCGCCTAGCATGGCGAAGAGCTTGTATTTTATTTTTCGTGGTGCCCGAAGGGGTGTCTTGAAGACGCGCTGAAACGCACAATGACTCAAGAGTAAACTCCGCCCCGTTTAAGCCGGGAACCATGCACTTTTTTTGCAGTGAGTCGCCTGGTTTCTTTTCCCCGGTAAGGAGCATTCATGCTGTTTGGCAAGCTATTGCCGCGCGAAGGCAATTTTTTCGAGATGTTCAATCAACATGCGGACCGCATCGTTGAAGCAGCTCATGCTTTCTCGCAACTCGTTGCAAATTACAACGATCCCCATCTGCGCGAAAAATACAACGCTGATGTGGACAACGCCGAGCGCGCAGCCGACCGTGTGACCCATGATGTCACCAAGCTGCTGCACAAGACCTTCATCACGCCCCTGGATCGCGAGCATATCCACTCGCTGATCAACACCATGGACGACGTGGCCGACCTGATTCAGGACTCGGCCGAGACCATGGCCCTGTATGACGTGCGTCACATGACAGACGAAATCACACGTCTGACCGATCTGTGCGTGCGTTGCTGCGAGCGTCTGCGTGATGCCGTCAAGCTGCTGGACCGTCTCTCGGATCCCACGATTGTGGACGCCGCGAGCAAGACCTGTGACGAGATCGACCGCCTGGAAGGCGATGCCGACCGCGTGATGCGCGCGGCCATGAGCAAGCTGTTCCGTGAAGAGCCCGATGTGCGTGAGGTGATCAAGCTCAAGGCCATCTATGAGCTGCTGGAAACCATCACGGACCGCTGCGAAGACGTGGCGAACCTGATCGAGGGCATCGTCCTCGAGAATTCCTGATTCTCGCTGGAGCCCGATCATGGAGCCGGTACAGGCAGCCCTCTGGGTTGTGATTTTGCTGGTGGTGCTCGCCTTGCTGTTCGATTTCATGAACGGCTTTCACGACGCTGCCAATTCGATTGCCACCGTGGTTTCCACGGGGGTTCTCAAGCCTACTCAGGCCGTGGCATTTGCCGCGTTCTTCAACGTTGTCGCGGTTTTCGTCTTCCACCTCAGTGTGGCGGCAACCGTGGGCAAGGGTATTGTTCAGCCGGGCATTGTTGACACCCATGTCGTGTTCGGCGCTCTGGTGGGTGCCATCACCTGGAACGTCATCACCTGGATCTACGGCATTCCCAGCAGCTCCTCGCATGCCCTGATTGGCGGTATCGTGGGTGCGGTGATTGCCAAGGCCGGTGCAGGTGCGCTGATCGCCAGCGGCATCTGGAAGACTGTGGCCTTCATCTTTGTCTCTCCCGTGCTGGGCTTTCTGCTGGGCTCGCTGATGATGGTTCTGGTAGCCTGGATTTTCCGCCGTGCCAGCCCCAATCGCGTGGACAAGTGGTTCCGCCGTCTGCAATTGGTTTCTGCCGGTGCCTACAGCCTGGGTCACGGCGGCAACGATGCGCAAAAGACCATCGGTATCATCTGGTTGCTGCTGATTGCCACGGGCTATGCCAATGCCGGTGATGCCGAGCCTCCCATGTGGACCATCGTCAGCTGCTACCTGGCCATCGGCCTGGGCACCATGTTTGGCGGCTGGCGCATCGTCAAGACCATGGGCCAGAAGATCACCAAGCTCAAACCCGTCGGTGGCTTCTGCGCCGAATCCGGTGGTGCTCTGACTTTGTTCTTTGCCACCTTCCTGGGCGTTCCGGTCTCGACCACACACACCATTACCGGTGCCATCGTGGGCGTGGGTTCCACGCAGCGCGCGAGTGCCGTGCGCTGGGGCGTGGCAGGCAACATCGTCTGGGCATGGATTCTGACGATTCCGGCCAGCGCCTTTGTGGCATCCATTGCCTACTGGGTCAGCCTGCAACTGTATTGAGTTTGTGAACTCCTTGATTGATAGCTGTAACTGCTTGTCGATCAAGGGCTGAATGGAAAAAAGGCTTCGCGTTGCGAAGCCTTTTTTCATGGCTGAAACATGGAGGTCAAGCTGCAGCCTCCTGGAGACCGAGCATTGCCTGCCGCTGCATCAGGGATTTGAGTTGGCTGACCGGTGCAGGGGGGCTGAGCAGATAGCCCATGAAATGCTCGCAGCCATGCTGCGCCAGCAGGGCACGCTGCTCCAGGGTTTCCACCCCTGCGCCGACGATCGTCATCTGATGGCGGGCAGCCAGCGCGATGGCCGCCTGTACGGCGGCCTCGGCGGCATTGTTGGGGCCCAGGCGCTGCACCAGGGAATGCGAGAGCTTGAGCTGGTTCAGGGGGAGCTGATGCAGCGCTTCTTGCATATTGGAGCCGCCACCAAAATCGTCGAGTGACAGCCGCACACCCATGGCGCCGATGCGCTTGAGGCTGCTCGCGCTATCCGCATCCAGAGGACTCAGGGTCTGCGCGGAAAGCTCCAGCAGCAGCAATGCAGGATCGGCCCCTGTCTGGCTGAGAATGCTCTGCACTTGCTCGGCCAGGTCCGCTTGCCGAAGCTGTTTGGCGCTGATGTTGACGCAGATGGGCAGCCTGTCCAGTTGCGGCTCGGCTTTCCATCTGGCCAATTGTTCACAGGCGGCTTGAATGCTCCAGCGGCCAAGCGCAACGATGATGTCGGTCTCCTCTGCCACGGACAGGAAGATGCGCGGGGGTACCAGACCTCGCCTGGGATGACGCCAGCGCAGCAGGGCCTCCAAGCCGTTGACTTCGCCGCTGGCGGAATACTGGGCCTGGTAATGCAGCTCGAACTGGCCGAGGCGCAGGGCTTCCCGCAGATCCTGCTCCAGGCGGCTGCGGTCGTTGGCCGGAACCTGCTGCTCGGGGCTGAAGAAGTGCAGGCCGCGAGCCTCTTCATCGCGCAGACGGTACATGGCGACCTCTGCCTGCTGCAGCAGCTCGGTGGCGGAGCGGGAGTGCGGGCCGAACAGGGTGGCGCCGATATTGGCCTCCAGCATCACGCTTTTGTGGCCGAGCTGGTAGCTGCCGTTCAGGCTTTCCTGCAGACGCTCTCCAAGACGTTCCACCAGCACCGTGGTCATTTCGATATCCGGGGACAGATCCGAGACCATGATGACAAAGTGCGCGGCATCCAGTCTGGCTACGGTATCGCAGGAGCGTACGCAGCCGAGCAGGCGCTGTGCGATGTGCGGAGCCAGGCAGGACTGGCTGTCTCCCGTGCTGGCGGCCGGGCCCGCCACCGGCTCCATGTCTATGGTCAGCAAGGCGCCGCGCCAGCCCGTGCGCTCGGACTGGATCATGGCCTGGGACAGCCTGTCCAGCAGCAGGCGCCGGTTGGGCAGATTGGTCAGTACATCAAAGAAGGAAAGGCTTTCTGCCTCGTTGCCATGAGGCAGCAGCTCCTTGCAGGCGAGCACGGTGTAATTGGCCGATAGGGCGTGAGCCGACAGATTGAGCTTGCGTCCATTGGGCAGCTGAAACTGGGCATTGGCTTGCTGGCGCGCAATCAGGGCTTGATGACTTTCGGCGATATGGTTCAGGGCCGGTGCAGCGTTGGCCGGGGCTGCTGTTGCGGCGGCTTGCAGAGCGGCTTGCAGAGGCATGCCTACTTTGAGGGCGGAAGCCAGCCAGGGGAATACCTGCAGATAACCATCATTCCAGCGTTGTGCCCGGTTCTGAGCATCCAGCAACACATAGCCGCTGCTGGTTTGCTCAAGAATGCGGAAAAGCTGTTCTCCGTACACGCCCACCAGGCTGGTGGCAGCTGGAAAGGCGTTTTGCCCGTGCACTTCGGATCTGGCAGACTTTTCGTTGGTTGCAGACATAAGACCTCTTCGGACTGGTGCAGCAAAGCCGTCGTAGTGCGAAAACTGCTTGGATGCAGTCTTTGCAAGATGTTCGTCAGTTGGGCATTGTGAGTTCTGTGGAATCGGCAGGCGGCGCTTTGCGTCCAGTAGGTGAAAAATTAGACTTTTGCTTACAAAAGCGGCGAGGCCGAAGCCGCTTTGGAGTGGGTGAGAGCCCCTGGTTCAGAGCGCTGCAGCTACTGTGAAATCTTGCGTGCCTCTTCGACCTGATATTCAAAGTAGTGCTGGAAGCTATAGGCGATGCTGGCCATCAGCACGGTGGCCCCCAGCATCAGGGACAGGCTTACGGCAAAAATCGTGGTCCATTGGGTGCGCCCTGCAGGCGCGTCGGCATCCATCCATGGATTGAAGCGCCGGTTCCAGTTTCCTTGCTCCATCAGGCCGTAAAGGATGGCGCGCAGGGCGCAGCCTGCTATCGTGAAGCCGAGCAAAGGGATCAACAGCCAGCTCAGCCTGTCGTCCTGCCCCAACAGCTGCACGCGCTCGATGCCGTAGATGCCAAGTGCAGTGGGAATGGGCAGCAGCCAGCCCAGCCAGTCCCCAAGGCCGTGCAGGTAGAAGCGATGCAGTCCCAGCGGCCCGCCGAGCAAGGCCAGCCAGGAGGCAAGCGTCTTGTTTTTGGGGCGAGGGGTCGGGGTCGAGGCGGGAACAAATTGGTTCATGGTCTGATGCGCGGGCAGAAAACGAAAGAACCCGTCCATTATTCCCTTCGCATCAATTACGGGGCTCAGGGCAATTGCGCTTCATTTTCAGGAAGTCCTCTGTGCCGACTATGCCCATTTGCCGCTGCTATAGGCAGCTTTGACAGAACTCGATATAATTTCCGGTTTTACGGCGTGTCGCTGGCCGGGTGGTCATGTCGCGTGTCTCAAACGCTGTAAGAAAACCTGCGCAGCTGGTCAAATTTTTGATGGCACTGGCTGTAACCACCCGAAGGAAACATCATGGTTGTTATTCGTCTCTCCCGCGGCGGCTCTAAGGCTCGTCCTTTCTACAACATCGTTGCAGCTGACAAGCGCGTGCGTCGCGACGGTGCTTTCATCGAACGTCTGGGTTTCTACAACCCTAGCGCTCGTGGCGCCGAAGAAGGCCTGCGTCTGGCTCTGGACCGCGTGAACTACTGGAAGAGCGTTGGTGCTCAAACTTCCGATACGGCTGAACGCCTGATCAAGGAAGCTGCAAAGAAGGTTGCTGCCTAATTTAGGCGGTCGCTCTCTAGGCACCTTTACCAAAGCGGGTTCCGTTGGCTTGCCTGACGGGACCCGTTTTTTATTGAAATTCTGCATTTTCTGCTGATCCCATGAGCCACATGCCTGTTCTTCAAGCCACGAGCTTGCCTGCTGATGCCATTGAAGTCGGTCGCATTGCCGATGCCTGGGGAATCAAGGGCTGGTTCAAGGTGCATGCCTTCAGCAGCGCCCCAGAGGCCCTGTTTGCCGCCAAGGACTGGTTTTTGCAGCCTGCCGAGAAAGGTGCCAAGCATTTCACGGGTACCGTGGTGCTGCCCGTCAAGCAGGCCCGCTTCCATGCCGACACCATCGTGGCAACCTCGCTTGAAGTCGCCGACCGCAACGCCGCCGAGGCTCTGCGCGGTGCCCGCGTCTTTGTGGCGCGCGAGCATTTCCCCAAGACCGAGGATGGTGAGTTCTACTGGGTGGATCTGATGGGGCTGAACGTGGTCAACCGCGAAGGTGTGACCCTGGGGGTGGTCAAGGACTTGATGGCCACCGGCCCGCAGACTGTTCTGGTGCTGGGCTATGAACAGGACGGCAAGGAGCAGGAGCGTCTGATACCCTTTGTCGATGCCTATGTGGATTCGGTGGATCTGGCCGGCAAGAAGATCGTGGCCGACTGGCAGCTCGATTATTGAACTGGAATGCTTTTTTTGCTATTTAGTTTGTAGCTGAAATCGCTTTTATATCAATGCGTTTCGACATTATTACGCTGTTTCCTGAGCTGTTCGCTCCATTTCTTGAGAGCGGGGTGACGCGCCGTGCCTACAGCTCGGGCCAGGTGGCAGTGCATCTGTGGAATCCGCGTAACTGGGCCGAAGGCAATTACCGCCGTGTGGATGATCGTCCATTTGGCGGAGGCCCCGGCATGGTGATGATGGCCGAGCCGCTGCAGCGCTGCCTCGAAGCGATTCGCTCGGCACGCGCCGAGGTCGATGCACAGGAACAGGCAGAGCCTGCTCCTGTGGTGTTGTTCTCGCCTATAGGTACGACCCTCAAGCATGCCGTGGTGGCCGATTGGGCCGAAAGCCGGGGTGCGGTGCTGCTCTGTGGCCGCTATGAGGGCATTGACCAGCGTTTCATTGATAGAAATGTCACTCATCAACTGAGTCTGGGTGACTTTGTACTTTCGGGTGGTGAGCTGGCAGCCATGGTGTTGCTGGACTCTTTGGCGCGTCTGCAGCCCGGTGTGCTTAACGATGAAGGCAGCTTTCAGCAGGACAGCTTCAATCCTGCGCTTGACGGTTTGCTGGACTGCCCCCACTACACTCGCCCAGAAGTCTGGAATGACCAGGAGGTGCCAGCCGCGCTGCTCTCCGGCCATCACTCCAATATCGAGCGCTGGCGTCGTGATCAGCGCTTGAGCATCACGGCCGAGCACAGGCCCGAGCTGATAGAGCAGGCCCGCGAACAGGGGCTGCTCAATGCCAAAGATGAGGGTTTTTTGGCAAAAACAGCGTCCAAGCTATAATTGCAGGTTCTTTGATCCTCTATCCGGCCGCTGCAAGGAAATAGCGGGACAGCTTTCGGGCTGTTCTTGTAATGCAGCAATAGCGCCAATCCCGGCGCTTGCCAATTCTGGCGCGGACAAGATCAAGGTGGACTAAATCATGAATCTGATCCAGACCCTCGAGCAAGAAGAAATCGCTCGCCTGAACAAGACCATCCCCGAATTCGCCCCCGGTGACACCGTCATCGTGAGCGTGAACGTGGTGGAAGGTAACCGTAAGCGCGTGCAGGCTTACGAAGGCGTGGTGATTGCCAAGCGTAATCGCGGCCTGAACAGCGGCTTCACAGTGCGCAAGATCTCCAGCGGCGAAGGCGTGGAACGTACGTTCCAGACCTACTCTCCCCTGATCGCCAAGATCGAAGTCAAGCGTCGCGGTGATGTGCGCCGTGCCAAGCTGTACTACCTGCGTGAGCGTAGCGGCAAGTCTGCTCGTATCAAGGAAAAGCTGCCCCAGCGTGTTAACAAGACTGCAGCTGCAGCCGAGTAATACACGCTTCGGAAGTGATTCCGTAAAAGCCGCTACAGTTCGCTGTGGCGGCTTTTTTTATGTCTGCCTTGGCTTCGTGATTCTTGCTTTGGGGTTTGGCCGAACACATACATGCCTGCATCTGATAATTTTTCGCCCCCCGTGGTGGGCATTGTTGATCCGCGCAAGGCTCGCCTTCTGGGCATCGATAGCCAACTGCCGGCTGTTCCGCTGGCTGCACAGACGCCGCAGGCTCTGCGCACGCGCTTTGCCCAGCCGCCGCAATGGCTTCCTGAAGCCATGCAGGAAAAGCGCATCACGGCCAAGCAGCCTTCTGACGCGGCCGTGCTCGTGCCCATAGTCATGCGCGAGCAGCCCACGGTATTGCTGACCGTGCGCTCGGCCAGGCTGTCCACTCACTCGGGCCAGGTGGCTTTCCCGGGCGGTAAACGTGACCCGCAGGATGTTTCGGCCGAGGCAACGGCATTGCGCGAGGCGCATGAGGAAGTGGGACTGGCTCCCAAGAATGTCGAGGTGCTGGGTCGCTTGCCCATTTACGTGACGGGGACAGCGTTTCACATCACCCCCGTGGTGGCGCTGGTCCATCCGCAGGCCAGTTATTTCCCCAATCCTGGAGAAGTGGCTGATCTGTTTGAGGTTCCCCTGTCGTATCTGCTCAATCCCGCACATCATGAGCGTCACGCCATGCTGTGGCAGGGGGTGGATCGCGAATGGTTTGCCATGCCCTATCAGGATGGCGAGCAGCAACGTTATATCTGGGGCGCGACAGCGGGCATGTTGCGCAATCTTTACCGTTTTTTGGCGGCTTGAGACAGCAGTTGTAACGAGCCGACAAACTGCGCCGCTATGATGAAGCAATGAGCTTTTTTGCCATCCTGATTGCACTGCTGCTGGAACAGGCGCGCCCGCTGGCCCGCTCCAATCTGGTGCAGGCTGGTTATCGCGCCTGGACCGTAACCGTACGCAGCAACTTTGATGCGGGCAAGCCCCACCATGGCTGGCTTGCCTGGGTGATGGCCGTGCTGTTGCCCAGCGTTATCGTGTTGGGCATATTCTGGGCGCTGATGGAGTTCATAGGCTGGCCTGCAGCCATGCTGTGGAATGTCGCGGTGCTCTATGTCACGCTGGGCTTTCGCCAGTTCAGCCACCACTTTACGCGGATTCGCGATGCGCTCGATGCCGGCGATGAGTTTGCCGCCCGTCAGGCCCTGGCCGACTGGCAGCAGGTCGATGCCAGCGAGGTGCCACGCAGCGAAGTAGTGCGCCATGTCATCGAGTACTCGGTGCTGGCCGCACACCGTCATGTGTTTGGCGTGCTGTTCTGGTTTTCGATTCTCTCGGCTCTGGGGCTGGGGCCGCTGGGGGCCATCCTCTACCGCATGGCCGAATATCTGTCGCGTGCCTGGTCGCGCAAGGGGGCGGAAGGCCTTCGGGCACCGACCAGCGAGCGTTTGCAGTCCGCCGCAGCCAAGGCCTGGTATGCGATCGATTGGCTGCCGGCGAGGCTGACGGCGCTGTCCTTTGCCATGGTGGGCAGCTTTGAGGAGGCCATAGACAACTGGCGCGTCTATGCCCAGCGCTTTCCCAATGACAACGATGGCGTGATTCTGGCCGCCACTGCGGGTGCCATCAATGTCCGCCTGGGGGGCGAGGCCTTGCGCCGCCGCGATGCGGCTGACGGTGAAGAGGGCGACGATGCACAGTGGACGGGCAGCGATGTCACTCCGGGGCGAGAGCCGGAAATGTCCCATCTTCGCAGTGTTGTGGGGCTGGTCTGGCGTTCGGTCGTGGTCTGGCTTTTGCTGCTGGCCTTGCTGACTTTTGCCCGTCTGCTCGGTTGAGCACCCGGACATTGCCTTCTGCGCGGCAGATGCTTGACAGCATGAGCGCTCCAGCCGCAGCGGGTCATCGAAGTCCTGTGTTGCGCATTGCCATATACCAAGGTGGCTCAGGTGCGACGGGCATGCGGGGCACTGTTCAAGGTGCGATCAGCGAGCAGGGCGCTCGTGGTGCTTGGCGCGATAGAAGCTGAGTATGCGTCGCACATATTCACGCGTCTCCGCATAAGGAGGCACACCGCCATACTGCTGCACGGTTCTCTCGCCCGCGTTGTAGGCGGCCGATACCAGTGCCACATCGCCCTCGAAGCGCTCCAGCAGCCAGCGCAGGTAGGCCAGGCCGCCACGCACGTTCTGCTCGGGGTTCCAGGCATCGCGCACGCCAAAGCGCTCGGCCGTCTCGGGAATGAGTTGCATGAGGCCCTGAGCGTTGCGCGGCGACAGCGCCTGCGCTTCGAAATTCGACTCCGAGCGCACGATGGCCAGTGCCAGCCTCGGATCAATCGAGAAGCGCGGCGCGAGGCGCTGCACCAGCTCGGCCATGCGCCGCTTCTCCTTGGGCAGGCTGCTCACATAGCTGGCCACCACCTCGTGGGGGACGGCCTCCTGGCTGGCTTCCAGAAACTCCTGTGCGGGCGCATCGCCCTGGGTCAGGCAGTCGGGCAGCCGGTCGCCAGGGAGCTTGCCGGCCAGCAGCAAGCGGGCTTTCTCATGGCCGCGCTGGGCGGCCAGGGCCAGCAGTGTCGTGCCCGTGGCAGGGTCGGGAGTCAAGCCTCGCCCCAGCAACAGCAGCCGGCCCAGCCGGTATTGGGCTTCGAGGCTGCCATAGCGTGCTGCCGCGCAATAGCGCTGCGCTGCGCGCCATGGCTGCCGGCTCAGCTCGGCTTTGTAGCCTTCTTCGATCCAGCGAGACAGCGTGGGTGGCTCGTCCTCCCAGCTGGGGGCGGAGTCCGTGCCCTGGGCCCAGGCCAGGCTCATGCCTGCAGACAGCGCGACGGCGAGGGCGGCTTGCAAACAGGGCTGTAAAACTCTGGGCTTCATGACGTGAACACCGGGTTGTGGCCGGCAGCCAATCCCGGAGGCCGAGCACTCGTGCCGGCGCTCATCGGGCTTGGAATGGCTGCGTGGCAAACGCTGAAATTGCTCTCATATGGCGCGGCCCTGCGGCTTGGCTGGCCTCGCGCTCAGTAGCGAGGTTCCTGACTCAGTTCATCGAACAGCTCGCCATAGATCCGGTAGCGGTTGGCACTGATGGAGTGGGGGCTGTCCTGCGCTTCGACCTGGGCCATGACGGCGCAGCCAGGCTCATGCAGATGGGTGCAGTTGTAGAACTTGCACTGGTCCGCCAGTGCGCCGATGTCGGGCATGCAGGCTGCCAGTTGCGTGGCGGCAATGTGATAGAGGCCGAACTCCTGAAATCCTGGCGAGTCGATGATGGCGGTGGTGCGTGCCTCGTCCACCCAGTACAAGGTGGTGCTGGTGGTGGTGTGCTTGCCGGTGTTCAGCGCCTGCGAAATTTCGTTGGTCGCCACCTTGGCATCGGGCAGCAGCAAGTTGATCAAGGTGCTCTTGCCTACGCCCGAAGGACCGAGAACCAGTGTGGTCTTGCCCTCCAGCAGACCGATGATGGCGTCGCGATCCTCATCGTCTGCATCTTCCAGCGACAGCGGAAGCACCATGTAATGCGGTGCAGCGTTCGCGGCATCACGCATGGTCCGGTAAGGCTCCAGCCGCTGCCAGGCGCGCAGGAAGGGCTCTTCCAGGTCCATCTTGTTGAGCGCAATGATGGGCTTGATATGCGCGGCCTCGGCGGCGATCAGCGCACGGGCGAGCTGCACTTCGCTGAATACCGGCTCGGCGGCTATCAGAATCAGGAGCTGGTCCAGGTTGGCGGCAAAGGTCTTGGTGCGAATGTCATCCTGGCGGTAGAAGACGTTGCGGCGCTCCACGATTTTCTCGATCGTGCCCTCATCGCCCTGGCCGGGTGGGGGAGCCAGCCATTGCACATGGTCGCCCACCACGGCCTGGCTTTTCTTGCCGCGTGGGTGGCATATGCGGCGTTCGCCGTCCGGGGTCTCGACCACGCAATGGCGGCCATAGCTGGCGACCACCAGGCCTGTCTGGGTGTCGCCTGTTGCCTGGGCGCCTGGGCGCCGTCCTTGTTTTGCCATAAGGATCAGGCCGGATTCAGCAGTGCTTCGATGCGGCGTGCGCAGTCGATGTCGGTCTCGGAGATGCCGCCCACATCATGGGTGTTGAGGCTGACCTTGCAGCGGTTGTAGCCCACCTCCAGATCGGGGTGGTGGTCCTGCTGATGGGCAATCAGGGCCAGCGCGTTCACAAAGGCCATGGTTTCGTAGAAATTCACGAAACGGAAGGTCTTGCTGATGGCCGCGTTGCCGGCCAGCAGCTCCCAGCCCTGGAGGGGGGTCAGCTGCTCTTGCACTTGCTCCATGCTCAAGGCACTGCGCTTGAGTTGGGACCAGTCTTTCTGTTGCAGTGTGGGTGTGCTCATGTCTGAAATCGTTGTGGTGTTACAAGCTGCCTGCAGGAGCCGGCATGCGCGCCAGGCGATCCACGGCAGGAGGGTGTGAATAGTAAAAGCTCACATACCATGGGTCTGGCGTGAGTGTGGAGGCATTGTCCTCGTAAAGCTTGAGCAGTGCAGAAGCGAGCTGTGCACCGTCGGCCTGCTGCATGGCATAGGCATCGGCCTCGAACTCGTCGCGGCGCGACATGGCCGACATCAGCGGCGTGACGAAGAAGCTGAAGACCGGCACGGCCAGCATGAACAGCAGCAGGGCCAGCGCATTGTTTTCGGCAGCCACGTCGATGTTCGGACCCAGCAGCACCGAGACTCCGAGTCCCGTGTAGAACCAGAGTTGCTGGCTGAGCCAGCCCAGCAGCGCAAAGCCCAGCAGCGAGACGCCGAACATCAGGACCATGCGCTTGCTGATGTGCTTGTGCTTGAAGTGGCCCAGCTCGTGAGCCAGCACGGCTTCGACTTCGCCGGGGCTGAGCTGCCTGAGCAGGGTGTCAAAGAAGACCACGCGCTTGGAATTGCCGAAACCCGTGAAATAGGCGTTGGCATGCGCCGAGCGGCGGCTTCCGTCCATCACGAACAGTCCTTTGGCCGCAAAGCCGCAGCGCTCCATCAGCCGGGTCACACGGCTCTTGAGGCTTTCATCGGCCAGTGGCTCGAACTTGTTGAACAGCGGTGCAATAAAGCTGGGGAAAATCCACATCAGCAGCAGATTGAAAGCCGTCCAGGCGCCCCAGGCCCAGAGCCACCACAGCGGCCCGGCCCCGCCCATGAGCCAGAGAATCAGGGCCGCCAGCGGCAGGCCGATGATGGCAGCCACCAGCGTCGACTTGAGCAGGTCGCCCAGCCACAGGCCTGGCGTCATCTGGTTGAAGCCGAAGCGCTGCTCCAGCCTGAAGGTCTGATAGAGCGACAGGGGCAGCTCTATCAGGGCCGAGATCACGGCAAAGCCGGCCAGCAGCGCCAGCTGCTGCCACAGGCCGGGGCTGATGAACTCCAGCAGCCAGCGGTTGAGCCAGTCCAGCCCGCCCAGCAGCGTCCAGCACAGCAGCACGGCGGCCGACAGCGTGATGTCGATCAGCGACACCCTGGCCTTGGCCAGCGTGTAGTCGGCCGCCTTCTGGTGGGCGGACAGGCTGATGCGATGGGCAAATGCCGGTGGCACGGCGTCGCGGTGGGTGGCCACATGGCGCACCTGGCGCGAAACAAGCCACACGCGCAGCAGCCATTGCAGGGCCACGGCCGTCGCAAACAGCAGCGAAAGTGCCAATGTGAAATCTAGTCTGGAAGCCATGTATTGGCAGTGTAGGCGACAATTTGCGCCATGTCTGAAGCTTCCTGTACGAATTCCGTCAGCGCCGCCCCCGTGGCCGCTACCCCACCGGTTCTGCCCAAATCCGATCTCAATATGGTGTGGCTGGACTGCGAAATGACGGGGTTGAACCCCGACCGCGACCGCATCATCGAGATTGCCGTGGTGGTCAGCAGCTCCGATCTGCAGATTCGCGTCGAAGGCCCGGTATTCGCCATTCATCAGTCCGACGAGCTGCTGGGCGGCATGGATGCCTGGAACAAGGGCACGCATGGCAAAAGCGGCCTGATCGACAAGGTCAAGGCTTCGACCATCAGCGAAGCAGAGGCGGAAGCCGCGCTGATTGCCTTTCTGGGCAAATACGTGCCCAAGGGCAAGACGCCGCTGTGCGGCAACAGCATTGGTCAGGACAGGCGCTTCATGGAGCGCTACATGCCCAAGCTCAACAATTTCTTTCACTATCGCAATATCGATGTGAGCACGCTCAAGGAGCTGGCCAAGCGCTGGAAGCCCGAGGCCTATACCTCCTTCAAGAAGGCGCAGCGCCACACGGCCCTGGCCGATGTGCACGAGTCCATCGACGAGCTGCAGCATTACCGCCAGCAACTGCTCAGCGTCTGATGGTGCGGTGGCGGGTCGGTATAGCCCTGCCACTTGCGGGAAAACCCGGTACATGCGACAATGCACTGCTTACCCGATCAATGGGTAATTTTTGCGCATCTCCATCACACACCGGGTTCTTACTTGCGTGCAACGGCCTGCCCAGCGCCGACACGACAAGCCATAACACCCATCTGCCCCGTTTTGCGAACGGGCCAGTCAAAGTCTGACGGTGGATGTTGATAACCAACCGTCAAAGAAGCGAGCAGCACGCTGACTGCGTCGCTTTTTGCGTGAGCTATTCATGACAGAAAACTCCCTGGAGCAGGGCCAAGTGGCCGCTGCTGATATTGCTTTGTCTTCTCCCGAACTCGATTCCCGTCTGGACGCCATGCTGGCCGACATGGACGCGGAAGATGCCGCTGTCGAAGAAACCCAAGCCGCTGACGAACCCAATGGCTTCGTCGAACTGGGTCTGGCCCCCGAACTGATCCAGGCCGTGACCGACCTGGGCTATACCCAGCCTACTGCTGTGCAGCTGCAAGCCATTCCCCTGGCCATGGGTGAAGGTGCCGATGCAGACGGCTTCATCGACCTGATGGTCTCCAGCCAGACCGGCTCGGGCAAGACCGCTGCCTTCCTGCTGCCCGTGCTGCACACCCTGATCAAGCAGCGTGCCGTGGCCGATGCGGCCGCCAAGGCTGAATTCGAGCGCCTGTGCGCCGAAGCTGCGGCCAAGGGCGAGCCCGCTCCCAAGCGCAACAAGCGCAAGGACCCCACCAACGCCCGCAACTTCAAGGCCGCCGTGCCCGGCGCCCTGGTGCTGTGCCCCACGCGTGAGCTGGCCCAGCAGGTGGCGCATGACGCCATCGAGCTGGTCAAGCACTGCCGCGGCATCCGCATCGCCAACGTGGTGGGCGGCATTCCTTACCAGCTGCAAATCGCCAAGCTGCAGAACGCCGATCTGGTGGTGGCCACTCCCGGCCGTCTGCTGGACCTGCAGCGTTCCATGCAGATCAAGCTGGACAAGGTGCAGTTCCTGGTGGTCGACGAAGCCGACCGCATGCTGGACCTGGGCTTCTCCGACGATCTGGCCGAAGTCAACCAGCTGACGGCCGAGCGCAAGCAGACCATGATGTTCAGCGCCACGTTTGCTCCCCGCATTCAGCAACTGGCCATGCGCGTGATGCATGACGGCGGCGCCAACGTGAAGAAGATCACGATTGCCACGCCCCAGGAGAAGCACGCCAACATCAAGCAGGCGCTGTTCTGGGCCGACAACATGCAGCACAAGCGCAAGCTGCTCGACCACTGGCTGCGTGACAGCAGCATCAACCAGGCCATCGTGTTTGCGTCCACCCAGGTGGAATGTGACGGTCTGGCCAACGATCTGCAGCAGGACGGTTTCTCTGCCGTGGCCCTGCACGGTGCTCTGAGCCAGGGTCTGCGCAACCGCCGCCTGATGGCGCTGCGCAACGGCCAGGTGCAGATCCTGGTGGCCACCGATGTGGCTGCTCGCGGTATCGACGTGCCCACCATCACCCACGTCTTCAACTACGGCCTGCCGATGAAGGCTGAGGACTATACCCACCGTATCGGTCGTACCGGTCGTGCGGGCCGCGAAGGCGTGGCCGTGACGTTTGCTGAATTCCGCGACCGTCGCCGCGTGTTCGACATCGAAGGCTATACCCGCCAGCAGTTCAAGGCCGAGACCATTCCCGGCATGGAACCCCAGCAGCGTTTCCCCGCCTCTGGCGAGCGTGACGGTCGCCGTGGCGGCGGCGCCGGTGGTCGCGGTGGCTTCGGTGGTCGTCGCGATGGCGAAGGCTACGGTCGCAAGTCCGGCTTCGGCAGCTTCGGCGGTGGCCGTGGCAATGATCGCGGTGGTTTCGGTGGCGACCGTGGCGGTGACCGTTTCGGTGGCGATCGCGCCGGTTTTGGTGCACCTCGTGGTGATCGCTTTGCCGATCGCGGCGGCGACCGTGGTGGTGATCGCGGCTTCGGCGGTGGCCGCCCCAGCTTCGGTGGCGAGCGTCAAGAGCGCAGCTTCGAGCGTCGTGATGATCGCGGCAGCTTTGGTGGCGATCGCGGCGGTTTCCGTGGTGGCGAGCGTCAAGAGCGCAGCTTCGGCGGCGGCGAATCGCGTGGCGGCTTCGGTGGTGCCCAGCGCCGTGAAGGCGGCGATTTCGGTCGCAAGAGCTTTGGCGGTGGCCGTGAAGGCGCTCATGCTGGCGCTCCCCGCGAAGGCGGCTTCCGTGGTGGTGAATCGCGCGGCTTCGGCGGCGGCGATCGCCGTCCTGCCTTTGGTCAGGGTGCCGGCAAGCCTTATCAGCCCCATGGCGAACGTGGTGGCGAGCGCAGCTTCGAGCGCAAGCCCCGCGCACCGCGTCGCGACGAGCGTTGATCGCTGATTCGGGCTGCGGCCCGAAGCATGAAAAAGCCGGCTCTTGAAGCCGGCTTTTTGTTGCCCGTACAGGGTTGAGATAGCTCTTGAAAAGTGAGCTGCTGGCGCATGTCATTCAAGGATTTCAGATGCTTTCCAATCTGAAGTCTATGAATGACGTGCGGTAGAAGCTCCTTTTTTAATGCTCGGAGGCATGGCGGCCGATGTCCGGCCAGTGGTGGTGCAGATAGATCCAGGCGACCAGGCCGATCAGCATCATCAGAATCGAGCCCGTGGCCAGCAGTGCGGCCGAATGCATGACCAGCGGCGCAATCACGCCGGCCACAAAGCCGTTGGCCACCGAGCCCACCACGGCCTGCAGCGAAGAGGCCAGGCCGCGCCGCGCAGGATGGATGTCCAGCACCAGCAGCGTCACCACGGGCACCATCAGCGCCCAGCCATAGGCGAACAGGCTGATGGGAATCAAGGCCCAGCTCACATGGGCGGGCCAGATCAGATTGGCCACCAGATTGATGATGGAGGTCACGCACATCACCAGAAAGCCGTGGCGGATCTGGCGCTTGGGCGGGATGCGTCCGGCCAGGCGACCGCTGGTCCAGCTGCCGGCCATGATGCCGCCGATGGTGGCGATGAAGAACCAGAAGAACTGCGTGGGCTCGAGCTGCAGGATATCGCCCAGAAAAGCCGGCGCCGACAGCAGATAGAGAAACATGCCGTTGAACGGAATGCCGCTGGCCAGGGCCAGCAGCAGAAAGCGCGGATCGGTGAGCAAGATGCCATAGCCCTGCATCAGCGGTCTGAACTGGAGGGGCTGGCGTTTTTGTGGCGGCAGCGATTCGGGCAGAAACTTGACGTTGATGAGCCAGAGCAGCACGCCCACGATGCTCAGGAACCAGAACACGGCCTGCCAGCTCAGGTGCACGAACAGCCAGCCGCCAATCACGGGAGCCAGTGCCGGCGCAACGCCGAAGAAGATGGTGATCTGCGCCATCACGCCCTGGGCCTGGGTCGGCGGAAAGATGTCGCGCACGATGGCGCGCGAGACCACGATGCCGGCGCCGGTGGACAGGCCCTGCAGCGTACGGAATATCACCAGCTGGGTGATGTTCTGCGACAGCGCGCAGCCGGCCGAGGCGATGGTGAACATCACCAGTCCCCAGAGGATGACGGGGCGACGTCCGAAACTGTCGGCCAGGGCGCCATGAAACAGGTTCATGAAGGCAAAGCCCAGCAGGTAGGCGGACAGGGTCTGCTGCATTTCTACGGGGGTTGCGCCCAAGGCCTTGGCAATGCCCGAGAAGGCGGGAATATAGGTGTCAACCGAGAACGGGCCCAGCATGCCGAGAATGGCAAGCAGCATGGCCAGAGTCCAACGCGGTCCGCGCCAGAACGTGGAGAGGTCGTTTTGCATAGTGATTCTTGGGTGGGCAAATACTGCCCGGGGATGTCTGCATGATGCCTGATATGGCGCGGCTCCGGTGTCGGCGCCCATGCTTTTGCAGATTCGGCGGCGCTCAGGTTGCGGCCCAAGAAAAAAGCCAAAGTTCCTGAGAACTTTGGCTTTTGAATTTTGGTGGGCCCTGAGTGATTCGAACACTCGACCAACGGATTAAGAGTCCGCTGCTCTACCAACTGAGCTAAGAGCCCGCCGGATAAACCGGAGGATCAATCTGAAGAATCAGACTGAAGAAATTTTTGGTGGGCCCTGAGTGATTCGAACACTCGACCAACGGATTAAGAGTCCGCTGCTCTACCAACTGAGCTAAGAGC